>JBILJV010000006.1:0-58737 GCA_044377005.1 Bacteroidia bacterium
ACGATGAACTCAGTGCACTTTACCGCTGCCGATTTCAGTCATTCAATGAATTAATAAACAAAGGTGTTGTTGTAGATGGACATCCAGCTTTGGTTCAAGTTTTATTATGGAGTTTGATTCATTTTTGTGGTGCTTCTGTTACAACGGTTAAATTGCCTTTTGTCCTTTTTTCACTAATAAGTACCTTTTATTTTTTCAAAATTGGGATTAAGTATTTTGGCATATACACTGCTTTACTTGCCGGTATTTTCTTTATAAGTTTAGAATATTTCTTATATCTACACAGTGTTGCTCGTCCGTATTCTTTGGGACTAATGCTCAACTTAATACTCGTTTATCAGCTTCATTCGTTCAATCAAAATTCAGAAAAATGGAGTAGGCTATTCTTCATTACAAGTATTACAACACTTAGTTTTTACACCCATTATTTTAGTTTTTTGCAAAGTGTAACCATACTTCTTACTTACCTTACCTTCCAATCGAATAAAACACAAAAAATACAATTATTGGGCGTTTTAGTTTTTAGTTCATTGTTGTTTTTACCTCATTTACCAATTACACTTACCCAACTAAGTTATGGCGGTTTGCAATGGTTAAGTACCCCAAATTGGCAATTTTTCAAACAGTTTTATTGGCAATTGTTTAATCAGTCTTTGACTATAACTTTTCTTTTTTCAATTTTACTACTGTTGGCATTTCTGCAAATAAAAAAGAATTTCAAGAACAGAATAATTGCCTTCCTATTATGGGGGGTTCCACTCCTAATAATCTATTTATACTCAGTTCTAAGAGCTCCAATAATGCAGTCGGCTGCCTTATATTTTTCGACCCCTTTCCTACTATTACTTGCGGCAAACGGTATTGAAACATTGAAATACAAAAAACTAAAAATGGCAGGAATTATAATTAGTTTTATACTGTTAATTTATCATTTGCATTACAGCACACATTTTGTTCAAAACAGATATTTTCAACCCATGCAAGCTTTTATTGAGGCAAGCAATACCTTTAAAAAACAAAATCCCGAAAAGAAAATTGGCATTTATTGGCAAGGGAACTCCAGCTATTTTAATTTGTACTTACAGCTTAGCAAACAAACTTTTGAGTGTCAATACACTGAAAAAATTAAGCAATTGGACAGTAACGAACTAAGGGGAAAAGACTACATTATTTGCAATCACTTACAAGCAGAAAACATGTCCATATTAGGTCAATATTTTCCTTTTATTAAACAGAAAGACTACCATTTACAATATGAATTTGTGGTTTTACAAAAAACCAACTCCAAACAACTTTTGTATGAAAAAACGATGTCATTTACTTTTGATTCAAGCAATTCACAAATTCCGGTAACGATTCCCATCCATTCCATTATTCCTAATCACTATTACTACCTCGATTGGCAAATAGTTGAAAATGAAACCATAGACAATGAATTAGTGATTGAAACTTTTGTTAATAAGCTAAGAGTTGATTGGCGTTCAATGAACTTGAATGAAAAACAGACTTACAGCATCAAATTAAAAGATGTATTGAACCCCAAACAATGGCTACAAAAGCCTGATTTAAAAATATATCTATCAAATCCTCAATTAGTAAGCAAAAAACCTTTACAACTAATCGTAAGAATGAGGACAGACAATCCTTTTGAATATACTGGAAAATAATGGGCTAATTTGTAGGCTGCAAATTTAAAAATTACTTACTTTTGTGCTGTGCATTACAACAGAAAACAATTAAGTAACGAAACATTATTAGAGCTTTATAAAAACATCCTTTATCCAAGAATTATCGAAGAAAAGATGTTGATTTTATTGCGTCAGGGTAAAATCGGGAAATGGTTCAGTGGCATAGGTCAAGAGGCTATTTCTGTGGGTGTTACTATGGCGCTGCATAACGATGAATATGTATTGCCGCTGCATAGAAATTTAGGCGTTTTTACCACCCGAAAAGTGCCATTCAGACAATTGTTTGCGCAATGGCAGGGTAAAAAAAGTGGTTTTACCAAAGGCAGAGACAGAAGTTTCCATTTTGGGACCAACGACTATCACATTGTCGGTATGATTTCACATTTGGGCGCTATGTTGGGCGTTGCCAATGGTATCTCTTTGGCACATTTGCTCAACAACGACAAAAAAATAAGTGTCGTTTTCAGTGGTGATGGTGGCACAAGCGAAGGCGATTTTCACGAAGCCATGAATGTGGCTGCAGTTTGGCAATTGCCCGTTATCTTTTTAATAGAAAACAATGGTTACGGATTGAGTACTCCTAGTAATGAGCAGTTCAGATGCAAACAGTTTATTGACAAAGGCATAGGTTATGGCATGGAGGCTTATCAAGTGGACGGTAATAATATTTTGGAGGTTTACAACAAAGCGACTGAATTATCAGAAAGCATGAGAAACTCCCCTCGTCCCATTTTGTTAGAGTGCATGACTTTTAGAATGCGCGGTCACGAGGAAGCAAGCGGTACTAAATATGTTCCTCAAGAATTGTTTGAAGAATGGGGTAAAAAAGACCCAATTAGTAATTATGAAACCTATTTGATGTCAGAAGGTATATTAAACGAAACCCTTAAAACTCAAATTTATGATGAACTAAAACATGGCATGGATGATGATTTGGCAGCAGTGTTTGCGGAACCAGAAATTGTGGCCGATATTGAAGAAGAATTGAACGATGTGTATGCGCCCTATACTCAAGAAATTATTGCGCCAGCTACCAACAACACTAGCACTAGACGCTTGGTAGATGCTATAAGTGATGGCTTGAAACAAAGTATGGAACGCCACTCCAACACAGTGTTGATGGGACAAGACGTGGCTGAATATGGTGGTGTTTTTAAAATTTCAGACCAATTTTATAAATTGTTCAGCAAAGCGAGAGTAAGAAATACGCCTATTACAGAATCCTCAATTTTAGGGGCGGGTTATGGTTTGGCGATTAAAAAATACAAGGCGATTGTAGAAATGCAATTTGCCGATTTTGTCACTTGTGGGTTCAACCAAATAGTGAACAATTTAGCCAAAAGTCATTACCGTTGGGCACAAGCAGCCGATGTGGTGGTAAGAATGCCGACAGGTGCGGGTGTTGGTGCAGGGCCGTTTCACAGTCAGAGCACTGAGGCTTGGTTTTTCCATGTGCCGGGACTAAAAATTATATATCCTAGCAATCCTTATGATGCCAAAGGTTTGTTGTGTGCTGCTATTAACGACCCTAATCCAGTGTTGTTTTTTGAACATAAAAACTTATACAGAAGCATAGAAGGTGAAGTGCCTAACGATTATTACACCTTGGAAATTGGCAAAGCCAAAACCGTAGCTCAAGGCGAAGAGTTAACCATTATCACTTACGGTTGGGGTGTTCAATGGGCATTGGAGGCATGTAAAAACTTAAATATCCAAGCAGAAATAGTAGATTTACGCACCTTGTTGCCATGGGATAAAGAAGCAGTAAAAACAGCTGTTGAGAAAACAGGTAAAGTCATGGTGTTGCATGAAGATACCCTCACAGGCGGTATAGGCGCAGAAATAGCCGCTTGGATCAGCGAACATTGTTTTACTGCCTTAGATGCACCTGTAAAACGCATTGGAAGCTTAGATACGCCGGTACCTTTAGCTAAAGATTTAGAAGACAAATTTTTGGGCAGGGAGCAGTTAGAGAGAGGCTTGAAGGAGTTGAGGGATTTTTGATTTTTGATTTTTGATTTGGGATTTTAGATTTTAGGTTTTAGGTTTGAAATTGCATAAACCATTTGCAGCAACTCATGATTTATTGGTTGGTCACCTACACAAGCCCTTGCTTCAGACCAACCAAAGGAAAAGTTTTTTAGGAGAAGGCAAACAAGCAAACCAAGAAATTTTGCTTTTAAAATTCTATATCAAGTACAGGTTTGAAGCCTTCAAACTTGGGTAACTTTATGTAACTTGAATAGATGAAAGTTTGATAACTTGAATTCATTCCACTATTGTTTGCTACTTTATATTTTTTACTTACATTAACTCCATAAGTTTTGTTTTTATGGTTAATATAACCTTTTGCAAAAAAACTAGCAGAATATGTGTTATATAGATAATGATATTCTAAAAACATCACATTTTTGTTAAAATCAAAGTTTTTACATGGGCAGTTTATGGTATCATTATAACGAATTTTATAAGACATACATGAATCATAAGATTCAATAATGGCATTAGTTCTTATAAATTTATCTGAACTATATTCAATAATTTTTAATTCTTGAATATTAATGTCATATGGATATCCATCAGGATTTGTTGTATCATATTCTTTTAAACATGATACGAATAAAAATAACGTTGATATAATGATAAGACATTTCATTTATAGTTGATTAAATAAGCTAAACCTAATGAAACATAAAGATTTGGGTTGACTTTTGGAATTTTAAAAATATTGATTCTAGAGTATAGAGATATCTCTTTATTAAAAAAATATTGTGGCTTTAATAAAAAAGAGACCCCAGTATATTCTTGGTCATAATCAGCATTTATCATTTTTTTTATGTCTTCATTATTTGAATTAAGCTTACTATTTATAAACATATGATTTAAGGACAAACCCCAATATATATTAAATTTTTTATCCCTTAAAGAGTTAAAACCTATGCTATAATTAACCAAAATTAAATTGTTTTTTACTTGATAATTACCGTATGGTGGTAATTCAAAAGTTTTTTTTTGATTGCTAATATTAAATTCTAATCCAATAACTAATGGTAATTTATGGGCAGATAATCTATGAAACCCAAATTGATACATGTATCTAGGATTATAATTGTCATAATAACTAACTCCACTGTATAGTTGAATTGCGCTTGGAATCGTATCATTGGAATAACAATTTAAATGACAAAGTAAAGTAAAAAATAACAGCGCTTTTAACATAACTCTTAACAAACTTAGTGTTTTGGTTTTTATTTACAAAATAATATCCAATTCGCTTTTCGTTTGTTTGTTTTGGGTTATAATATCAATAATGGCATTAAGTTGAAGGTTTTGTATGACTTTTACAAATGTTACTAATGTTTACTCATCATACTTAATAAAATAATACCTTTCGTAACCTCCTTCAAAACCTTCTACAACCACATTTGGTTCCTGATTGACACCATATGAATACTTGTATTGTCCCGCTCGTCCGCCAATTACAGCAACTAGCCAACCATATAAATTATATTTGTATTCTATTTTACCAAATTCATTCTCTATATAATCTAATTTTCCTGGAAAATCCTTGCTGTACTTGGTCAAATATTCTAATTTTTCAATTTTATTATTCTTATTCAATAATAATTTTGTAGTTAAAATCTGGCTAATATTTCCTTTAAAGTAAGTATAAATTAAAATTGTGGAATCAATTTTAATTCCGTTGGAATATGTAAATTCTTTTTTTCTAGTAAGTAGTGTATCTTTATATTCGTATTCGAAAATATTAACAGGATTAATTGTGTCAGGATAATGAAAATATTCCTCTTTAATTACTTGGTTGTAGGTGTTATATATTATAGTGGTATGACTGTTAAAATCTGAACTCCTGTTTATTTGGCGTAAAAATTTCTGTTTTTTAATATTACAACCTTCATATTGATAAATATTTCTAATATTTTCAATTTCTGAACTCATGGTTAACAGATTGCCACATTGATCATAAATGTACTTGTAAGTTCCACAATCTCTGCCATTGTCTTGTTTATCTTTAATTTCAACTACAGAATCTCCTTTAAATTCAATGGTTCGATGACTGAAAATATATGGCATTCTTGATTTGTTATATCCAAAGTCGTTAAAGTATACTACTTCTATTGTAATTTTGGTGTGTTTTTTTTTCAGGCTTTTTTTTAGTTCTAAAGGGTCAGAGTAGAATATATTGGGATTCGAATAAAAATATAAACTCTTATTTTGACCAACAATAGTTGACGTGGTCAATAACATTAAAAGGAATAATTCAAAAATATACCTTATTTTCATTTTTCTAATTGCTTCTTAAATACTTATATCCGAAGTTATTTTACGCCTACTCTAACAATATTCTGTTGTATTAACGAAATTCTGTTTGGTGTATTTTTAGTTACAATTACGCAAAGTAAACCCATCCCCACCCAACTACCAAAAAAAACCTGCGATAAAGCCTATTTTTTTATAATAAAGAACTATTAAAAGGTTACTCCACAATTGTTTCCTCATAGACTTATGGCAGAGTGCTGTTGTTTTGCAACAGTATGAAATACATTAGCCGTTGTTTGTGTTATACTCATTCTTCATAAAATAAGTTCACCAACATCGGCACAATTCAATTAACAATTTGAATCAAAAATCTTAATTAGATTAAAAATCCCAAAAATAAATTAATATTGCTATTGAATCTATGACGCCTTCTGTTAGTTTGATTATATCGGTGTATAAAAATACCAAAGCATTATTATTAATTCTTAAAAGTATTAATTCGCAATCTTTTAATGGCTCTATAGAAGTTATTATTGCCGAGGATAACAACAGTGATGAAATGAAAGAAGCCATTCAGAGTTTTAAGCCTAACAACAATATTACCCTAAAGCATATTCAGCAAGAGGACTTGAAATTCAGAAAATGCAAAATTTTAAATTCAGCTATTCGAATTGCCTCATCACCTTATTTAATTTTCATTGATGGAGACTGTATCCTTCACCCCCATTTTATAAAATCACACTTAAAATTCAAGAAATCCAAACAAGTGCTTTTTGGAAGAAGGGTGATGCTTTCCCAATCATTGTCAGACAAACTAATATCAGAGAATTCACTTAAAAGTTTGGGACTAATTAATTGTCTTATTTATCAATGTAAACGAATAGATGCTGCTTTGTACTTGCCCTTTTTAAAACCTAAAAATAAAAGTGGTTTTTGGGGTTGTAACTGGAGTATTCACAAAACAGATATAGAATTAGTGGGTGGTTTTGATGAACAATATAACGAACCTGGCATAGGGGAAGACACTGACATTAATTGGCGCTTAGAACAATGTGGCATTTATACCTTGCAAATAAAAAATCACGCCATACAATACCATTTATACCACCCCGAAAACTATAGCAACACAGCTAAAATGGAATCAATTTTGGCACAGAAAAAACTGGCATTTGAGAAAGAAAATGATAAAAACATATTGGTAGGTAGCCTTTAATAACTATTAAAAACTACTTGATTTTACCCATTTCACAACAGACACTCCCGACTTGGTTATAAATTTGAAGAAATAAATCCCATCGGGTAATGCTTTTAAATTCAATGTTTGCATTGCGGGAATTTGGGAATATTGATTAGAAATCACTTGTTTTCCGCTAGCACTAACTACAACTAATTCTGTCGCTTCATTTGTTGAGAATGACACATATTGTGCTGAGGGATTTGGAAACACATTTCTTGCATTTAAATCAATATGTTTATCCTTTACCTCAAGAAGTGCAGCATAAGCATTTATTTTACCCCTACCCCATATCAATGACCCTGTATCTGCAATTTGACCCGTATGTTTGTCCAATCTTGCTGTATTTTGAATAATTTCTTTTATTTGAGTGTGGTTTAAGTTTGGATTCATTTCGAGCATTAGTGCAACTATACCTGCCACAGCTGGACCCGACATAGAAGTTCCTGAAAAAGCCACAAATTGATAACTTTTACCATTAAATTGGGTTGTTTCTGCAATTGTTCCGGGATTGGGGTCGAAAGAATTAACTGAGGAAATTACCAATTGCCCGGGACCAGCAATATCAGGTTTTCTTCTTTCATCCACTGTAGGACCATGGCTTGAAAAATTAGAAATTTGACCATAAAAAGTCAGTCCGTTAGGTAAAGAAACTTCGGAACGGTATGAAGCAACCGTTAAAACATTTTTACCTACACCTGCTGGTTCTCCTACACCATAAGCTGTATTGCCGGATTTAGTATTTACAAAATCTGCTGTAAAAGGCACTCCCCAATTGGTGTAACGATTAAAAAGTCTTACATTGTTCCATACATGCAAATCGCACTGTGAAGAGCTGACTGCTTCAAGCAATAGTTTTAAATTTCCTTTCTTTCTAATATCAACCCGAATGTTAGGTTTTTGGTTGGTAACAAATGAATTGGTAATTGTAAATCGCATTTCAATAGAATCGCCATTGCTATTGCCAATTATTTGATTAAAAACAGTGTCTTTCAAACTTGAAAACCACGAAGAGTTTAGTAAACTTCTTCTTTGATTATTGAGCAGACTAAAGCGAACAGAAAATGAAGAATTTTTAGACCCCCACATTGATAATGTTTGACCAAAATAGTCGGGCAAAGTTGTAAAATTAACAACCGTTCTAAGAGTATCTGTGTTTGATTTAAAGGCTTGTTGAATATGAAAATTTGCATCGCCATTATTTCCAGCAGAACCTACCAAAATTTTACCTTTTCCTGCAAAGGCATCAATACCAATATTTTCAAGAGTTGTGCCATCGTGAGGCCCCAAATGGTTCCCAAAACTCATGTTTACCACGAATGGTTTATTTACTTTTCGTGAATACTGTTCTATGTAATG
Organism: Bacteroidia bacterium; assembly: GCA_044377005.1. Classification (GTDB taxonomy): domain Bacteria; phylum Bacteroidota; class Bacteroidia; order NS11-12g; family UBA955; genus JABMMZ01. Next base: position 8,560 of record JBILJV010000006.1, read on the forward strand.
ATAGGCATCAATTAATGAGGGAGCATCTCTTCTCAAAGAAATAAGAATTAAGTCACTTTCGGGAGCCATCCCTATAAGATTTACCCCTGCACCTCCACCAGCAGCTATTCCTGCGACGTGAGTGCCATGCGAACCGGGACCAAAAACATACAAAGTATCTTGCTGAGCGGTCAATAAATCAGCCTGAGTTTCATAAGCCGTACCAAAATCAAAACCATTTGGAGGAGGACCCGATAATTTATTTTGATCCCAAGCCCTTACCACTCTATAACGAGAAAGAGTGCTGTCATAAAACATTGGATGTGTGTAGTCGAACCCCCAATCGATAACGGCAACAACAACTCCTTTTCCTGTGTATGCACGCGGCAATGCTCCTAAACCCTTGTGAACACTGTCAACCTTTGTGGTTTTTATCGCATTTTCCAAATCAGGGAACAATGGGTCACCAATATCAACCAATAAAACACCGTTTAACTGGGCCAAAGATTCCAAAAATTGAACAGGCACTCTTACAGAATAAATATTGCCTTTTTGGTTAAAATTAGTAATTCCTTTTGCACCTAACTCATTAGAATTAAACTTAGAAGATTCAACCAATAAAAGGGCTCCAATATAATAAGATTGATTTTTATAATACAAGGCATATTCATTGATAAGCTGACCATTAGGAACCATATTATTGTTGCGTTTAGCTGGTTTAGATTGTTTTAATTCAAACAAAAAACGCTTGGTAGCAGGAGAAAATTGAGCTTGAGAAAACAATACTTGAGCACAAGCAAAAACAACAGATACTAAAAGTAGTTTTTTAAACATAATTGTAAAGTGGTAAAGATACACAAAATATAAAAATACAAGAATAGCAAAATATTCAAAGTTGAATGATTAGAAAAAGAGTACTTTTGCGCCCGTGAAAATTGACTTAAAAATGTTTTTGACGCTCTTTTTTTTAGGACTTGTTTGGGGCAGCTCCTTTATCCTAATGAAAAAGGGATTAGTTGCTTTTACACCTTTCCAATTGGCCTCATTAAGACTAGTGTTTGCTGGTAGTGTAGGCGCCTATTTCTTTGTTAGAGAATTTAGTAAACTAAGTAAAAAAGATTGGTTGTTTTTAAGTTTATCAGGGATACTAGGAAACTTAATTCCTGCTTATCTATTTGCGAGTGCAGGAGCTGAAATCCCAAGTTCTTTATCGGGAGCATTGAATGCAATGACGCCATTTTTTGCACTATTAACAGGAGTTTTTTTGTTTTCACAACTTTTTAAGGTATCTCAAGCCATAGGAATAATAATTGGTTTAGCAGGTTCATTGCTTCTTATATTTTCTAAAACTAAAGATGGGTTTCAGTTTGAAATAGATTATTTGATTCCATGTTCTAAAGTTATTTTAGCAGCTTTTTTATATGGCATCAATGTTAATATTATCAAATCAAAATTAAGCCACAATACTGCTATTGTAAATAGCATGATTCCCTTAAGTATTGTTTCAATTCCGGCATTAATAATAGCATTACAGACAGGTGCATTTAATGTGGCAATGCAAGAAGAATCTCTTAAACCACTTTTATATATATTTTTATTAGGCGTAATTGGTTCAGCCATTTCACTCATTGTTTTTAACACATTAGTTAAAAAAACGACTGCTATTTTTGCGGCTTCTGTCACTTATCTAATACCTATATTCGCTTATTTTTGGGGTATTTTGGATGGTGAACCAATTGGTTTATTTCAGGTATCAGGTATGTTATTAATTTTACTAGGAATTACATTAGCGCGTAGATCATGATTCAATTACCTAATGGTTTTAAACAAAGATTACGCCATCAATTGGGTGAACAAGCATATATAGAATTTGAAGCATCTCTAAACAAAGAAACTCCAGTTTCTTTAAGAATAAATAAAAAGAAGTTAAATACTGAACTAAATTACTCAAAAGTAAATTGGTGTTCTACAGGCTATTATTTGCCTGAGCGACCTTTATTTGTATCTGACCCACTTTGGCATGCAGGGGCATATTATGTTCAAGAAGCTTCGAGTATGGTTTTAGAACAAGCCTTTAATAAAATTATAGAACTCAATGATAAAGACTTAAAAGTTTTAGATTTATGTGCTGCACCTGGAGGAAAATCGACTCATCTATCTTCATTACTCAAAGATAATGATATTTTACTAAGTAATGAAGTTATCCAAACAAGGGTTCCAGTTTTAAAAGAAAATTTATTGAAATGGGGATTTCCCAATACCATAATTTGTAACAATGATAGTCGTGATTTTTCACAACTTGGCGAAATATTTGATATTGTAGTTGTAGATGCACCTTGTAGTGGTGAAGGCTTATTTAGAAAAGACCCACATGCTACAGAGCAATGGACAGAAGATAATGTAACAACTTGTGAATTAAGGCAGAAAAGAATATTGCAAGAGGTTATTAATTGCGTTAAAAAGGGTGGATTTATTATATACAGTACATGCACCTATAACCCAGGAGAAAACCAAGCTCAAGTTGAATATTTAACAACAAAAGGCTTTCAAACTGTTCCATTTTCATTTGCAGGGAAATTAGAAAGTTCATACCAATTAATGCCACATACCCATCAAGGTGAAGGGTTTTTTATTGCATTACTACAAAAAATAGAGACTCATACTGAGGGATCAATAGAGCGAGATGAAACCCAAATAAAGACAGAAAAGTTGGGTATTGAGTGGAAAAAATTAATGAACGTCGATATTGAATTTATTAAATTTAGAAATGAAATGACGGCTGTAAAACCACCTTTATTAGATTTTTACAAGACAATTTCAAAACAATTAAAAATAGTTCAATTAGGCACGAGTGTTGGGACACAAAATCAACAACTGATGATTCCATCTGGTGAACTTGTTTTTTCACAACATTTTAATATTGAGTATTGGCCAAGTATAGAACTAACGATAGAACAAGCTTTGCTATATATAAGTAAACAAACAATTCCTTATTCCAGTTCAAACAAGGGTTATGTAACCTTAACTTATAAAAACATTCCAATTGGTTTAGGAAAATTTGCAGGGAATAGAATTAATAATTTATTTCCGAATGAATGGCGTTTAAGAAAACAGATAAAACAAGAAGAAATTTTTACTATTTTACCTTAAATATTCTGTTATTAATATACAGAATTAATAAGATAATGGATTCATAAAATAAACAAACTATGCTGTTTGATAGTACAATTGTATTGTTTTTGTATTAATAAATATTAAAATATTATTCATTCGTAAAACAATGGTATTTCAATTATTAATTATAACTTATTGAATATATGATAATTAATATAAAATATAGTAGTGATATCTCAAAATAATTCTATATTAACATATAAATACTCAAATTTTTATTAAATTTAATTAAAAATAAGTACAATAAGCATTATGTTTGTAATCACAATATAACACAAATTTCCTTAAACGTGTATGTTTAGTAACGAAAGTATTAATTTAGAGATATTAAAAGAGAGAGCTTATAATTTAAGATGGGCCACTCATAACGAGGGAGTTATTCCACTAACGGCTGCTGATCCCGATTTTCCATGTGCACCTGAAATAAGTGAAGCCATACAAAAATATGCAAAAGAGCGTTATTTTTCTTATTCACCTGTTGAAGGGATCCCTAAGTTTCGTGAAGCTGTAGCTCGTTATTATTTAAACAAAAGACAAGTTGATATTCACCCAAAAAATGTTTTAGCTGTAAACAGTGCTGCCTATGGCTTGTATGCTGTATGTAAAACATTTCTAACTTTAGGTGATGAAGCTATTGTTTTTAATCCTTGTGATTTTTTATTTGCCCATTCTGTTAGAGCTGCAAATGGCAAAGTTGTCCCCTTTTCTATTCCTTTAAATCCTAATGAAAATTTGGACATTAATGCATTAAAATCTTTAATCAACAAACAAACAAAACTGATTTGCATTTGCAACCCTATTAATCCAACGGGTAGAGTTCTCAACAGTTATGAATTAAAGCAAATTGGCGAACTCGCTGTTACTCACAATCTCATTATTTTATCAGATGAGATATGGAGTGACATTGTTTTTGAACCATTTCAGTACAAAAGTATTGCTTCTATAAATGAGGCAATTAAAAATCAAACAATTATTGTAACGGGTTACAGCAAATCATATGGATTAGCTGGACTAAGAGTAGGTAGTGTTATAGCACCAAATGAAGCTTTATTTACCAAAATACTAAATGAATCGGAGCACAACTCAACTGTAAATGGTTGTAATGTATTGGCTCAAGTTGCGGTTATTAGCGCCTTAAATGAATGTGACTATTGGTTAACTTCATTTATTGAACATTTAAGCAAAATGAGAAATTTGTGTGTTAATGAACTCAATTTAATAAAAGGAATTCATTGCAATGCACCACAAGGTTGTTATTTGGCATTTCCCAATATCAGTGAAACAGGACTGAATGAAACACAAGTCCATCAATTGCTGCTCGAGAAAGCGCATGTAGCTATTGTTCCGGGATTAAGCAAATGGTTTGGAGAAAGAGCGCAAGGTCACATTAGATTAAGTTTTGCAACTTCTGAAAAAATATTAACAGAAGCTTTACAAAGGATACAATTTACATTCAAACAATTATGAAAGTGGTTATTATTGGAGGCGGAATTGCTGGATTAACATTAGGTGTTTTTTTACATCAAAATGGGCATAATATTTCCATAAATGAACGCAGTCATAAAAACCAACGCAATGGTCATGCTTTTTTACTTCATCCAGATGCAATGGATATTTTACAAAAGCTATCTTTAACAAATCAGAAAATTGAATTTCCCGGTCAAATTATTGATGAAATCAGACTAAATAAGGCTGACAATAATGCATTATTGCAACGTACAGATTTAGAATCATGGATTTGTATGAAAAGATGTGATATCCTTAACTTCATCAATCATTTTTTACCACAGGATACCATTCAATTTGACCGCAATTATAAAAATTTTATATACAAAAATAACCGTGTTGTTGCTGTTGAATTTGAGAATGGTGACATTGAATATGGCGACGTTTTTATTGGTGCAGATGGAGTAAAGTCAAAAGTACGAAATAGTCTTTTTGGTGAGGTTGAATTTTCTAAAACCGAAGTTAGAGAAATTGTAGGCATTATCAAAAACGCTGACATAACTCAAAAATCACCAAATACTTTTACTAAAATAAACTGCTTACAACAAGGTATTGCTTTTGGCTATATTCCATGTTCAAATGATGAGATGGTTTGGTATATCCAATACGATGTTAGGTTACAAAAAGCTGAATTTGACGGGCCAGAATCTATAAAAAATCACTGTTTATCATTATTAGAACAATTTCCTGATGAAGTTCGTAACCTTTTGTCATTTAATGATTTTTCAAAGAATTTTTTATGGCAATCTACAGATTTTGATTTGTTACCTATCTTTCACAAAGACAATGTTGTTCTTATTGGAGATGCAGCACATGTCGCTTTACCATTTACAAGTGCTGGCACTACCAATGCACTTATTGATGCTTATACATTGTCCCATCTACTTCAACAAAATCCTACCATTACTGGAGCATTTAATCAGTTTTATGAGACAAGAGCGCCAAGAATCAAAGAACATATTTCACTGGGAAGGGAAATTAAAAATAATTTTTTAGACAATACTAACCAAACTGTTAAAACTCCTCTTATCCAAAATCTTAAAAAAGAGGAGGAAATCAATGTTAACTCTAAAATAGAAATTTCATACTTCACAGACCCTGTTTGCTCAACCTGCTGGATAGTTCAACCTCAATTGAGAAAATTGTCCTTAAAATATGGTGAGTACTTTGAAGTAAAATATCTGTTGGGCGGTCTTCTTCCGAGTTGGGACGAGTTAAAAGGCAAAATGGGACGCATTAAACAACCGTCTGATGCGGCTGACTATTGGGAAGAGGTTTCTAAATCACAAAAAATGCCATTGTCTCCAGATATTTGGATCAATTCTCCTTTGTCTTCGTCATTTCCACCCTCAATAAGTATTAAGGCTGCACAAATGCAAAATAAATTAAAAGCCTACCAATTTCATAGAAGGATTAAAGAGCTTTTATTTTTGGAAAGCAAAAACATTACAGATATTGAATTGCTTTTACATACGGCAGAGGAAGTTGGTTTAGATGTCATTAAACTTAAAGAGGATATGAAATTAAATGCAATTAAAAAATTCAATGAAGACCTTGAATATGCCTCTGAACTCAAAATTCATACGCTTCCAACCTTTATCTTTAAAAATGAATTTGGTGCTGAAAAAACTTTAAAGGGATATCAAGAATACGAAGTTTTGGAAAAAGCTATACTTGATTTAAATCCATTAGCTGTTAAAAACAATACCAAACGTCAACCTATTGAGTTATTTAATATTTACCCAAGCATGACTGCTCATGAGTTTTCATATCTTTTAGAAATCAATATCCTTGAAGCTGAGAATATCCTAATAAACCTAGAGCACTCAGGAATTGTAGGTAAAAAGAAAAACAAGTCTGGAGATATTTGGAAATTAAAATTTAAAAATTAGTATTTTAATGGCAATGTAATGCTGAATTCAGAACCTTTGTTTAAGGCACTTGAATAAGCAATAGTTCCATTTAACAATTCTACAAACTGTTTTACAATAGTTAAACCCAATCCTGTTCCTACTATTCCTATTACATTTGAAGCTCTGAAAAAACTTTCAAATAAATGCACTTGTTCATCTTCTGGAATTCCTATACCTTGGTCAATAATTGAAATTTTAATTTCAGATGAAAATGGTTCAACAATCAAATTAACTGTAGAATTCTCCGCTGAATATTTTAAAGCATTATCAAGTAAATTAGATATTACGTGGGTTAAAATTTGTGAGTCACTATTAATATCTAATGGAGTATTAGGCATTTTTAAAACGATGCGATTGGATTCTAATTTCTTTGAATAATATTCGTTAAGGAAATTAGTTATAAATAATGAAAGTGAAAAAAGAGAAGGATTAAAAGTATACTTTCCTAAAGATTGTTTTTCTAAAATTAAAGTGTCATTTAACAAAATTACCATTCTGTTAATTTCCTTTTTAATTCTATTAATGTGTTTTTCGTATTTCTCTGCAAGTTTCAAATTAGGTATTTCACTAATGTACATTTCCATTAATTCTGTACTTCCTGAAATGGTAGAAAGGGGTGTTCTAAACTCGTGAGAAGCGGTTGTCACAAAACGAGACTTTAACTTATTTACCTCCTTTTCAGAATTTAATGCTGCCTTCAATCGGTTATTTGCCATCTGAACTTCAGCCTGTTGCTTTTGCATAGCAATTACATTTCCTATTGTAGAGGCAAGTACTAATAAAGCATCCTGCTGACTTTCAGTGAAAGTATCATCTGATTGACAATTATCAAAACCAACCCATCCCCAAAATAATTCATTAGAATAAATAGGAACAAATAATACTGCTTTTATATCTTGCGATTGAAGCGTTTCTCTAAAAAAATCATCCTTTATGTCTTTTACTATTGCACTGTATGTTTTTCTTTCTAACATAACCAAATGCAAATCGGCAAAAATTGACCAAGGTAAATCTTGTAATTCAGGATTATCTAGCTGTATACTTATGTTCTCTTTGGTCCACTCATATCTTTGTGAAAAAATTTCTTCATTATCACTGTTTTGAAAATTTTGAAAAATATAAACCCTGTCAACATCTGTTGCTTTGCCCAAAATACCCAATACATTAGTTATGGAACTTTCCAAACTATTGTTACTTGACAAAGTAAAATAAGCCTGACCAAGTGCATTTAATATTTTTTCACTTCTTTTCATTGAATGCACAAAACTAACACAATTTAATTTACAAATTAATTGAAAGCAAAATAAATATTAACTATGCTATTTTACTACCCGGACTTATAGCAGTGCCTCCCGGTTGCATTAGCTTAAGTGAACCATCTTCATTTTCAGCAAGTAACAGCATTCCATTACTTTCTATCCCTTTAATTTTTCGTGGCGCCAAATTCGCTAATACACAAACTTGTTGCCCTATTAATTCACTTGGTGTAAAATGTAAAGCTATCCCCGAAACTATAGTGCGTTGCTCAAAACCTAAATCTACTTTTAATTTTAATAATTTATCTGCTTTCTCAACTTTTTCTGCTTCCAATATTATACCTACTCTTAAATCAATTTTACTGAAATCATCAAAAGAAATCAATGGTTTTAATTCAGATTGAGATACTTCTTTTGTTTCTAAAACTGAAGCTGCAATCATTGTTTTTGACTCTTCTAAATACTTTACTTGTTTTTGAATAATATCATCTTCTATATTACTGAATAAATGGGCTGATTGACCTAATGTGTGTCCTGATTGTAATTGAACAAAGCTATTATTCACATAATTTTCTTTTTGTATATTCAATTGGTTTCTTAATTTTTGAGAAGAAAAAGGCATGAATGCATCCATCCACCAAGACAAGGTAGCACATACTTGAATGGCATTAAACAAAACTGTTGCCGTTCTTGTTTCGTCTGTTTTAACCAATTTCCAAGGCTCCATTTCTGCCAAGTATTTATTTCCAGCACGAGCTATATTCATCAGTGCAAACAATCCGTCTCTGAATTTAAAATGACGTATAGAATGGTCTATTTCCTCTTGGAATAACTGAATATCCTTTATTAATTGTTGGTCTATTTCTAACAAATTACTTGCAACAGGCACTACCCCTTCATAATATTTATGAGACAGTACCATCACTCTGTTTATAAAATTGCCTAAAATTGCAACCAATTCACTGTTATTTCTGGTTTGAAAATCTTTCCAACTAAAGTCTGCATCTTTGGTTTCTGGTGCTATAGCTGTTAAAACATATCTCAGTACATCTTCTTTGTTTTCAAATTCCTTGAAATAATCTTCCATTTCCACACTCCACTTTCTGCTAGTACTCATTTTCTCACCCTCTAAATTTAAAAATTCATTAGCAGGAACATTGTCAGGCAAAATGTAGGATTCTGCAGCCTTTAACATTGTTGGAAAAATAATACAATGAAACACGATATTGTCTTTTCCAATAAAATGTATCAAGCGACTGTCATCATTTTGCCACCACTTTTTCCAATCATTAGCTAGTCCACTTTTAATCATTGAATTTTGTGGGTATGCATAATGAAATGATTTTTCTTCCATTTCTTTGAAAAAAGCTTTAGTAGCAGAAATATACCCAATAGGGGCATCAAACCATACATACAACACTTTTCCTTCAGCACCTTTGATTGGCACTTTTACACCCCAATCAAGATCACGAGTCATGGCACGAGGAGACAAACCGCCATCAATCCAGCTTTTACTTTGTCCATAGACATTGGTTTTCCAATCGTCTTTATGTCCTTCGAGTAACCATTCTTTCAACCATGATTCATATTCATTTAATGGCAAATACCAATGTTTAGTGGTTTTTAAAACAGGGGTTTTATCAGAAAGTGTAGAAACAGGATTAATTAATTCATTTGGGCTTAAAGCTTTACCACACTTTTCGCATTGATCGCCATACGCACTATGAAAACCACAATTGGGACATGTCCCTTTGATGTATCTGTCTGCTAAAAAGGTTTGTTTTTCTTCGTCGAAATACTGTTCCGAAACCTCTTCTTTAAACAAGCCTTTTTCATATAGATTTAAGAAAAACTCTTGAGCAGTTTGGTGATGTATTTCGTCACTTGTACGATGATAGACATCGAATGATATACCAAGCTTCTCAAAATTTTCTTTTAATAAATGATGGTATCTGTCAATAATATGTTGTGGGCTTGTATTTTCTTTTTGAGCTTGAATAGGGATTGCAGTTCCATGTTCATCACTTCCACATACAAATAATACTTCTTCTCCCGCATTTCTTAAATAACGGGTATAAATATCAGCAGGAATATAGGCACCAGCCAAATGACCAATATGTTTAGGGCCATTTGCATATGGCAAAGCCGCTGTCACAAGGGTTCTTTTAAAAGACTTCATAGACAATGGCAAAGATACATTTAATGGATTAAACTAAATATCCCTTCTTTAATTATCTAATATTTGAATAATTCAAATGATGTATTGACGTTTAATCATATATTTCTACATTTGTAGAAAAAAATAAATGAACCTATATAGAACAAATTACTACTCTATTTATTCTCTGATGAACTACTTTATAAAACGTATTGTTTTGGTTTTTGCTTTTGGTATTTGTATCACTATTTCTGCACAAGAACGCATTACATCTCTCAATTTTTTGCAAGCAGGTGCTGTTCCAAAAACAATTACAGAAAGAGGAAAAAATTTAAATACTTCAGGATTGTCATTTAATTTCGTTCATTTTAATGAAAAAAAGTTTTTTAGAATGGATGCCACTTGGCTTGTTCGATATTTATTGAATGGGAATAAAGATTCAAGTGTTTTTAATGATACCAACAAAGTATATGGTTTGGACTTACCTGTTTTTACCGCAACATATGGAGTAAACTTTATAAAAGGAGAAGATTTTAGTTTAGGGATAGGAATTAATTTAGACTCAAGAACTTTTTACAGCGCTCCATCAGCGAAAGCAAAAAATATAATTGATGCATTTAATACTGGGGTAGTATTAGGCACTAAAATTAGAATTAATAAATGGTTAAGTTACACTAGTTTACTAGGTTACGACATTATGTTTACTGATTCCAAAAGTTCCTTTACTAATGGGAATCAATATTATTTACAAAACAATTTTTCTTTTTTATTAAAAGGTAAACTTGGAATAAATTTACAACCTGATTTAAGCTTAAAAACTTTTGACTTAAATGGCATCAAAGACGCTAAAATATTTAACAAAAATATTAAAATTGGATTGGCATACGCCATAGACTAAAAAAAGGCGATTAAAAAATCGCCTTTTTGAATAACTTATATGTTTTTTATATTGTTATTGATTTGGTTGTGTCATTGGTTGAGAAGCATCTTGTGATGGTGCTTGTGTTGACGGAGCTGCTGCTGGCGTTGAATTTCCTTTAGCCGCTGGTGCATTTATTAATTCATTTATTTTAGCATCTTTTGCTTCAACTTTACCTGTACCGACAGTAGAAGCTCCATTGTATGAACTTGCTACTAATGATACTACTAAAATAACCGAAGCAAAAATCCAAGTCAATTTCTCAACACCTTCTGAGGTTCTTTGAACTCCGAACATTTGGTTACTTGAAGAGAAATTAGAGGCCAATCCTCCACCTTTAGGGTTTTGAATTAAAATAATTCCAATAATTAAAGCAGCTGCAATTAGACCTATTATTAATATGATATTTAACATAATTTTTTTTTATTTTTTAAGATTTTCTATAAGGGATGCAAAATACGCCTTTTTTGAAGGATTTTGCAAAATTAATTTTTCATATGCTTTTATAGCCAAACTAATATCTCCTTGTTGATGGTATAGTTGGGCTAATGTTTCTGTTACAAAATCCAATTCAAAAACCTCACTTTTCTTTGCCATATTTTCTGCATTGAAAAACTCTTTCTTAGGTCTCGAAATTTGAGGATTCTTTTTTATAAACCTAGCAATGATGTCGTCTTCTTCTATCTCTTCTTCAATTTTGCCATCGGTTTCCAAATCTTCCTCTAAGGGCTTCTCAACTATTTCTGAAACTCCTTTAGGCTGCTTAAGCCAAGCAAAAAAATCTTTCTCCGAAGAAGCGGTTTCTCTTTCTATCTGTTTACTGTTTAACTCCAATTCTAAATTATAAATTGGATTTTTTCTTAAGTCTAAATATTTTTCTAGTTCTTTTTGAGATTCTATTACTGTTTCTATCGATTTCTCTTCTTGAATATCTGAATACTCAATTTGTATTTCTGTTTCTTTAACTTCCTCTTCTGTTTCTTCTATCTGAATTTCTTTACTTTCTGCTATCTCTTCATCTACTAAAACATCTCTTTTTTCACTCTCTTCCATATCACCAACTAACAGCTCTGAAAATTCTTCTGGAATTGTAGACAACTCATTTATAGGCACTAGTTCGGTCTCCAAAACTATACCATTAACTGACGGACTTTCTTTTATAATTTCCTCAATTTGTTGATGTTGATCAGAGAAAGTAAATTCAGTTTCTACCAATTCTAATCCCTCTGTTTCGGTCAATGTGAATTCATCTGTAACAGACACCTCATTATTGTGTCGTAATTCAAAAAAAACTTCTTCAACATCCTCTATTGTATCTTGATGCGCAAGCTCAACATCAGTATTTGCAGACTCTACAGGCAATTCCTCTTCATCATCTCTTAAAAAAGCCTCCAAATCATTCACAGGTGATTTGATTTTCTCTACTTGTGGTAAATCTCCTGTTACGGTTTCGTCTTCGACAATATGTTTATCTTCAATAATTTCAGATTCTTGAATTGAAATCAATGCTGAATTTTCGAGGGTATTATTATCAGAAACTGCCTCTATACTGTGTTCACTTTTTACCCATTCATTTTGATGAATATATTGATATAAGGCTTCTCTATTATTGACTCTTATAGCGGCATGACGAAGGTAAAAGTCAAACTCCTGTTCATTTTCACTGACATAAAATTTTGCTAAAAGAACATAAGGTAAATAGTAATAGGGTGACTTTTGAATCATCATTTTTAGGCCATCAACATCCTCTGAATTCATTAATCCAGGCTGATGATAAAGCGTTATTATTCTATTGCTATCCATTACCACTTCAAAGCTACTTTGTTAAATATTTCTTGAATTATTTGTGTACTTACCTCATCTGACAATCTATTTTCAATAGTTTGGAAATTCTCTGTAGCATTAAACTCTTGAAATTTAGTAATACGCTCAGTAAAATTCATTTCCTTGTGTTTAGGACATTCAAACACAACATTAACGGTCATGGAAAATCTATTTTTGGCAGCTTCAGTTGTATTCGTCGTTGCTGATGGTTGAATTCTGTAATCAGTTATAGACCCCGTAATTTTAAAATCACCATTTTGTGGGACAATCGCCAATGAGGTTTCTCTCATAAATTTATCTTTCAGTTGTTCTGTAAACTTTTGACTGATAGATGGATTTACCAAACTAGCTTGATTATTGAAATAGGCAATGCTAATATTGCTAACATCGGCAGGTATGTTTATCCCCGATAAGCTGTACTTGCATGACTTACAAGCAGACAAACTCAATAAGATAAGTCCTAAAATTAATCCTTTGTATTTCATTAAAAATCTTCTAAATTGTATTGTTTAATTTTACGATAAAGGGTTCTTTCTGAAATACCAAGTTCTTTGGCAGCTCGATTTCTTTTTCCTTTATTTCGTTTTAATGCGTTTTTAATCATTTCCAACTCTTGATCGGCAATTGTTAATGAGCCAAGTGTATGGTCATCTAATGGTTGAACTTCTATAAAACTCTCTTTATTATTGGCAATAATTGTATTTGATGGAATAATGATTGCTGGTTTCTGCTCTGCAACTTCAAAATCTGGCTCTTGATTGTAAAGCACATGGTTTATTTCTGACTGATGTTTTTTGATGAATTCCTCACGATTGGAATTATTCTCTATCAATCCCATTACTATTCTCTTTAGTTCACTTACATCTTTTTTCATTTCAATAAGGAACTTATAGAAAATATCACGTTCACTGAATCCTTGAGTTTGTCCTTCTGAAGAATTTGCCAATTGAGGTAAATTAGAAACTGGTAGTGGCAAATAATAGCCGAGTATTTCGCTACTTATTGGATTGTTTTCTGACTCCAATACACAAATTTGTTCTGTCACATTTTTCAATTGACGAATATTCCCCGGCCAAGTGTAATTTTTCAATAATTCTTGAGCCTCTTCGGTTAATCCTACAAGAGGGGCATGGTTTTTTTCTGCAAATGCACTAGCAAATTTTCGAAACAGCAAATAAACATCTTCTTTTCTCTCAGACAATTTGGGTACTCTAATAGGCACTGTAGCAAGTCTGTAATACAAATCCTCTCTAAACTTACCTTGTTGAGCTCTTTCAAGCAAATCTCTATTTGTTGCTGCTATTACTCTGACATTAGTTTTTAACACCTTTGAAGAACCCACTTTAATGTATTCTCCATTCTCTAGCACCCGAAGTAATCGGGCTTGAGTTCCCAATGGCAATTCGCCAACTTCATCCAAAAATATTGTTCCACCACTTACGGTCTCAAAATACCCTTTTCGGGCATCTGTAGCTCCTGTAAATGAACCTTTTTCGTGACCAAACAATTCAGAATCAATAGTCCCTTCCGGAATTGCACCACAATTTACCGCAATGAAATTTGCATGTTTACGGGCACTTTGTGCATGTATTATTTTCGAAAACGATTCTTTGCCGACACCACTTTCACCTAAAATTAGGACACTCATATCTGTAGGTGCAACTTTTATTGCGGTTTCTAATGCATGGTTTAATGCAGGTGAATTCCCCACTATTTCAAACCTATTTTTTATATTTTGTAATTGCATTATTATACAGCTTTACCTATTAATGTTGTACCTGTAGCTCTCTCTATCAATACATTCGCATAATCTCCTAGTTGATAGTTTTCTTTAGGAAATACTACAATATTATTTTGATCATTGCGACCACATAAATCCATTTCACTTTTTTTGGAAACACTGTCAATCAAAACTGTCACCACTTTACCTATCATCTTTTGATTGTTTTCTAAAGAGATTTTACTTTGTACCTCAATAATTTCAGTTAGGCGGCGCGATTTTATTTCTTCAGGTACGTCATCTTGCATCTTTTTCTGCGCCAAAGTACCTGGTCGTTCCGAATATTTGTACATGTAACTAAAGATGAATTTACACTCTTCCATTAATGATAAAGTCGCTTGATGGTCTTCTTCTGTTTCTGAACAAAACCCAGCTATAATATCACAACTGATGCTACAATTGGGTATAATTTCTTTAATTTTATTAATTCTTTCCAAGTACCATTCTCTAGAATATGTTCTATTCATTGCTTCCAACAAACGGCTACTACCACTTTGTGCAGGCAGGTGAATATGATTACAAATATTAGGATATTTGGCAATAGTATGCAACACATCGTCGTTAATATCTTTAGGGTGCGAAGTACTAAATCTGATTCGCATATTTGGGTGAACGAGTGCTACTTTTTCGAGTAATTGAGCAAAATTAATTGCATTCTCTTTTTGTTCATCACTTGCATTTTTATAGTCTATTTTTGGACCGCCTCCAAACCACAAATAACTGTCTACATTTTGCCCTAAAAGTGTTATTTCTTTATAACCATTGTCTCCCAGTATTTTCACTTCTTCCAATATGGTTTGTGGGTCTCTGCTTCTCTCTCTTCCACGTGTAAAAGGAACTACACAAAAAGAACACATATTGTCACAACCACGCATTATACTTACAAAAGCAGATATTCCATTGGTATTTAATCTTAATGGCGAGATTTCGGCATAAGTTTCTTCCCTACTCAACAAAACATTGATAGCCCTATTTCCTGTTTCAACCTCGGCCACCAAATTTGGTAAATCTCTATAAGAATCAGGACCGGCTACTATATCAACTAATTTTTCTTCCTCTAACAATTTAGTCTTTAATCTTTCTGCCATGCAACCTAAAACCCCAATGATTAAATCAGAATTTTTTCTTTTGTTGTTTCTTAAATGTTTTAGACGGTCTCTAATTTTTTGCTCTGCATTGTCACGAATAGCACAAGTATTTAAAAAAATAACATCTGCGCTAAACTCATCCTTAGTATACTCAAAACCATTCTCTGACATAATAGATCCAATAATTTCACTGTCACTAAAATTCATAGCACAACCATAGCTTTCAATATATAATTGCCTTTTATCGGTCTTAGGGATGGTTTGATTATTGGATAAAATTAGCTCGTCTTGCATAGGGAATGCAAAACTACAAAATAAATATGACATAATGACATATTTGCAATTCCATATTTGTTAAATCTAATCTATTTTCAGATTAAAAGCTTCCTCAATAAAAAACAGAAAAACTCTTTCCATCCTTTTAAAATCTTGAAACTTTACAAACAATGGTTTACGTCAATTCAATGCAGTAACATTAACTAAATCAATCCTCTCGATTTTAATTCAAGGTATTTATTAAGTGTTTCAAGTGACAAATCTTGTGGTCGTGTATACACAGTTTGTATTCCAGCATTGTGAAGTTCATTGACTATAATTTTCTTTTCGTGAATGGTTTGTTCAGCAACTATTTGAGTATATATTCCTTTTAAATCAATTGCGTCTTTATTGCTCATATCCAATATATCTGTATTTTCGAAAAAAATAACCACTAATAAATGCTGTTTATTGATTCTTTTTAAAATCGGCAAAACCCTTTTCATACTGTAAGTGCTTTCAAAATTTGTATAAAGGAACAATAAACTTCGGGTTTTTACTAACCTATTGACACTGTGATACATTAGCTCATAGTTAGCTTCTAAATTCCTCTCTTTTTGGTTATAAAGCGCTTCTAACAATTGATTAAGTTGCCCTACTTTTCGTTCGGCTTTAATAGCAGTGCCTATTACATCAGAAAATGTTAGCAAACCAACCTTGTCTGATTTTTTTAATGCAACATTGCTAGTAACTAAGGCACTATTGATTGAATAATCCAACAGACTTAACCCATCAAATGGCAGTAACATTGTTCTACTTTTGTCAATGACATGGTAAATTGGTTGTGATTTTTCATCTTCATGTTGATTAATCATCAACTTTTGATGTCGCGCTGTCGATTTCCAATTAATTTGACGGACATCATCGCCTCTAACATAATTTCTTATTTGTTCAAACTCATAACTATGGCCTATTCTGCGCATTTTTTTGATACCATATAGGCTTGATATTTTTGAAAAAGTATAAAGTTCAAATTTCTTCATTTGAATAATACTAGGATATACCGGCACCGATTGTTGGGATTCAACCACAATTCTGCGTTGGATTAACTTTAAAGGACTTTGAATAAACAGATTAATATTCCCAAAATCATAAACCCCTCTACTTAATGGTTTTATAACATATCTTAAAACTTTGTTATCGTATGCTGTCAAAGAACATTTCAATAAAAAATCGCGATTTTGGAGTTGAAATGGCAATTCATCAATCACCTCGACGGTCCATTTTCTATTACTTAAATTTCTTACCACAATTTCCACATGGTTATCATCATTTAGTGAAAGCAATTTAGGTATTTTTCTATGTGCTTGAACCATTACCCATTTGCTATAAATCCATAATAAGTCGAGCAACAAAAGTGAAAAGACTGTGAACGTTAATAATACAGTAATCAAAAACATAGGTTTAAAGGCAAAACTGATGCAAAACAAGGCTATAAGAACCCATAAAAGCATAAAAAATCGTTTCCCAATAAAGATGTTACTGATTTGTTTCATTTTTTATCTAGGCACTTCAATATTAAGAAACAACTCTTGTAAAATAGATTTTACATCAAAACCTTCCATTTCTTTTTCTGGCGACAATATAACGCGGTGATTTAATACTGGAAATGCTGCATATTGAATATCATCAGGCGTTACAAAATCTCTACCTTGAATAGCGGCAAGTGCTTTTGCTGTTTTCAATATAGCCATAGAAGCTCGTGGAGAAGCCCCCAAAACCAAATCCTTGGTATTGCGGGTGTGATGGATAATTTCGGCAATATATCTAATCAATGATTCCTTGATAAAAACTTTTTCTACTAAAGTTTGACACTTAAAAATAGCATCTGAATTAAGCACTTGTTGAACTTCCTTTATGGCTAATTGATTAAAATCTCCTTCAAACCTTGTGATAATCTCTATTTCCTCTTCCAAGCTAGGGTAATTTATTTTTACTCTAAACAAAAAACGATCTTGTTGTGCTTCGGGTAATTTATATGTCCCTTCTTGTTCAATAGGATTTTGGGTTGCCATAACCATAAATGGCGATTCTAGTTGATAAGTTAACCCATCTATTGTTACTTGCTGTTCTTCCATTACCTCAAATAAGGCGGCTTGTGTTTTGGCTGGGGCTCTATTGATTTCGTCAATCAATACAATATTGGAAAAAATAGGTCCTTTTTTAAATTCAAAATCATTGGATTTTGTGTTATAAACACTAGTTCCTGTAACATCGGCGGGCATTAAATCTGGTGTAAACTGAATTCTTTTAAAATTCAAATTAAGTGTTTTAGCAAGTAAATTCACAGTCAATGTTTTGGCAATTCCGGGAACGCCTTCAATAAGCACGTGGCCTCGAGTAAATAAGCCTGCCAATAATAAATTGATAAGTTCATCTTGTCCTACTATTACTTTATGAATTTCATGTCGAATAGCTTCCACTTGCTGTTGTAATGCTTGCAAATCCAAAGCTTCTCTTCCCGATTCTAATTGGCTCCATTCATTTTGTTTTTCCATATTATAGGTTATTGTTATAATGTTTGTAAAAAATATTTATTCTATTGTATAGTTCTATTAAATTAGTGCTGTCTGTTTTCTCTTTTTTGTAATCGATTACTTGAAAATAATAGTCGAAAATTCGCTCTACTATTTTTTCATTGACTTTAGATTTTTTTGCAATTTGCTTTACTTGTTCGGTTTTAATATCCATGGTTGCAATACCTAATTTTGTTCTAATAAAATATAAGAATAATTGCATTTTTTGCTCTGCCATTTGGTAGGAATTATCATGGCTCAGATTAAGGATACTTAATGTTTCAATAAAACCCATTGTGGTATTTTTCTTTTGTTCAAGAACCGGAATTTCCCTTTGTTTTCTTTTAATGAAAAAAAACAAGAAGAGAATTAAGCTTAGTAAACATAAATACCATGCCCACTTTAATGCAGGTTTACTTAAAATAAAAGACAAAGGCGTTTCAGATTGCTTCATTAATAAATCTGTTTCTCTTTTATAAATTCTTGCACTGTAATCAAACAACACATTACTTAATTGTATGCTATTTAAACATTGATTAACATACTCAAAACCGCGTTCATTTCGCATTGCATAATTTGTAAACAAAATGGGGTTAGAATGCACATAAATTTCTCCTTTACCATAATATATTCTTATAAAATTCACATTAGAGTCTACAGTACCTAAAATATCATACTGAGGTTGAACATATTCAAAAAACAAATTATTTTTAGGAAATTGAAAATAGTTCCAATTGGCATTTTCGGAGGTGTCTTTATTAAAACTTCTAAATTGAAATAAATTTTTACCATTGAACTTCAAAGAGGCAGCTTGATTTAGACTGACACTTACCTTATTTTGGAAATAAGTTTCCAATTGAATTTTTTCGTCTGCTAAGGCTTGTTTAAGAAGTTGTTCTGGAATACCTTCTGTTATAAAAACCAATTGATTACCAACTCTAGCGAAAGACAACAATGAGTCTATCTCAGAAGCTCGTAAATAACAATTATCGCCTGCAAATAAATAGGTTTGTCCTAATACACTTGTATCTAAATATTGATTTAATGACTCTTTAACACTTGTAACTTTATTTTCTCCTCCCTTTTGAATTAGTGCTTCAAATAGACCAAAATCGTAAGGATGTATAGTCGTACTTTCAAATGATTTATACCATTTAAATTTCTCATTTTTTTTACGAAAAAGTATGAATAGCAACATTGCTGAAATCAACACTAACAAAGTTATCCATATGGCTTTATCTCGTTTCATTTATGACTTGTTAGTAGAGATTCAAACTGATTAAAAACAATCATTAATTCATTAAAACTTTCTTCCGTTAATAACATTTCACCATACCAAATGCCATCAAAATTAAAAGTTAATTTATTAAACAAGGATTGAATTTCCTTGGGCTTTATTTGCAACATCAATTCATAATTGGTAATGTGTTTTTTATATAAAATAATATTCTTTAACACCAATAACTTGAGTGCATTTAAATATTTCAATCGGTAAGCCAATGCAAAATCTTTTTTAGCCACAGCATCATTGAAAGGCTCATTAATTTGCAATTGCATAAGTTCTTCTTTTTCAGGAGCTTCATAGCTGTATAAAAAAGGTGATTTATTAATTATGTTCTTGCTTTTAAAATTCTTTGTAATTATGTATAAAACCCATAATAATAAAGCAATAGATAAAAACAAGAAGAAATATCTAAAAGGGGTGAAATTAAAACTAGTTCTTGGCTTAAACGCCTTTGGTTTTTGTTTATTTCTAGCAATTGTATCTTCCTCAAATTGCAAATCTTTAGCTTTTAATTTCCACTCCGATTTATCTAAAGCAGACTTATAAACTTCGGCATAACGTAAATTACGCGATGAGTCTAACTCAATGATATTGGCAATTGCAGAGGGCAAGTAAAACCATAAAACACAAATCAAAAAAGACAAGTTTAACTTCATTCTGTTTCAATACCGTATACCTTTTTGGTGTTACCTAACTTACTTATTGCTGTTTTTAATCCATTTGCTGTATTTATTTCTCTAATACTTAATGCATTTAATATTAATTGTACAATTTGAAAAGACACAAGCAAACTACAAATAAATATGAACAGCAATAACAAAATACTTTTTATTAGAATTGTATATTTTTCAGGAGGTAATTGGACATTTAGCTCTATTAACCAAACCATTAAAAAACTAATAGGTGACATTAACAAAATAAAGCTTATTATTGAAATAAATGCCATAGTTAGAGACAGTAATTGAGTTTTGATAAGTCCACTTTGAAATACCATTTTTATACCTTCCATTATAGAATAACGGTCTGGAAACATTAAATAAATAAAGACACTGGACAATGCAATTGGAAACATAAACAGATATATCAATAGTATTATTGATTCATTTAAAAGTAACAATAAATTGATAGAGAACACCATTAAAATCAAAGAAACAACAGCTTTCTGACTTGACACCTTCACATCAAATTCCTTGAATAATTTTTTACTAATAAAGAATAACAATCCAATTTGCCATAAAGACATTAGAATGAATTGTATGAAGCTTTCATTACTATTTAGCAATATTCCAAAATTAGAATAACTAGCCCCTAATTTACTCATTAAATTATAAAGGTCTAAATCATCTAAATCTAACGACAAAACTTGAAATTGACTTAAAGTTTCTTTGAAATTAAAAGCCGAGATACTTACAAAAAACAATATTGAGCTAAGTAGAACTGAAACCAAAATTGCATTTAAGTATTTCTTAAAAAAACCAATTGACTTCATAAAAATGAGACCATTTGAATAAATTGTATTTTTATCAAACTCAAAGGGTTCATCAGGTTTATAATCAGCATCCCCAAAATCAACATCTTTAACATCTTTAAATTTATTGTATGGATAAATTACAAAGTAAAATATCATTAAACCAATGGATAGTATAATGAAAGAGGCTCTAAAAGCGTCGGGTATTTCAGTAAATCTAGTTAAAAAGGATTCGACAAAAGCGGCAAACACAATAAAGGGAATACCAGCTAAAAACAGCATTGCACCTCTTTTTCCCCAAACACTGAAAGCTTTACTTCTGCTCAAAGTTCCTGGATAAAGCAAACCCCTTCCCAAAAGCATTCCTGCTTGAGTTTCTATAACCAATGTTAAAATCTCTATACTACCATGCATCCAAACTGTTAGATTAAATTCTCCAATTAAATTTCGTGAATAAAAGAAATAAATAAAGGCTCCTAACATTACCCCATTGCGAATCATTAATACCATAGCACCATAGGAGAAAAGGAGTCCAAACAAAAACACAAACAACGAAACCCTTAAATTATTGGTAGCTATATTCACAAACATGCCAAACGCGTCGTTAGATTTATAAATCCCCAAAGGATCTCCTTTTTCTATATTTTTAATGGTTTGATTGATATAATCGTCGCCAAAAATAGAGCGTGCAAATTGTTCGTCATTAGCCGAAGAAAAAAGCCCTATGATTACCGAAACAATAAGAATAACAAAAGATAACAACATTTCCTTACGACCATAATAAACAATCTTGGGCACATCTGTTTTAAAGAAATCATGTATAGACTTGGAAACATTTGATTTGTTTTTATAGATAGAATGATAAATGAGTTGAGCTAAACCATTCAAATAGATTCTCACTGACCTGTTTTTGTAGTATGTTCGAGCATACGACAAATCATCTGTAATTTGAATTAATTGAGCTCTTAACTTGCTGGGGTTCTTTTGAGCTTGCTTTAATTCAAGTTCGAATTGTTGCCATTTCTCTTTGTTTTGATCTACAAATTTACTCTCACGCATTAGACATAGCAATGATAATAATATTTTTCTATATTATTTAGCACTTATTAATTATTTTTGTGTTTTATAATATGCTCAAAGACATTGAATCCGAATACGATATTTCCCAATGGCAAAATGCGTTTTATAAACACTTATTAAACGACCCCATTACCTCTCCTAAATTTTCTCATTTGAATTTGGAGGAACACATGCCTAAAATAGTGGCATTTTGGTCGTTTGTATTACTCGATAAAGAGGGCTATAAAACCAATGTTTTTGAAAAACATATCCATCTTAATTTGGAAAAAATCCATTTCGAAAAATGGTTGAATTACTTTACCACCACTACCAATGAAATGTATAGTGGACCTAATGCTTCCATTGCTCTTGAAAGAGTTAAATTACTAGCTTCTACATTCTTACATAAACTTACAGGCGAATACCATGGTTTTTAATTTCTTCAAAATTCAACTTTTTTTAATAGCGTTATTGCTCGTTAATATTTGTAGCGCCCAAAGTAGTCCAGTTGTTCGCAAACAAGCTTTAATATTGATAGACAGCAATTTTAATGAAAGCAGTTTTAAAAATCTTGACATCCACATCAATAGTCGTTTACAATCTATTTTAACGATAGATTTTGCTGAAAACTTAAGCATAGTAATTCAAGAAACTAAAGGGGTATTATACATGGAACAAGCACTAGTTGGTGTTAATTTTCACCCATTAAACGACATAGAAAGAATATTTACCAGTGTTGATAAAGTTAACAATGGAAGCAATAATGGAATGCCAAAAAACTTTGAGGGTAAAGGCGTAATTATAGGCATTGTAGATGTTGGTTTCCAAAACAACAATCCTAATTTTTTTAATAAAGACGGAACAAAAACAAGAATTTCTAGATTTTGGCACCAAGGACAAAGTGGAACCCCTCCTAATGGATACAATTATGGTAATTTATATACGGATTCTACTTTAATAATTAACGCTAATGACCTTGACGGGAGTCATGGAACTCATGTAGCCGGCATTGCTGCAGGTAGTGGCTTTTCAACGCCTAATAGACAATATAGAGGAGTAGCACCTGAGGCTGAATTAGTATTTGTAAGTATTAAATATAGAAACGATTCCCTTAAGGGTAGCGCTTTGGGTGATTATGTGATTGCTAATCCAAGCATTATCGATGCTTATAAATATATTTTTGACTATGCCGCATCGGTAGGCAAACCGGCAGTGATTAATTTAAGTTGGGGTATGCATACTGGCCCTCATGATGGCACTAGTTTGTTCGATATTGCTACAGAACAATTGGTAGGCAATGGTAAAATAATTGTTGGTGCCAATGGCAATGATGGCGAAAATCCAATGCACTTAAATCACAAATTCAACAAGGATACTATTTCCACCCTTGCTATCGAAAACAATCGACAATGGCGAGGTCGTGAGAGTATTTATTGTGATTTTTGGGGAAGTAAAAACAGCCGTTTTGGCATTCAGGTTCAAGTGCTAGACACCAATTTACAAATAGTAAGAGAAACTCCCTTTGTGTATTCAAATGAAAGCAACCGATCTTACACTTTATCTCATCAAAATAACCTGTTTGAGATTACCTTCCAAAACCAAGCAAACTATCCTCTTAATAACAAACCTAACATTACATTAAGTGCAGAAAGTTCAAACAGACGACTTTATATTTTTAAGGTGAATATTACCTCAGATTCTTCAGAAATTCATGCTTGGAATAGCGGTGCGGCGAGAGATTGGACAAGCGGTTCGTTCACGAATAAATGGGGGAAATGGAACTTTGAAAACACTTTTATTAAAGGAAATTCCAACTACACCGCAGGCGAAAATGGCGGCACTTCCAAAGCTGTAATTTCTGTTGGAGCCTCTGCTGCAAGATCTTCTTTTACTAATATCAAAGGCAAGTTAGTGAATGACTCTGCCTATGCTTTTCCTGGCAGTTTGGCCTCCTTTTCAAGCAGGGGACCTACAGTAGATGGCCGTATAAAACCCAACATTGTTGCACCAGGTTTTAATGTTCCTTCATCTTATAACAACTTGCAAATGGCTCCATGGATGAATGACCGAACATTATTAAAAACTACATTCCGAGGAGATACACAATATTGGGCAGCTTCGAGTGGAACTTCAATGGCGGCACCTCATGCAACCGGTATAGTAGCCTTAATGCTTGAGGCAAATCCCAATCTCAATGCTTATCAAATTATGGAAATTTTAGAACATACTGCCACAGAAGATCAATGGACTGGCACTACCCCAAATAACAATTATGGACATGGAAAAGTAAATGCTTATGAGGCGGTATTATTGGCTCTACAATATGCAGGAGTTAATGCTTTTAATAACATTAACAATTTGTTTTTCTACCCAAATCCAAGTCAAGAGTATATCAGATTCAAAGGAAATGTCACAATGCAAAACGCAAGCATTTCTGTCTACAATGCACATGGCACTTTAGTAATTCATCAATCTGAAATTACTAACATTAACAGCTATCAAATAAACCTCCAAACTATTACTGATGGTATCTATACTGTAGTTGTTAAAAGTGAAAATTCAGGACCTTATGTTTTCAAATTATTAAAACGTTAATGTGCAAATTCAAAGATTCTATCGAATGAAACTAAATAATTGCAAAAATACACTTAAAATTGCCATACTTTGAACAAATGGACCTTATACTACCGCCTTGTTAACGAAAGTGCAAAGTTTGCAGTTCAATCATTATTGAGTAACAAGCTTCGTTCATTTTTATCTGTTATTGGCATTACGATTGGTATTTTCTTAGTTATTTTAGTTTTTACTCTTGTTGATTCTTTAGAGACAAATATCAAAAACAGTGTTCAATCCTTGGGTAAAAATGTAATTTATATAGACAAATGGGAATGGAGTGGTGGTGGGAGCGATTACCCTTGGTGGGAATATTTAAAGCGACCTGACTCTAATTTAGAGGAATTAAAAACACTAAAACAATATCCAGTTAATCATTTTTTCGAGGCGCTTTCCTATTCATACTCATCTAGGTCGACGATTAAACACGATAACAATGAGGTTGAAAATGCAACCGTAGATGGTTACACTTATGATTTTGTAAAAATAGAAGAAATAGAGCTCGAAAAAGGACGATTTTTTAATCCCTATGAAGACCAAAATGGATTAGCCGTTGCTGTTATTGGAGCAAATGTTGCCAAGGGATTAGCCACTGATGAAGATATCATTGGAAAAACAATTACCGCTTTTGGTAAACCTATCAAAGTTATTGGTGTTTTTAAATTTCAAGGAGATAATTTAATCAATATAGATTTTGATGACAAAATGGTTGTTCCTATTCGTTTTTTAGAATATGCAACTGGTAAAAAAGGAGGAGGAAAGCTGATTATAAAAGTGAAAGAGAATGTGAATGAAATAGCAGTGAATGAAGAAATAAGAGGGACGATGCGAACCATCCGAAAATTGAAACCTTCGCAAGACGATAATTTTTCATTAAACAGAATTTCTTTTTTGACTGAAACCATAGGCGATTTCTTTAAAAGTGTTAACAAATTTGGATTAGTCATTGGATTGTTCTCGCTACTTGTTGGCGGTTTTGGGGTGGCTAACATTATGTTTGTTTCTGTAAAAGAAAGAACCGCTATTATAGGAATACAAAAAGCATTAGGTGCTAAAAATGAATTTATTATCATTCAGTTTCTTACTGAATCTGTATTATTGAGTGTTATGGGTGGTCTCATTGGATTATTAATTACTTTTGGATTTTCAATGTTATTAAATGTTATTATAGAAAGCCAGTTTGAATCCAACTTTAGATTATTAGTAACCAAAGAAAATGTATTAATTGGTCTTGCATTTTCAACCCTAATCGGTTTACTTTCAGGATTTATTCCTGCATACAAAGCTGGACAACTTCAACCTGTAGAAGCAATGAGAAGTAAATAAATTAATCTCCTATCAAATGGATTACCCCATGAATTTGCTCTTGTAGTTCACAATCCTTTATGTTTATAAAGTAATAATACACGCCGTCAATAGACAATGCTCCATCCCAAGGCTTATTGCTCGACTCAAATATCAACAGTCCCCATCGGTTAAACACTTTTAAATCATACAAATATTTGGGATTTTGTTCAGGAAAATAATCGTTAATAAAATCGCCATTAGGTGTAAATACATTCGGGATTTTAATGGTATAACTTTTTTTAAAATCCGGAATTTCAATAACTTCGCTATAACTACAATCATTGGTTTTAATACCTGTAATATTAACCGTTCCCATCTTTTTTACCTTTACAATTGTATCGGTAGAATTAGGAAGAAACTGTTGTGGTGAAGACATCCAATTAAGCGTTTTAAATGCTCCCTTAGCACGAACGCTTCCAGTGTAATCGAAACTACTTAAATTACATTGTAAACTATCCAAAACCAATCGGACTTGAAGACTGTCCAAATTAATAAATATACTATCCGTAAAAATACAATTTATTCTTTGCATTTTGAGCCAATACAAACCTTTTTGATTCACTATTATCACAGAATCTGTTGAACCATTAGACCAATTGTATTGTGTTTTATCATAAAATTGATTGGGTTTAATAAGGTAATTAGCCCCTTGACATAAAAAGGTATCATTGGGTAATTTAAAATCTATTTTATCATAAATAGTGATTATTTTTATAATAGTATCTACACAATTTCCATTAGTCGCAATTAAAGTTACCTTATAGTCACCTATAATAGGGTAAGTATATCGCCCCACTTTGTCGCTCGAAGTATCAGCGGTAGTAGAAGTATCTCCATAGTTCCAAAAAAACTGAGTCGCATTTTGACTGGTATTATTAAATATTACTTGCTTATCGCAATTAATATCGGGTGAGGTAAAAGCAGATGTTGTTTCAAAAACACATTCTTGAACATTGAATTGAAAGTCGCGAAAAGTAAAACCGATTAATCGTCCATTTCGGTACTCCTTTACCACTATACCTACGACAAACTGACCATTCAAGGTTGGGGTAATTTTAAGAATACCAGATTTAGCATTGATAATAGCTTTGGGTTGTGAGTTTATTGCATCAGCAAAACCATAAGGAGATTCATATACAATTTGACTAAAGGGGGGCGATTCATAATCAACAACATTGGGTCTTGGATTAAACTGAGTTCCTCCAGTAAAAGGATGAAAAAACTCATATACCAAACTATCGCCATCGGCATCGGTAGCAGAATGGTCGAAAATTAAAGGGGCATTAGTACAAAGAAAATTAGGAGGTAATTGCTTAAAATAGGGACTACTATTGTTCCCGATAGAGTCGAAATCGTTGATTATTGTCCAAATATTTTCACCTGTGGATTCAGGCGAAATGATGTTTTTGATGGTATTATTTCTACAACATCTTTGAAAAGACAACACATAACCCCCTTTATGTTTGGGCAAAGTAATTACGGTATCGTAATCATAAGCATCAATACAGGCATTTGGTGGAATGGCTATACAATTATAATTGGTTTTAGAAACCCTAACAGGTGGTTTTCGTTTTATCATAAAACTTAAACCATTCATTAAACTGTCATTGTCTTTAGAGAAAACGCCAATTCTTGCATATTCATCGTCTCTAATGGCACCTGCTTGACCAAACACACAATCGACATACAATTTCAAAACTATTCTAAACTGCCTGTTACCAAGATATGTATAATTCATTTCACTACCCACAATATGTGTTGCGAGAGCGCTTTGGGTGAAAGCAAATAACAATATTATTAAAACAAATCTCAATTGATTATTGGTTGTAAAAGAGACTTTAAAAAAACCGAAATAGTTTAACTATTTCCCTAAACAAAATGTCGATCTTTTCTATTTATTATCTTTAGGTTTTTTTTCTTTTTTAGATTTTCCCTTTTTTGAGGGTTTGATAGAATCTGGTTTGCCTTTATCATTAGGATAATTACATCTAACAATCAATTGTTTTCTGGCAGTTTGCACATTACCATGGTTATATGTTGAAATCATCAATCTCAAATTAGTTTTTTCGACAAGAGTCAATATGTACATAAGTTGAATTGTTTGACGAGAACCATGTGTATGGTAATTTTTATTAAAAAATACCATATTACTATCATTTTCAGAACTAATTACAACATTTACATCATGCAAAGCGGCATCCGAACTCACTTCTGCAGAGATAAAAATGGTATCTCCTTTTTGATATTTGTTTTGAGTTTGGGGCGATTTTATATCAATTTTAGTAGCTTGTGCAAAAAGAGATTGAAATCCAAAAGAAACTATAGCAATTAATGTAATTTTAAGAATATTCATCTTACAAATTTAAACAAAAAATATAAAGAATAAAAAATGGACTTTTTGACTCCCTAATTTCATATTTAAAAAATTTGAGTGTTTAATTTTTTAAATATGAAAAAATTAAATATATTTGAATTTAAAATAAATGAAATCTAAAAACATATATATGAATATTATTTTTATAAATAACAATACATTTAAAAACCATTTATTAATTATCCTGCTTCTTTTTACAGTAAAAACAAATGCACAACCACCAGCAGGTGCTGTATCTGCTAAGCCAAACATGATATATTATGCAGGTGGTAGTTGTAAATTTTACGACATCAATGATAATTTACTTCTTTCTGTAGATGCTACAGAAGCTGGTTGGTCAGCTACTCCTGCCAAAACTGCTTGGGTAGTTGTAACCCCTACAAATGGAGGTTATTACGAATTCCCTAACTACACTTCAAATACACCTACATGTAATATCTCTCAATATCTTCAGCCATTTTGGAAATCAGACACTATTTTTAATGAGTTAGTACTTTTAAATGGGGTTAATACTACCGCAAAACTCATGTTTAAACCTGCAAAAATTATTTCAGTGACCAATTATGATTTTTCTAAATCTTATGTGCAAAATACAGATTTTTCAATTTTAGGAAATGTTATTAAACAATTAAATACAAAAATATCGTCTACTGTTTCAATTGTAGCAGGGAAAAAAGGGAATGGACAACTTAATGGATTAATGAATACAAAAGCTACTTCATGGACTTGTGTTACATATATTCCCGATAGAAGTAATTGGAATGGATCAAATTTGATTGGATATAAAGGCGATAAATTACCTAAAACTATGGCAAAATTAAAAGCAGGTTTACCCGTAAAGATTCAAGCTTATGGCATGAGTATAACGGCAGGTCTAAATGTAAGTGGTTTTGCTGGTGATGATAAAAACTTTACCCCTACAGCACCATACATGCGTAGTTATGTAGAATTGTTAGAAAACTCACTGGAAGCAAAATTTGGTTCAGATGTTACTATTATAAATGGCTCATGTGGTGGTAAAATGGTAGCTTGGATTGACCAATATTGTGAAAGCATGGTGGTGCCTAATGTGCCAGATTTAGTTTTGTTAGATATGGGAATGAATGACATTTGGGGTACAACCACCAATTCAGCATTTAAAACTAGTATGCAATCTTGCATTAATAAAATAAAAAATGCAAATCCTAATACTGAATTTATTTTAATAGGCAATATGCTGCCTGATGTAAATTCACAAGGAGCTCCATCAAATGGCGATGTTCTAATGTATGGTTTCTTATCTCAATTAAAAAGTATAGAATCCAATGGAATTGCTGTATTTGACATGACCACTTTAAGTGATACAATATATAAAAGAAAAGGAGCTACACACTGCCTTTCTAATTCACTGCACCCCAATGATTACTTAGCAAGGTGGTATGCTCAAGGATTAACTGAATTATTTAATGATGGAAGTATTATTGATAAAAAACCTAAAAAATATTATGTAAATAATACTGGAAATAATACCGATGGATTAAGTATTGCAACTGCTTGGAACAGTTTGGATAAAATTAATTTGAAAAATTTTAATCCTGGAGATACCATTGTTTTTGAAGGGGGTAAAATTTTTACAGGTAATATTGAATTTGATAACAATGACGGCAATTCATCTTCAAAGCCTATTGTTTTAACAACTTATGGGTCTGGACAAGCTACAATTAAAACAACACTAACTTCAAAATGTGGATTCAAAGCCACCAATACACAGGGATTTCAAATCAGTAATCTAAAATTTGTTGGACCAGGAAATGGAACCCAAAAAGATATTGATGGCATGTTATTTTTTACAACTAATCAAAATGGCTATTTAAGTAATATTCAAATCAAAAATTGTGAAGTTAGTGGATTTGGCTATTGTGGAATCAGATTTTATTCCAATTGGGATGTAAATGTTAAAGCAGGTTATAAAGACGTAATTATTGACCAATGTAAAATATTTGATTGTCGTGAAAATGGCATTGTAACATTTGGATACGATGTACAATCCACTAATTTTTATCATCACAAAAAATTCACTATAAAAAATACAGAAGTTTATAATATAACTGGCTATGCTTCTGCATCGCACAAGGGCAGTGGAATTGTTCTTTCTCAAATAGACTCTAGTGTAATAGAACGATGTGTGGCATATAACACAGGAACTGCCAATACTGCTTGTGGTGGACCAGGAGGAATATGGGTTTGGGCCGCTAACGCTATTACAATACAATATTGTGAAAGTCACCATAATTCATCTGGAACTTCAACTGGTTGTGATGGATTAGGATTTGATTTAGATGGAGGTGTAACAAATTCCATTATTCAGTATTGCTATTCTCATGACAATGATGGAGCAGGCTATTTATTAGGAAATTTTGCTGGAGCAAGACCTTGGGGAAATAACATTGTTAGATATTGTATTAGTGTAAACGATGCTAAAACAAATAATTCCGCAGTTACTTTATTCACTGCACCAAATACAATATGGAATGGATTAAAACTTTATAACAATACTATTTATGTTAGCCCCTCTTCGAATAACAAATATAGTACTTATGGTGCTTTTCAAATGACAGATTATGGAACAAATATGTCAGAAGTAGAATGTTATAATAATATTTTCTATACCAAAGGTGGATTACCATTGATTACTGTACCTAATACATTCGTAAATCAAACACCAAAGTTTATTGGAAACTTATATTATACAGACGGAGAAACTTTTACAATTACATACGGAAATAAGTATAATTCATTAAATGATTTTAGAAATGCTGGAATTTACTGCGAAAAAAACGGAAGCAAAAACACTGGTTTTAATACAGACCCTCTTTTAATCAATACAAATAAAAGTCCATTGACTATTTTTCCAAAACCAACAGATTCATTAGATGCTTTCCAGATTTCTCAAATGTCACCTTGTAGAAATACAGGTTTGGATTTACAAACATTATTTGGTATTAATGTTGGTAAACATGATTATTGGGGAAATCAATTAAAAAATGAAAATAGCTTTGAAATCGGTGCATTTGAATGGAAAAACACATCTACTGATATAATATCAACAGAACTTTCAACTATTAAATTATTCCCTAATCCAATTGGAAGTCAAGATTTGATTATTAGTTTCCCGTCTAACAACATACTTGAAACTAAACTTGACATATATGACATTAAAGGCAAATTATATATTTCACAAATATTAACAAATGAGATAAATACAATAAAAATAAATTCTATACCATTAGGGTTATATTTTATCAAAATAAGTGATGGTAAAAATTTTCAAACTTTTAAATTAATTAAGAGTGAATAGGTGTTTTTATTATTTTATCTCAATTTTGTAAATTTATGAGCTAATAAATTGAAAAATAATTTTTTTTAATTAAAAATTAAAGAAATGTAAGTTATATAATACATTTAAATTCAATCAAGTTCTTTTTGTACTTAATACAATACAACTTCAAAAAAAATGGTTTAATTGTGACAATTAGTAACAAGAAAACTATTAAATTTGCCTAACAAATATCAACTTCTTGAAAAAATTTCTACTGATTTGTTTCTTACAAATAGTATTCACAAATGCTAATTCACAAAGTATAAGTATAAGAGATTATAACTTAGAAGTTTCATGTGTATCAAGAGTTCGAAATTCATCAACTTCAATTTTGGATTTTGCATGGAAAAATCCACCACCAACAGCTAGAGCACAAAGGGTTTACAGAAAGTCAAAAACCTCCTACACTTGGGGAAGTGCATACCGCACCCTCAATATGAATGATACCACATTTAGTGATACTATTACAACCGGTAGTGATTTTGAATACCGATTTGAAAAAGATACAGGTAGAGATGGATACTCAGTTCAGGGTTATATTTATTCTGGCCACAGAGTTTTACCTGTCAAACAACGAGGGACTCTGTTATTAATTATAGACAGTACACATCGCGTGTTTTTGTCTAATGATTTAAGGACATTCAGAAATGATTTGACTGGCGACGGATGGTATACCAAGGTAATGTGGGTGTCTCCTAGCACTAGTGTCTCAACTATTAAATCATTCATTGTTAGTGAATATAACTCAAATCCTACTCAGGTAAAAAGTATTTGTTTAATTGGTGATGTTGCAGTTCCATACTCTGGAAACTTTTCTTCATCTGGCATTTTTCCTCCTGATGGACACACCACTTTTTCGGCACCTAGTCACGAAGGTGCTTGGCCTGCGGATGTTTATTACGGTGATATTAACAGTTCTAGTTGGACTGACAATACAGTAACTAATAACGCTGGAGCTAGAGCGGCGAATAACAATAACACATCTGATGGAAAATTTGATCAAACATCCTTGCCCACATTAATTGAACTTGGGGTAGGAAGAATAGATTTATCTAATTTTACATCGTTCTCGGAAACAGAAAGAGAACTATTGAGACGATATTTTAAGAAAAATCACGATTACAAGCATTTGAATTTCACCACTGTACCAAGATGTTTAATAGACGACAATTTTGGACTATTAAATTACTCTTATCCCTATATTGACGAACATTTTGCTGGCAATGCATACAGAAATACTGCTCCATTAATCAATAAAGATTCTTGTTTTAATCTCGATTATTTGACAACTTTAAATACAAAATCATACCAATGGAGTTATGGTTTTGGTGCAGGAGGATATTCCAGTGCTTCGGGTGTATCAAATACCTCGCAAATGGCTTCCTCAACCCAAGAATTAAAAACGGTATTTACAGGTCTATTTGGTAGTTACTTTGGCGATTGGGATAATACCAATAATCTTCTTAGAGCTCCATTAGCGGCCAAAGGCCATGCATTAAATTCCTTTTGGGTTGGTAGACCACATTGGTTTTTTCATCACATGGGTTTGGGTGAAACTATCGGGTATAGCACCATGAGAACTCAGTATAATTATGATACAATTGCAAACTATCTGCTATACCCAACTACTGCTTTTAGCTACCTACAAATACATCCTGCACTTATGGGTGACCCAACAACCCGTTTGAATGTTGTAGAACCAATCACCGATTTTGTTGTGAAACAAGACAGTTGTAATCAAAGGTTTAAATTGTCATGGACAGAACCCACCGACACAGCTGTAAATCAATATTTTATTTTTAGAGCAAAACACATAGACAGTTCTTTTGTTGAAATTGGCATATCCGCAAATCAAACCTTTACTGATAGTTTCCCTTTGACTGGGAACAATGTATATATGGTTCGTGGCATGAAACTACAAGTCAACAATAGTGGTTCATATTTCAATTTAAGTCAAGGTATCTTTGATACTATAAGTTATTCCATCCCGCTTTCCAATGTAGGTTCTGATACTTCGTATTGCTTAAATACCACTGTAACACTTGGCTATTTGCCTACTCAAAACAACAATAAGACAAGCTACTTATGGATGCCTAATAATGTAAATAACCCAACTATTACAACTACTATAACTGGCAACGAATCTAAATATCTTACAATTAAAGATACATTATCAGGGTGTATTATTAAAGACACTTTAAACATTAATGCTTTGTCTTTACCTATTAAGGATAGTATTAATCTAAGCTATAATTATTGTAACGATTCTATACTGTGGAGTTGTACAAACCTAAACCCTTCAAGTTATATCTATACTTGGAATTTTGAAGGCGGAAACCCTAATGATACTTTTGGAAGTGGACTTATTAATCCAGGTTTAGTTGTATACCCCAATACCGGCACTTATGCAATGGTATTAAGCATAACTAACCCAAGTAATACCTGCTTTGTTTTAGATACTTTAATTCATACTGTATCGTGTATCTCACTTAATTTGGATGAAGTCAATATAACATGTTCCGACAATTCAGTAACTGTTCAATTAAAGGATGATTTTATCTATAAATACCCCCAACTTTCACTTTATGGCTTATTCAACAATGAATGGTTTTACATAGAAAGTATAAAAACAAAGGGAGCTTCAAGTTATGTGTTTAATATCAATAATACTTTTTCCGATTATCAAATTAGAGGAATAAAAAATGGAGATTTGATTGAGACAGAGCTTGGAGAGTGCAGTTCAAATAAACTTGGAAAACAAGTTACCGTTTACCCGATTCCATTTCATGACTTATTACATTTACAATTTAATCGGTCAGAACCATTCCGAAAATCCTACTTGGTAGAAATAATGAGCTATGATGGCAAAATTGTATATCATCAATATCATAAAGAGTTATTATTAAGTTTAAAACTAAACGACTTAATTAAAGGTGCTTATTTAATTAGAATTATTGACCAATACAATATTCAAACATTCAAAATCAATAAACAATAACGATAAACTTGAAGGTGTAATGTCCTTATCAAATAAGGATTTCAACATTGCATTAAGAGTATTAGTTACTTAAAAAAAAGTACTCTAAAAAGGGTAAATAGTGAAAAAGCAAAAAATAGAAACAAGATTATTGAAGGTCGCATTTTTTGAGCCAGTATAATACCCCATCTTGCTGATATTGCCGCAGATAAACCCAATGGAATAATGGCTACCCACATCATAAAACCTGTTTGAAAAGTAGGAAAAACCAATAAAATTGGCTTTTGAACCATGTAATAAATGATGAGAGGTAAGGCAATTATAGGAATAACAGACAATGACAAACCTGTAGAAAACCGAACAGGAAGTTTTAATATTTTGTTAAAATAAGGTACCATTATTACCCCTCCACCTAAACCTGTTAATGATGTAATTATTCCTGCAAAAAGACCAGCAGGGATAAATTTTTTATAGGGTGGTAATTTCAGAATTTCAGAATCTTTATTTTTAGAAAATTGACCAATAAGCACCCTTATGATTGTCACTATTAAAACCAATGTGAAAAACGATTTAAAAATAGACAAATCATTAATTTCAAAAATATTAAGCAATACAGTTACAAGTATAGAAGAGCAAACTGCAGCAATTCCAGTATAAATAGTGGCTTTTGTGTCTGTATTTTTCAATTGCCTTTGTTTTAAAAACCCCGACAAGCCAACTATAAAAATAATCATCAAACTATTGCCAATCGTATAAGAAACAATGTCTCCGGGAGCAACTTTGTCTTGAATAATGTATTGAATAATAGGAATAAAAACCAATCCGCCACCTACACCCAACAAGCCCGATAATATTCCGCCGAAAACGCCTGCCCCTAATAAGAACAACAATGATAAATAATCCATTATTTCTTATTTAAGATTTGCTGATATTGCATTGAATTATTGAATATTTCAAGCGATTTTAAGATGTATTGATCGTGTTTAAAGGATTGAATAAAGCCTCCTTCTTGATATTCATAACGCCTAACAATCTCTTGGGCTAACAATTGACTTATGCTAGTTTGATGCTTTTGTATTTCTTGTAGTTTATAGTCGTACAAAAACTTTTCTATTGCTGTTATTGAAGATTGAATTGATTCTACATTAGGTTTAGACTTTAATTTTACTTTCAATTGTTCTAATTGCTTTTCCGTTTCGCTCGACTGAATTTCTTTTTGCTTTTTTACAAATTGAACAAACTCTTCGAACATCTGAGGGGTAAACAAAAACTGACTAGCAGTAGGAATAGACTCTTTGCTTGAAGCAAACTTTGTAGCATAATCAAACATCAAATAACTTTTTTCAAGTAAGTCTACAATTTCGGGTTTATCTTCTTTTTTGATTTCAATATCAGGCTGAACACCTCCTCCTTCTAATACTTCACGACCGTTTTTTGTTTTAAACTTCTTTTTCAAACTATCGGGCATTACTTGTGCTTTTCCATCTTTAGACTTATTGCTATAATCCAATTCTTGAATACATCTCCCTGACGGAATAAAATATTTAGCAATTGTAACCTTCATTTGAGTACGGTACACTAAAGGTCTTACATTTTGAACCAATCCTTTACCAAAAGTATTTTCTCCAATTACAACTCCCCTATCGAAATCCTGAATAGCGCCACAAACTATTTCACTTGCCGAAGCAGAACGATTGTTCACCAACACCACCAATGGAATAGTGGCATCTGTAGCAGGATCAAGAGTTTTATAATTTTTACTTGCATCAGCTGAACGTCCCTTTGAATACACTACCAACTCACCACCACCAATAAATATATTAACAATATTTACCGCTTCATGTAACAAGCCACCTCCATTATCTCTCAAATCAAGTATTACTTTACTAATCCCTTTACTCTTTAAACTCAACAATGCTTCTTTTACCTCAGCACCTGCACCCATTGTAAAGTGGTCGAGACGGATATAACCCGTTTCGGAATTAACCAATCCAAAATAGGTAACATTTTTAACCTTTATTTCTTCTCTGAAAATCTCTAATAGTTTTTTTTCTCCATTCCTTTCAACCAACAAAGTTACTTTAGTATTTGGTGCACCTCTTAGGGCATTCCCAACTTCTTCTGAAGATTTAGCAATGAAACTTTTACCATTAATTTCCAATAATTTATCTCCTATTTTTAACCCTGCTTTATCGGCTGCAAAACCTTTGTAAACATTGGTAATGTATGTATAATCTCCCCTTTTTATACTTTGACTACCTAAACCACCATATTCTCCACTTCGCATCATCATGGCGTCTTCTGCCTGACTTTCTGTGTAAAAATTAGTGTATGGGTCTAGAGAGGCTAACATAGCATCAATACCAACTTTCATTAAATCTCCTGGTTTTACTTCATCTACATAATCGCGGTTAATGGTTTTATAGACGGAACCAAAGATTTCCATTTGTTTACTAATTTCAAAATAATCATCCGCTGTTTTAAAGGCAAACAATAGAAAGGAAAAAATAGCAATTAAAACAATCTTGTTCTTTTTTAACATCTTTACAAAAATAACAAAACTTGAGGAATATAAAAACCAGAGCAATCCCAATCCATATAAACATTTAAAATCAAGCTTAGTAATTATAACATACTTATTCAATTTTTATAAT
This sequence comes from Bacteroidia bacterium, assembly GCA_044377005.1. Classification (GTDB taxonomy): domain Bacteria; phylum Bacteroidota; class Bacteroidia; order NS11-12g; family UBA955; genus JABMMZ01. The sequence continues at coordinate 46,123 of JBILJV010000006.1, forward strand.
TTGGGTGTCATTCAAAACTAAATTTATAATGCTTTAATAAATTAAAAATGTGAAAAAAAATTAATTATAATTGTGAAATACAATAAATTTGCAATAAACAATAAAGCAATATGAGTGTAAAAGTAAAAAATGCAAAAAATTTCCAAGAAACCTTTAATCAAATTCTTGAAAATCACATTCCTGCTAATATTTCTTTGGCTAGGGAACTAAGCGAACTTTTAGACATCAGTTTGGATAGTGCTTATAGAAGGCTTAGAAATGAAACAGATTATACATTGAATGAAACTTCAAAAATTGTTGAATATTTTAAAATTCCATTTGAATCATTAAATTCAGAATTGAACAATGTGGTATCATTCACTGTAAATCACCTTAATAGTGATACAAAATCTTATCATTCTTATTTAAATAATATGCTTACTAATCTTGAAAGATTGGCTTCTATGGAAAATGTCCATATTACCTTTGCTGCTGAAGATATTCCTGTATTTTATCACTTTGGATTTCCACAATTAATGGATTTTAAAATTAAATATTGGTTAAAATCCTTGATGAATGTCTCTGAGTTCCAATATAAACATTATGAAAAGATTGACTTGCCAGAAGAGATTGTTAATACAGCTAAAAAGATATTTTTAACCTATCAAACCATAGATTCAACAGAAGTTTGGACCAATGAAACGGTTATTAGCACCATCAAACAAATTAAATATTATTATGATGCTGGCTTTTTTAATAAAACAGAAAGCGTTTTAGAAATCATTTCCCAGTTAGAATCCATGATTCAATTAATCCAAAAAAACTGTGATATGGGTTATAAATTCAATCAAAATGATAGCATGACTTCCACTAAATTGCAGTTTTATTTAAGTGATGTAATGATTGGCACCAATTGTATTTTGGCAAAATCCAAACAATTATCGGCCTCATTTATCAGTTACAGTTCGTTTAATTTTATGCAAACCACCAATGCTAATTTTAATCAACAAAATGAACAATGGTTGAACAATATTTTAGCTAAATCGACCTTGGTAAGTGGGGTATCAGAAAAACAAAGAAATCAGTTCTTTAAGAGTATCTACAAACAAATTGATGAATTAAAACAACACATCCAATCGGAAGGTTAAATAAATTTGTAAAACCTAAGGTTTTAAATTAGATTCGAAACCAATTTAGGTATGGAAAAAGCAACGCTTAAAAATGCAAGAGTACTTGTAACTGGAGGGGCCGGTTTTATTGGTAACAATTTGGTCCGAAAACTCTTGTCCGAAAATGTATCAAAAATACTCATTATGGACAATCAATCCTCGGGTATGTCTGTTTTTTTACCTAATGACCCACGCATTGTTTTTGTGGGAATGGACATTGATAAAATGGACAAACTAAACTTTGTTATTAATCAACATGAGTTTGATTATGTTTTTCATTTGGCAGCCCATTTTGCAAATCAAAATTCTGTCGACCACCCATTCAGTGACATTCAAACTAACATTGTAGGAACTGTTGGTTTGTTAGAAATACTAAAATCTCACAAAAGTTTGCAAAAATTTGTTTATGCTAGTAGCAGTTGTGTTTATGGCACTGCCGAACAAATGGATGAAAATACTTTTATCTATCCTTCGGAAACCCCATACTCTATCAATAAATATACGGCCGAACTATATACCCAATACTACGCTCACTTGTTCCATGTTCCTACTGTTTCTATTCGTATTTTTAATACCTATGGACCTTATGAACTAGCTGGGAAATACCGAAATGTTATTCCTAATTTTATTGAAAAAGCACTGAATAATGAGGACTTGATAATCACAGGAACAGGAAAAGAAACCAGAGATTTTACGTATGTAGATGATCTTATTGATTTAATGATTTCAGCAGCACTTGGACCAAACAAAGACGGTGAAATTTTTAATGGTGGCACAGGAACAAAAACTGAAATACTAAAAATGTCGGAAATAATAAAAGAAGCAACAGGTTCTTTGTCTAATATTATTTTTAAACCCGCTAGAGCATGGGATAAAGTAAAAGACAGAGTGTCCGATACTTCCAAATCTGCTTCAGAATTGGGCTATCAACCGAAAGTAAATATCGAAGAAGGGTTGCAAAAAACCATTAAATGGTACAAAGAAAACTACGATAAAGTTAAATCTTTAAAAAACTATTTTGAATAAATGACATTCAATATTTCAAGACGAATATTAGTTGTATTACCCGCTTACAATGAAGAAGAAAACATAGGCGACCTCCTTTCGCAGATACAATTTGCATTGGAAAATGACAGCAAAACAAACTATAAGGTATTTGTAGTAAATGACGGAAGTAGAGACAAAACCGAAGAAATAGTTAAAAAAATGGCTGAGTCTATGCCTATTGAACTTATCGTTCACGAAGTTAATCAAGGATTGGGAGCCACCATAAGAGACGGATTATACAGGGCTGTCAATGACTCTAACAAAAATGACATCATTATTACAATGGATGCTGACGCTACTCATAATCCTGGACTTATTTTAAGACTCATGAGAATGATTATTGAGGGGCATGATGTTGTTATTGCCTCAAGATTTCAACCAGGAGCAAGGGTCATTGGTTTGGTTTGGTATAGAAAATTATTAAGTATCTTAGCTTCTATTATTTTTAGAATTACCTACCCTATCAAAGGGGTTAAAGATTACACATGCGGCTATAGAGCTATACGTGCAGATGTACTCAAAAGTGCGATGGATGAATATGGCGAGAGGTTTTTCGACCAAGATGGTTTTCAAGCCTTGGTCGACATATTACTAAAACTAAGAAAAAGAAAACTATTGTTCGGCGAAACCCCACTCATTTTAAGATACGACCAAAAAGGTGGTATGAGTAAAATGAATGTCGGAAGAACTATCAAAAAAACACTCATTCTAATTGTTAAAAGATTTTTTGTTAATTAATCATGAATAAACAAACAGCTCCTAAAAAAACTGTTGTTAAAAATAACATAAACGTTAAAACTAAAACGACTGTTTCTTTTATTGAAAAAAATGCACTCAAAATTGCAATAGTTTTGGCAGTATTTGCCCTATTTTTACGTTTATACCGCATAGGATTTTTATCCCTTTGGGTAGACGAATACATGCATGCTATTGCCGCAATTAATGGCAAATTCAAGCATGGTGAAAACAATGGCATTTTGCTTACTTGGTTCAACACCCTATTTAGTTTTATACTTGGTAAAACCGAATTTGCAATGCGTTTCCCTGTCGCACTATTAGGTGCTGCTCTAATCCCAACTGTTTACGTATTAGGTCAAAGAATTGCCAATTTCAGAGTTGGTTTAATGGCAGCTCTGTTCTGTACTATCTCGCTATATCTAATTTTTTGGAGTAGAGTAGACCGTCCTTATGGCATGGTTGCTACATTTTATATGCCACTTTTATTGGTTTTTTGGTTACTATTAGAGTCCAAATCTAAAACAGAAAATGCTTTGTCGAAATTTGGGATTAACCCAAAGTATATTCCATGGCTAGTATTGGCTCTAGCACTTTCTATGATGAGTCAATTAATTTGTTTCTTGTTTATTTTTTCTGCAGGTATGTACGGCACCTTGGCAGCAATAGACTCTTGGGTAACAAAAACAAGTAAACCATGGCAATTTAATGCTTACAACCTGTTGTTTATCCTTAATATCACCGCTATTATTTTACTGCTTACACCGTTTGGAAATAAAATAATGCGTCCAATTATAGAGCTTTTTTTACCTCCTAATATTGCCACATTAATATTGCCAAATATGAAGGAAGTATTGGTTCAATTTTCTGGTGAAAATTCTTCTAAATCTTTAGACGTGTACTTAGGAGTTATTAATACCGATTTCAAGGGTCTGAAATACTTTGCTTGGATTGGCTTTGTTGTTTCTTTTATTAAAAACCGAAAACTATCTTATTTCCTAATCTCCACTTTTGTAGTTCCATTTCTGCTTATGAGCTATGTATTTAGAGAACCTGTTCATGCAAAATACCTTACTTATATTTATCCTGTATTTATGATAAGTGCAGCTTATGCTCTTTATTTCATTGCATTTGTTGTAGCCAAATCTGTGAGTCAATCGTTTTCTGAAAACAATATTTCTTACAATAATGCTATGCTAATACTTTTTGTTTTTTTAAGCATAGGGGTTAGTAAAAGAAAAGATATTTCTGAAATGTTAAAAACAGAGAAACATGGTAATATTGTTCCGAAAGAAATTTCTGAAATTCACTTTGTTAACTGGAAGCAACCTTGTTTATTTATCAAAGAACAGTATCAAAAAGGCGATGTTGTAATGGCAACAGTTCAACAAGCACCAAGTTTTTATTTGCAATTAGATACAGTAGTTTGGTTTCGCCAAATGCACTATGACGCAGCTCAGAAAAAATACGTCCCGAACCTTTCAGACAAAAGAGAAAAAAGCGCTTATACTTTTGAACAATTAGTAAAAACTTTTCAAAACAATCCTCGTGGTTGGTTATTGGCTGATTATTATTTTGACAATGCATTAACAGATCCTAGGGCCAAACAATTTGTTGAACAAAATTTTACTTACCACTTTGAAGCTTGTGCTGATGGTGCAGTTAAAGTATTTAGTTGGAATAAGGCCAAACCTAAATCTTACCAAAGTGCATTTGTTTTTGAGTTAGGGAAAAATCCTAACCAATCCGCCTCTACTCCCTTTGGAATAAATATTAACCGTGCCTCATTACCTCCCAAAGTCAATCTTTATTTACTAGCACAAGGTATAGACAGTAATTCCGAAGCTTATGTCATTATAAACGATAACTCCAATAAAGCAATCCCAATAAAAAGCAATGGTAAACCAAACCAAATTGACTATTGTTTTGCAGAAGTCGATGCTTCATTGTTTGTAAATGGTGAAAATAAAATTCAATTTGCCTATAATGATACAGAAGGAAATGGTGACCTTATCAAAGGATTTGTTATCTTTAATATTGAAATAAGATAATCATTTCATATCTTTATATAAAACTTGTTGTTAGTTTAGCACTAAATTTGTATTAGACTTAGTTGTCTTAATTTCTATGAAAAAAATATTTAAAATTACAGGGGTAACTTTGATTGTTATTCTGTTTGCTTTAATTGCTGCCCCTTTCTTATTTAAGGGTAAAATAATTGAAGGTATTAAAAAAGAAGCTAATAAATCATTAAATGCTGAATTTAACTTTGATGAAAATGCCATTGGACTCTCTTTAATAAAAAATTTTCCAAATATGTCTCTAACTTTAGAAAGAGTAAGTATTGTAGGAAAAGATTCATTTAAGGGTGACACTTTGGTATATCTTCCAAAAATCAATGCACAACTTGACTTAATGTCCTTTTTCAAAGGCTCAAGTATTAAAATCAATAAAATAGCACTTACTCAACCTTTCATTCAACTATTAGTGCTTAAAAATGGCCAAAGTAATTGGGATATTTCAATTCCAGATACCACTTCAACCGAGAGTGATACGAGTTCAATGTTTGACATTAAACTTAAAAAACTAAGTATTGAAAATGGTATCCTAAAATACAGTGACGAATCATTGAATTTTTCTACTTCACTTTACCAATTTAATCATGACTTAAAAGGCGATTTTAATCAAGATAATTTTTTACTAGAAACAATTACTGAGGTGGAAAAATTGACCTTGAATTATGGAGGTATTAGTTATTTGTACAACATTAAATCTGCAGTTAAAGCAAATTTAAACATGGATATGAAAAACATGAAATTTACATTTTCCGACAATGATATATTACTTAATGATTTGAACATTGGTGGTGAAGGTTATGTGGACATGAATGAAAATGACATGGATTTTGACATAGTTTTTAATACCAAAAAATCAGACTTTAAAACCTTCTTATCTCTAATTCCTGGCGTTTATTCGACAAGTTTCAAAGACCTAAAATCCAACGGGAAATTGGAATTAAGCGGCTATTTTAAAGGCAAAATGACAGATGAACAAATGCCTGGCTATGGTTTAAAAATAGACATTGACAATGGTCAATTCAAATACCCCAATTTACCCAAATCACTCAACAATGTCTTTGTAAATTTAAATATCGACAACCCAACAGGAGGTTCAGATGCTACAATTATTGATCTTAAAAGATTTGAGATGGTAATGGCTGGAGAACCTTTTAAAGCACAATTATTTGCCAAAAATTTTGAGAGTAACCCATATATAAAAGGTTTTGTAAAAGGTGCCATAAAACTAGACGAGTTTAGAAGCTTTATTCCTTTGGACAAATCAACATTGATCACTGGTAAAATTACCAGTGATTTAGAGTTTGATGGATATACCAAAGACATTGAAAATTCAAATTACAATAAATTCAAAGCAAGCGGCAACTTATTGGCTCAAAATTTCCAATTCAAAGACCCTGAAATGTTGAAACAAGGAACTAAATTAGAAACATTACTTAGTTTCTCTCCTCAAAAAGTTGACATAAAATACTTGAATGGTACGATTGGAATGAGCGACTTTGCGGTAGTAGGATATTTGGATAATTTATTTTCGTATTTTACAAAAGATGAGCTCCTTACTGGAAAATTCAGCTTACAATCCAACTATATTAATGCCAACGAATTCCTAACAGATGATGAAGTTGTGAAAGAACCAACAGTTAATGACACTGTATCTTTAGAAGCATTTGATGTTCCCGAAAATTTAGACTTTACTCTTAAATCACAAATCAATAAACTGGTTTATGACAATCTTATTTTAACCCAATTAAATGGAGATGTAATAATCAAAGAAAAACAATTAATTTTTAATCAATTAGCCGTTCAAATATTGGGTGGTTCAATGACCTTAAATGGTATTTACGATTCGCACCAACCTCAGTTTCCATTTAGTAATATCAACTTTAATGTAAGCTCTCTTGACATTATTAAAACCTACCAATATTTTGATATTGTCAAAAAATTAGCCCCTATAGCCCAATACACTCAAGGTCTTTTTAATTCGCAAATCAAATTACAAAATAATTTCAATAAAGACTTAAGTGTCAATTACCCAACCGTAACTGGTGAACTACAAATGGGAATTTCAGGCGCTTCTTTAAAAAACATGCCGTTACTAAACCAATTGGCAAGTGAGTTAAAAATTACCAAATTAAACAACTTAAGTTTAAAAGACCTCAATTTTAAATTGAAAATTGACAATGGCAAGGTGTTATTAGACAGTTTAAAAATGGCATTATGGCCGGGTGCAAATGCCAAGATTAGTGGTTTTTCAGCTTTAGACCAAAGCATTCAATACATTGCTAAATTGAGTATCCCTAGGAAAGATTTTGGAGAAGCCAATACTGTCCTTAACTCACTCACTTCACAAGCTCGTACTAAAGGTGTTAATTTAGAACTGAGTGATATTGTAAATGTTGATGTATTAATTTCTGGATTCTTTAATAAACCAATTTTTAAGGTAAGTTTGGCAGAAACCAAAAAGAAATTTATAGATGATGTAAAAACTCAAATTAAGGATGAAGCAGAACAACGTAAAAAAGCATTAGAAGATGAAGCAAAACGAAGAGCTGAAATTCAAAAACAAAGAGTCAATGATTCTTTGATGAACCTAAAGCAACAAGCGGTTGACAGAGCGAATTTAGAAAAGAAAAAAATGGAAGAAAAAATTCGTTTGGAAAAACAATTAGCTGAAGAAAAAGCTAAATCTGAGTTAGAAAAAGCCAAACAAGATGCAGCCAAAAAGGCGAAAAAAGCAATTCTTGATGGACTTAAAAAATAAGCTATTGTTTGTCTGGCTTAACTAGTAAAGTTTTTTCATTACTAACCGTTACATGTCCCTTTTCTGCACCTTTAATTTTTCGTACAAATTTTCTAAGAGTGAACATAACCGTAACCAAACTTTGTTTTCTGTTTTTTGAATAATAAGCCGCTAAAGATGCTCCCTTTTCTATCACTTTCAACGGTAATTCTTTACCCTTCTTAACCTTTATAATCACATGACTACCACTTACATCCTTGGCATGAAGCCAAATGTCATTCTTATCACTGTAATAGTTTAATAACTTTTCATTGCTCTCAGCATGTTTGCCAACTAATATGGAATAATCATCAAAATTAAAGAGTTTATAAGGCAAATCTTGAATAGAATCTGTTGTAATTTGCTCTTTTTTGAAAGGTTTTAATTGTTTTAAATTTTCAGCATTTTGCAACTTTTCTTTTGTTAGCCTCAACTGATCCAATTGCTGTTGGGCTTTATCTATTTTACTGCTTAATTGTTGTAATAGATAAGGCCTACCTTTCGATTTTCTGAAATATTTATTTGCATTTTCTACAGCATTTAACTTATTGTCATAAGGCACCTCAATTATAGTTTGGTTATAAATATCTAGTAAAAATTGTTTTGACAAATCTTGATTAATTTGATGCAAACTCGACAAAATAATGTGACCAATCTCTTCATCATTTCTTTGTAGTTTAAGAGACTCTAATGCTTTTAGATTTGTTTGCAAATAAGCTTCTTTTTCTTGAATTTTTTTCTCAACTTGTTGTTTTAATTCACTTTTTTGTTGCTCATAAGTTTGTTTTCCTATGAATTGCCTTGTCCATCTACTAAATACCTCCAAAACATTATTATTTTCATCAACTGGAATAAATAAATTAGTATTCTCATCTATTTTAAACCCTTTGATTGACCTTAATTTTTTAACTTCATTTTTGAATATTTCTTCACTTGGATTGATGTGTAGTTGATAAAATAAAGGTTCGGGCAAAAAGGAGTATTTCTTTTTGAATAAAGACAATTCATTGAAAACATGTGACTCAAAATCAAGCTGCCGATTCAATGTATTCTCATTGAACACAAAATTCAAATCAGTTTCTATGTGTTTGCAAAAATGCTCAATCGTTTGATTGTTGTGAATCAACATTACATTTGACTTTCTTCCAAAACATTTAAAAAAAAGGATGAAATTATTATTAAGTTGAATGTGAAAACTTCTATCAAATGGATGCGTTATTACCGATTCAACGTAACTGTCTATAACTTCAGTAAATTGGGGTTTAAACAATCTACTTTTCCCAATCATTTGTTCATCAATATCAAATAATAATTCACCATTTAAAAAATTACATTTCACAACTGTATTTTCAAAGCAAAAGATTAATTCATTAGGACTATTACTGAAACAATCGATAAGTTTAGAATGCTGTATTTTCTGATGCAATGCTTTCGCTATTGATTCGATTACAAAACAACTGTGGTGTGTAAGCATTAAGATTTTGGGGATGACTGATGGTTGAAAAAATAATACAATGGAACACCTAAAACCACCAAAATCAACCCAACAATGGCATATCCAGGCGACTGAACGATAGAATAGTAAACCAAAAAGGCACTAAATAATGAGAAAACTAAAGGTATAATAGGATAAAGTGGCACTTTAAATGGTCTATTTTCATTGGGCATTTTTCTTCTTAATATGATGACACCAAAAGCGCCACAACCATAAAATATAAATGCAACAAAAACCAACATTTCTGTTAACATATTAAAACTTCCACTAATAATTAACACTAAACACCAGAATAATTGCAATAATATGGCTTTGTGCGGAGTTAAAAATTTAGGATGAGAAAAACCAGCTTTCTTAAAGAATAAACCATCTTTGGCCATTGCATAATAAATGCGTGGAGCTGTCATTAAACTGTTGTTAGTGCTATTAAATGTACTGACTATTATTAGTATTGAAATAAAAAGCCCTCCCATTACCCATACTTGCTTTATTCCTGCAATAGCTGCAACTTGATTGTCTTGTTGGTAAATTTGATTGTAGAACGAAATATTACCTAGTTTAAAAAAAGCTGCATTTACAAATACGTATAATACCATTACTATAGTAGTTCCTAATGCCAATGCAATTGGAATATTTTTCTTTGGATTTTTAATTTCACCACCCAAAAAACCTACATTATTCCATCCTTCGTAAGCCCAAAACGCGGCTAACATTGCAGAAAAAAACATTGGCAAAAAGTCAATGTCCTTAAATTGGTTCGACTGAGATTGTATGGAATTATCGCCCATAACAAATGAAAAAATAATAATAAAAAACACACCCAAAACAATCGCGGAACCAAATAGATTACTTATTTTCTCGCCATAATCTATGCCGCGATAATTAATCATTGATAAAACTAAAACTAATAAACAAGCTATTGATTTTACTCCTAAATTATTAAAAGGCTGTAATTCAAAATCATAAACAGAAATTAAAGTCCAATTTGCCCAATATGATGAGGCTTGTGGTAACGGAATTAAATTATTAATAGATTCTGCAAATACGAAAGCTACAGATGCCGCAGTTGCTGTTTGAATAACAGAAAATGAGGCCCAACCAAACAAAAAAGCAAATAACTTACCATACATGATCTGAAAATAAACATATTGCCCACCCGGTTTAGCAATCATTCCTGCTACTTCAGCATTACTTAGTGAACCCATCAAAGTAATTAATCCAGCACATGCCCATGCTACAAGTACCCAAACACTGTCTTGTAAGTTGTAACTCATTTGGGAAATCTGTTTGAAAACACCACTTCCAATCATAGCACTAACCACAACCATTACTGCAGAAAAAACTCCAAGTTTTTGTTTTAGTTCTTGTGACATCGATATATGCGAACTTAAGAAAAAAGTTTAAACTTTATTTAAATTTCCCATTTATTTTATCAAATTTGTAAACACATGTATCAATTGTCAAAAATAGCGCAAGAACTAAATGGAAAATTAGTTGGAAAAGATATTGATAACAATTGGATATTACTAATAGACAGTCGAAATCTAACGCAAGCATCACACACTATATTCTTTGCCATTTCTACAAAATTCAATAATGGAAATCGCTATATTGATGAATTGTACCATAAAGGGGTTAAACAATTTGTTGTAGAACCTGACTTTAATACACACTTATACCCTGATGCTAGTTTTATATTAGTCAAAAATACTTTAAATGCTCTTCAGAATCTTAGTCGTTTTCACCGGCAGTCATTTAGTATTCCTGTTTTAGGAATAACCGGAAGCAACGGAAAAACAATTGTTAAAGAATGGTTATTGCAACTTTTAGCGCAAGACATTTCTATTTGCGCAAGCCCGAAAAGCTATAACAGTCAGATTGGGGTTCCACTCAGTGTTTGGCAGCTGAATGAAAAACATGAACTTGCTATTTTTGAAGCTGGTATCTCCCAAAAAGGAGAAATGGAAAGGTTAACTTCTATTATTCAAGCAAATATTGGAATATTAACTCATATGGGTTCTGCCCACGATGAAGGATTTGATGATTTTAATCAAAAACTTAATGAAAAGATTATACTTTTCGAAAAATCAAAATATGTTATTACAAAGTATAACTCGGAAATTATTTCAAAATTAAATGGAAAAGCCATTACTTATGATTTTGATAATCAGAGCGCTGATTTAAATATTTTTTCAAAAATTACAGAACAACAAAGCGTAACATTAAACGCCAATTATCAAAATCAAAACTACTCAATTACCATTCCTTTTAAGGATGACATATCAATTGAAAATATTTGTTTGTGTTGGCTATTTTGTCTGAAATATAATTGTTTTAAAGCTGAATCTTTTTCAACCTTAAAACCAATAAGTATGAGGATGGAGTTAAAAAAAGGGATTAATAACTGTATTGTTGTAAATGACTCCTATAGCAATGATTTACAAGCATTAAGTGTGGCATTGTCTTTTTTAAAACAACAAAACATCTACGCCAAAACAACCTTAATATTATCAGACATTCAACAAAGTGGATTAAATGATGAAGTATTAACTCAACATTTAATAGACCTACTTAAAGAAAAACAAATTCAAAGAATAATAGGAATAGGGCCTAACTTTATTAAATACCAAATACTTTTTCAGTCTGCCATTCCAAGCTCACAATTTTACATAAATACAAATACTTTTTTAGAGAATTTTAAAACAATACATTTCGAAAATGAGGGTATTTTAATAAAAGGCGCTCGATTATTTGCATTTGAAAAAATAGCAAAAAAATTAGAGTTACAATCACATGGCACAGTATTAGAAATTAATTTGAATGCTGCATTACATAATTTTAATGTTTATAAAAAAGAGTTGTTACCAAATCAAAAAATGATGGCAATGGTTAAGGCATTTGCATATGGAAGTGGCAGTTATGAAATAGCTAAATTACTCAATCACAAGGTTGATTATTTTGCTGTTGCTTATGCAGATGAAGGGGTTGCACTTAGAAAGAGTGGAATTAATACGCCCATAATGGTTTTGAATGTAGATTCAGAAAGTATTTTGCATTTACTTCAATACAAACTTGAGCCGGTAATATACAGTATTCAACAAATTTATGATGTAATTCCATTGATTGGAGATGTACCCATTTCAATACATATTGAATTAGATACAGGTATGCATCGCTTAGGAATATCAATAGATGAAATTACTCAATTATGTCAAGAAATTATTGGTTTAAAAAATTGGAAAATTGCCAGTGTTTTTTCTCATTTATCTGCCAGTGAAGAGTCTATTCACGATAGTTTTACTCTTGAACAGAATGAATTATTCGAAATGGCTTGTC
>JBILJV010000007.1:0-58558 GCA_044377005.1 Bacteroidia bacterium
TGACTATTATATATTACTAAACAGTGATGTTGAAGTAAAATCAGATTGGATAGAACCTATGGTTGAATTAGCAGAAAAAACGCCTAATATCGGCGCTATTCAACCCAAAATATTGGATTATAAAAATCCTGTGAAATTTGAATATGCAGGAGCTAGTGGAGGATTTATTGATAAATATGGTTTTCCATTTTGTAGAGGCAGAATATTTGAATATTTGGAAGAAGATTTTAATCAATACGATGATGAAAATGAGATTTTTTGGGCAAGTGGTGCTTCTATGTTTGTAAAAGCAGATTTATATCACAAATTAGGAGGATTAGATGAAGATTTTTTTGCGCACATGGAAGAGATTGATTTTTGTTGGCGCTTAAATCAAAACGGCTATAAGGTAATGGTTTGCCCCAAAAGTATTGTTTTTCATGTAGGTGGAGGAACATTACAAAAAAGCAATCCCCAAAAAACATATTATAATTTTAGAAATGGCTTAATTTTATTAATCAAAAATTTACCATCTAATAAATTAATTCCAATCCTATTAATGCGACTTTTGTTAGATCACATAGCTGCATACAGATGGTTATTTCAAGGAAAGTATAGAGATTTTTTTGCAGTTGCAAAAGCACACAGGCATTTTGTTTTTCGCATAAGCTATTGGTTTAAAAAAAGGGGTAAAACTAATAAAGAAATTTATTACTCTTCATTGGTTTATAAAAAAAGTATTGCACTTAGTCATTACTTAAGTAATGTAAATAAATACAAAGAACTGAACCCTTGAAAATAGTCGTTTTATCAGGTGCAGGAATGAGTGCCGAAAGCGGCATTAAGACATTTAGAGATCATGACGGACTTTGGGAAAACCATCGAATAGAGGATGTTGCAACGCCAAAAGCATGGCACAAAAATCCGGAATTAGTAACCCAATTTTACAATCAAAGAAGAGTTCAACTAGCGGAGGTTTTGCCTAATGAAGGACATTATGCACTAAAAGAGTTAGAACAAAAGCATGAAGTTGTTGTAATAACCCAAAATGTTGATGATTTGCACGAAAGGGCAGGTAGCTCAAAAATCATTCATTTACATGGCGAACTTACTAAAATGAGAAACACATTGAATGAAGTCTTCCATGTGGGATATAAATCAATAAAATATGGTGAAAAATGCCCAAAAGGATTGATTTTAAGGCCACATATTGTCTGGTTTGGAGAAGATGTGCCATTAATACATAAAGCGGCAGAAATTACAAGAACAGCAGATTTGTTGATAGTGATAGGAACTTCATTGGAGGTATATCCAGCAGCCGGTTTGGTTAACGAAGTGAATATATCAACTGAAATAGTTCTATTAAATCCTCAAAAAAGTAATATTTCTATGCCTTATAAAAATAAATTCGTACAAATTCTCGGCACGTCTGCTAAGAACTTGCCCTCATTTGTAAAGAATTTGTTGTAAAACCGGCTTTTCAAAAAACTACTTCTGTTTTTATAGTGATTTGAGATATTAATTTATTTATTAAGAACACAAAAATGTATTTACCACTATTGTATTTGTTTTTTTATAGTGGTCAACAAAGATTAAGTATCTATAAAAAATATCAATCTTTTGGATCTAACAATGAATTTAAATTGTTTTAGGTTTTATTTTTATATTGATAATTAGAATTGTATTTTTTGCTTTATTTAAAAGTTATGTTGTTTATTTTGTTTGGGAAGTAATAATAAATAAAAACCTTTCAAATCTCTGAGAGCTGTTTTAAATTTGATATCTTAATTTATGAAATCTAATCAACCGCTAGCAGAGAGAGTTCGACCTAAAAATATTATCGAATTTATTGGTCAATCCCATCTTTTGGGAGAAGGCGGACCTATAAGAAAGTTTTTAGAACATGGTCACCTTCCAAGTCTTTTATTTTGGGGACCACCTGGAGTTGGCAAAACCACTTTAGCTAAATTAATAGGAGAGCATCTTTCATTACCTTTTGTACAGTTGAGTGCTATTAATGCTGGTGTTTCGGATATAAGAAAAATCATTAGTGATGCCAAAAATAGCGGCAAAATTTTATTGTTTTTGGATGAAATACATAGGTTTAACAAAAGCCAACAAGACGCACTTCTTGGAGCTGTTGAATGTGGCAATATAATCTTAATTGGAGCAACGACAGAAAACCCATCTTTTGAAGTAAATCATGCCTTACTTTCAAGGTGTCAGGTTTATGTATTAAATGAATTGAGTAGTGAGGACTTGTTACAGATGATGCAGAATGCAATAAAAACAGACGAAATACTTAAAATTAAAGACATTGTTCTTCAAGAAACGTCGGCACTTTTGCAGTACAGTGGTGGAGATGGTAGAAAGCTTTTAAACAGTTTGGAAATGGTTTGTATGCAAGATGGGACTCCATTGCTTATTACAGACGAAAAAGTTAAAGAGGTAATGCAAACCAAACAAATAGTGTATGACAAGGCAGGGGAGGAGCACTATAATATAATATCAGCTTTTATAAAAAGTATAAGAGGCAGCGATCCCAACGCGGCTGTTTATTATTTAGCTAGAATGATAGAAGGAGGAGAGAACGCTGAATTTATAGCACGAAGAATGATAATATTGGCATCGGAAGATATTGGAAATGCCAACCCTAATGCTCTCGTATTGGCAACAAGTACACTTCAGGCCTTACAAACCATAGGAATGCCCGAAGGAAGAATTTTATTATCACAATGTGCTATTTATTTGGCAACTAGTCCCAAAAGCAATGCTTCATATTTGGCTATAAATTTAGCTTTAGAAACTGTTAAACAAACTGGTGCACTATCAGTGCCACTTCACCTGAGAAATGCACCTACAGGTTTAATGAAACAATTAAATTATGGTAAAGATTATCAATATGCCCATCAATTTGAAGGCAATTTTGTAGAACAAGAATTTCTGCCACAAGAAATAATAGGAAATGCATTTTACGAACCAGGCAATAACGCGAAAGAAAACGAATTAAGGTTATTTTTAAAGAAACGATGGAAAGAAAAATATGGGTATTGATTGGCTTTGTTAAATGGTTAATGGTTTTTCAAAAAATCTAACTATCCAAATTATCATTATAAAAAACATAGGTTAAACCCATTCTTAAGCGTTTTTAAAAATTTTAGTAAAATATATAAAATATTGATTTTAAAATATTTAATTTTAAAATTGGTATTAAACTACCACACTAAAATTGGTATTATTATATCATTTTTAAGAGGTTTTTTTAATCTTTATTTGTATTGTTCAATAGAGAAAGATTTACCTAATGAATCAAAATCGATTGAATAAGAATTTTTTAATTAACCCATTTCAAATATGTTAATTCCAAACTTTAAACTTGTGGTGAACTAGTAATTGACTAGTTATATTTATTCTATTATTTATTTTTCCTTGAACTCAAAAAAAGCCTTCACTGAAAGGCTTTTTTTATTTAAAGTTCGTTGTAAGCTTTGATAAATTTAGCCCCTAGATTTTTGTATGGAGGAATGTAGTCTTTGAACTGAGCATTATTTTGAAGTTTAACCCCAATTTGTTTCCATATATCTAACCAAACCAAATCTTTACCTAAACGAATATTTTCTGTTATTTCTTGAATAAGTGTGCTGTTTACTACCAATGTTCCTACTTGTTTGGTGCTCACTATTTGAACATCCATTGCATTGTCCATTGCTTTACTAATATTTTGATAACCACCACAACTCCCCAAAATTGCCACTTTATTGCTGTGGTTCATGTTTTCTAAGGTGTTTTCTATGTAATAACTGTGTCCACGGTGTACTATCAAATCGGGAAATCTACCGGTTTCTTCAAATAGCTTTTTTAAGTCTTCTCTGCCCTCAATTTCTGAATGAGGTTTGTTGGCATAAATGAGCATTTTTTTCCCACTTATACTACTTATTAAAACATAATTACCCTTGTCTTCTTTTTTGTATAAACTTACAGGATACAATCCCAACCAATGGTTGAATGCGGTTTCACCATCTTCGTCATCAAAAAAGAAATGTTGTTGAATATGTATGTCATTCTTAAATAAATCACTGCTATAGACACGGTCTAATGCAGGAATGTTAAAAACATAATTTGAAGTATATTCATTCGGATTTCCCCCAGTTAATTTATACAGTAATCCATATATTTTAGTGCCGTGTTCATTTTGATCTTGAATACATTTTCTAAGTTCCCTTTTTATGGTTTTAACAAATATTGCTTTAACTTTTTCGTTTTCCAAACTGCCATAGGTGTCTGCAACATCTACTGCCGGACCCAAATCGCCACCATATTGGTATAAACCTGAAACAAACATGGTAATTAGGGCATTTTGTTGACTGTCATTCATCGTCAATAAAAAGTCATCAATTTTGTTATAACCAGCACATTGTTTTAAAAAAACTCTGAATTTGTTAAAGTTTAACTGTTCTAAAAAAGCATAACCTGAAGGTTCTTTTCGTTTTTCATTAAGTCGTTTATACATCCCTAAAAATGAAGATGTAAATACCTCTTCTGCAGAATAAACAATGGAAGTGTATATTTCATAAGCATTGTCGTTATTGATAGGCGCAAATCGAAATGGTTCCGAATCGTCGTGTCTTAAGTTAATCTCAACAACCCTAGACATTGCAATTGTTTCTATCTCTTTATCTACAGTGTAGGAAGCTAAGATGGATTTATTTTTGCGCAAATCAATCAGTGTTTTGTAAAACAAAGCTTCATTCTTTGTAATATTTTCGGCTTGTTGGAAAGTCAATTTTTTGTGCCAAATCAAATCAATCAGAGCGTATGATTTTGATTGAACACCATACATTTGGTAAAGTTGAATAATAAGCTGAATAACTGAATCACGGTTCGACTTTAAACTTCTTTCGATTAAGTGATTGCTTCCTAAATATTGTTTAATTGAGGCAGGGTCAACTTTTGCTAAATTAGTAATAATCTCGCTCCCAAGTGGAGTAAATGCCAAGTTTTTAAACTTATTTAAAACCTCAAAAGGATAAAAATTGGCTGCATAAGTCCAATAATTTTTGGCATATGGTTTTAAATTAATAATATCAGCAATAATTAAGCTTGATTTAACGTCGTTTTTAAGTAATTCAAGTTCTTTTTCTTGATTGTTTAATTGATACAGCTTTTGCGCCAATTTAAACGCTTTTAAATATTGAGTGATGTGTGGAATGTCTACTCTTTGTATGCGTTTAACGGTTTCAAATAATGCACGCGCATTATTATCTATTTGTTTCGGATCAAGCTTTAAAATAGTGTTTTGTAACTCATCAATAAGTGAAATATAAACCTGAAAAGACAATACATTTTGTTGCTGACTGCCAATATTAACCGCACTGTCTAAGTCGCCATCATAAATATCTATGCGGTTTTGTTCATAGTCTATTTGCTTATTCCAATCTACCTTTTGAGCATAGGAAAACTGACTTATTATAAGCAGTAAGATTGTGGTTATTGTTAGTTTAATAGTTCCCATAATATGATGCCTGCACATACTGATACATTAAATGAATGCTTGGTTCCAAATTGAGGAATTTCAATACATGTTTCGCAATACTTTAATACATTTTCATTGACCCCTTCTACTTCATTCCCAAATATGATGCCGTATTTTTTATTAGGGTCTAATTGGAAAGTTCCCAAAGGGGTACTTTCTGCAACTTGTTCCACTGCTAATAAGGTAAAACCATCATTAATCAGTTGTTTACAAAGTTCTTCGGTACTTGAATAATAATGCCAATTGACACTGTCTTCTGCCCCTAAAGCTGTTTTGTGTATTTCGCGATGTGGAGGTTGGGCCGTTATTCCGCATAAATAAAGGGTGTCTATTCCAAATCCATCGCAAGTTCTAAAAATACTACCCACATTATTCATGCTTCTAACTTCGTCTAAAATAACACAAACAGAGTTTTTATTTGAACGTTTAAAGGTTTCAATGTCTACTCTGTTTAATTCGTCTAATTTTAGTTTTTTAAACATAAATATGTAGAGCAAACCTAAGCTTAATTAGTTGAATTTTTAATGAAAGTTTTATTGATAAAATGTGGATGTGTATTGAATAGAGTGCATTATTTTGCGTAAAGTTTTGAGTACAAAAAAGAACGACAATCCAACCCCTTTAATGAAACAGTATTTTGGGTTCAAGCAAAAGTACCCTGGAGCCTTGTTATTATTCAGAGTTGGAGATTTTTATGAAACCTTTGGTGAAGATGCTATTGTGGCCTCTAAGGTGTTGGGTATTGTATTAACCAAAAGAGGTAATGGCAGTGCAAGTGAAATTGAATTGGCGGGTTTTCCACACCATTCACTCGATACCTATTTGCCCAAATTGGTAAGAGCTGGTCACCGTGTAGCCATATGCGACCAACTCGAAGATCCTAAAATGGCAAAGGGGATTGTAAAACGTGGTGTTACAGAATTGGTTACTCCCGGTGTGGTTTTTAATGACAAGGTTTTAGACACCCATACTAGCAATTATTTAGCTGCCGTTTATTTCGAAAATCAAACAGTAGCTTGTTCTTTTTTGGACATCTCAACAGGTGAGTTTTTGGTTGCCGAAGGTCATGCCGATTATATCGAAAAACTTCTCAATAGCCTTAGACCCTCTGAGGTTATTATTAGCAAAAAACAAATTGAACAGTTTAAAACTCTAAGTCAAGATAAATTCTATCAATTTGCAATTGATGATTGGGTGTTTCAATTCGATTATTGTAACGAAAAGTTGTTGAATCATTTTGGAACAACAACGCTTAAAGGCTTCGGAATAGGTCATCTTAAAGCAGCTATTGTTGCAGCAGGAAGTGCGCTTTATTATTTGGAACATAACCAACAAAACAATATTGGTCATATCAATGCTATAAGCAGAATTGATGAAGAAAAATATGTATGGTTCGACCAATTTACTATCAGAAATCTCGAAATTTTATACCCTAGTTACCCAGGCGGAAAAAGTTTGATAGATATTTTGGATTTAACCCGAACTCCAATGGGAAGTAGACTGCTTAAAAAATGGGTGGTTTTGCCTTTAAAAGATTTACATGAAATTAATCAAAGATTAAACACTGTTGAAATATTGATTAATAATGAAGAATCATTGCATCAATTTAGCGACCTTTTAACCCAATGTGGTGATGTGGAAAGGATAATTTCCAAAATCTCATTGATGAGAGCAAACCCAAGAGAAATATTACAACTAGGAAAAGCGCTTGACTGTGTATTGAAAATAAAAAATATTAGCGCTCAACTCTCAGGAACAGAAATGCAGGTTTTTGCTGAACAGTTGAATCCATGTACACTGCTCAAAGACAAAATATTTAAAGAATTAAAAACAGATGCGCCCGCATTGGTTAACAAAGGTGGTGTCATCAATGAAGGGGTTAATGCTGAGTTAGATGAAATAAGAGGACTGCAAACCAATGGGAAAGACAAATTATTAGAAATACAGAAAAGAGAAATTGAACGAACGGGTATTAGTTCTTTAAAAATAGCCTTTAATTCTGTTTTTGGTTATTATTTGGAGGTAACGAATACACACAAGGACAAAGTGCCTGAAGATTGGATTAGAAAGCAAACGCTAACCAACGCAGAAAGATATATAACAGAGGAACTTAAAGAGTATGAAAATAAGATTTTAAGCGCAGAATCAAAGTTATTAGAAATTGAAACCCGTTTGTATAATGAACTATTACAGCACATGGTTTCGTATGTTTCGGCTATACAGTTAAACAGTCATTTATTAGCCAAATTAGATTGTTTATTGAGTTTTGCACAATTGGCTGTTGCCAATCAATATTCCAAACCTGTCATTAACGATTCTTTCGATTTAAATCTGATAGGATGTAGGCATCCCGTTATTGAAAAACAATTGGGATTTGACAAGACTTATATTCCCAATAACGTTGAACTGAAGCAAGAAACCCAAAGAATAATTATATTAACTGGCCCGAATATGAGCGGTAAAAGCGCCATTTTAAGACAAACGGCATTGGCAGTTTTAATGGGTCAGATTGGTTGTTTTGTGGCAGCTGAGCGGGCTGAATTTGGTTGGGTGGATAGAATTTATACTAGGGTAGGGGCAAGTGATAATATTTCGGGAGGCGAAAGTACGTTTATGGTAGAAATGATAGAAACCGCCGGAATATTAAATAACATCAGCAAAAGAAGCTTAATTTTATTAGATGAAATAGGCAGGGGCACAAGTACTTTTGATGGCGTTTCTTTGGCTTGGGCAATAGCTGAGTATTTGGGCAAACATCCCGAAATGCCTAAAACCATTTTTGCAACCCATTACCATGAATTAAATGAGTTAGAAAAAAACATAGAGGGAATTGTTAATTATCATATTTCTGTTCAGGAAACGAAAGACAATGTGATATTTTTAAGAAAATTAGTAAAAGGAGGCAGTGAACACAGTTTTGGTATCCATGTTGCACGTATGGCGGGTGTACCCAAAACAGTGGTAAGTAGGGCAGATCAAATATTGATTGAGTTAGAGAAAGACCGTTCGCAAATTAGTGGACGAGAAACTTTAAAATCGATGAAAGTACCCCAATACCAACTCACGATGTTTGGCGTTAGTGACCCAAAATTAGAGGCATTACATCAAAAAATTCAAAATCTAGAACTCAATGCTATGACCCCCATAGATGCCTTAATGAAATTGCAGGAACTGAAGGGGATGTTGGATTAGGGGAGATTTTTTAGAAAAAGATTTTTTCATACAACTACCCCCAATATTACATTATATCAACTATAAAATCAGGTAAAATTGCAAAAATATAGTATATAACATATAAAATTGCAAAAATAATGCAAAAATATATTGTTATTAATATAAAATTAGTGAAAAATAGGTATATTTGTAGGCTATTTAATGTAAAATGGAAACAAAAGACTATACTACAATTGCAAAATTTGTTAAAAAAAAACGAAAAGAAACCCACTTGACCCAAGTGGAACTTGCTACAAAAGCAGGGGTAGGTCTTAATTTTGTTAGGGATTTAGAACAAAATAAGAAAACATTAAGAATAGATAAAGTCAATGATGTGTTAATTCTTTTTGGACACGAATTGGCGCCAACACCGATAGACAGAGAAAAATTAATAAACAGATGACAAGCTACAGAAAAGGAGAAGTTTATGTTCATCATGAATTGGCTGGTTTCATTCAAGAAACGGAGAATGGCTATGAATTTAAATACACAAACGATTATTTAAAGCAAGCAAACCCATTGTCGATCAGTAAAACATTGCCCGTAAATACTCAAACCTATGTATCAAAAGTCCTTTTTCCTTTCTTTGATGGCTTGATACCTGAAGGTTGGCTATTAGACATTGCTCAAACAAACTGGAAATTAAACTACTCCGACAGAATGGGTTTATTGTTGGCCTGTTGCAAAGACTGCATTGGTGCAGTGAGTGTTGTTGCTATTAAATAACAGTGTTTGCTCTCATAATCACTCAACAAAGAGATGAAAAATTTTAAAAAAAAATACCTAGAAGAAAAAGCACGCAGATTGTCTGTCAATCAAGTGGAAGAAACGCGTGCTGATTTTTATAGTCAAAATAAATGTTTGTATTGTTATGAAGGAATAGACCAAAAGAAAAGCGATTTTCATGAGGCTTGTAATAGAAAAATATTTGGTCAAGCAGAAACACCACTGCTTTCATACTCTAAGGAACAATTGGAAAGTTTAGCTAAAAAAATCATCCACAGTCAAATGGCTGTAACAGGGGTTCAGGCAAAGGTTTCATTGAGCATCCATAGAAAAGAGGAATTGAACGAGGTTAAAAAACTAACGATAGTGGGATTGTATGGCGATTATATACTAAAACCACCTTCTGAGCATTATGAACAATTACCCGAACTAGAACATCTTACAATGAAGTTGGCGCATTTATGTGGTTTAAAGACAGTGCCTCATAGCCTTGTAAGATTAAAAGACAAAACCTTGTGTTACATCACCAAACGAGTAGACCGACACAAAAAAGGAAAATTTCACATGGAAGACATGTGTCAACTCACAGAAAGATTAACCGAGGATAAATACAAAGGAAGTCATGAACAAGTGGCTAAAACCATCCTAAAATATTCATCAAATCCTATGCTAGATGTAAGCAATTTTTATGAGTTGGTATTGTTTTGTTTTTTTACGGGCAATGCAGATATGCACTTAAAGAATTTCTCTTTATTGGGCGATTTATTAGGCAATTATACATTGTCTCCGGCTTATGATTTGTTAAACACGGCTTTGGTTATAAACTCAGATAAAGAAGAATTGGGTTTAACATTGAATGGCAAAAAAAGCAAGCTAAAATACAATGATTTTTTGGTGGCATATGAAACCTCAGGATTGAGCAAAAAAGTATTGGATAACACCTTAGAAAATTTCAAATATTGCTTATTTGAATTTGAAACTTTAATTAACAAAAGCTTCTTATCAGATGATTACAAAAAAGGCTATTTGGATTTATTAAAAGAAAGATACCAAAGGTTTGGGTTGCTTTGATTGAGACAAAATGTACAAGGAGTTTTAAAAATGAAAAATTCACAAAGGGATTTTTTAAATTTTCCTCTATTTATGGATCTTATTTGATAGGAAGTTAAATTTTTTTTAAAATCAATAATTGTTGATATGACTAAGCATAGCCATTTTTAAATACTTAAAAACGGTTATAAGTGGTTAAAATTTTTTGTTGGTAATCGAGCACTGCAACTTTGCACCATCAATTATTTAAAAATTTGTATTATGAACAATTTAAGAAATCGTGTTTTATTAATCGGCCGATTAGGCGCACAACCAGAAACCAAAACTTTAGCAAACGGAAGTACATTAACCCGTTTTAATTTAGCCACCTCCGAGTCGTACAAAAATGACAAAGGCGAGCGTATTACAGACACACAATGGCACAACATCACCACTTGGGGTAAAGTAGCAGAACTTGCTGCACAATTGCTTGACAAAGGCAAAGAAGTAGTTGTAGAAGGTAAGCTAGTAAGCAGAGCTTACACGGATAAAGATGGAGTAAAACGTTACGTTACAGAAATCGTTGCAAACGACCTTTTATTAGTGGGTGCTAAGGCTCAATAATTAACCATTACTTTTGTTGAAAAAGGGCTGTTCATTAACGAATAGCCCTTTTTTATTTTAAAGATAAAATTTTAGAACCAATTTTACAATTCAAACACAATTTTAAGTCACAGTTATTTTGTTTTAGTTCAATCAATCCTTGTGAGTCGAACGCTGTGCGAGAATGTATGCCATACTGCGACCAATGTGTAATAATTTGATTACTTTCTGAAGGTAATTGGTGTAGAATATTTAGCGCTTTTTGACTAATACTCTCATTGCTTAACGATTGTCCATACACAAATAATACTGGCACAACACTGTTTATCAATACGGATTGCATACTCGAAACAGACAAATCTGTGCTGTGCTGTTTACTTTCTTTACCAAAAACATAATGGGTTTGCCAATACTCACTTCCAGGTGATTTAAAGAAATTTAGAATTTTCTTAACATCCGTTTCTTCTATTACTTGACTCAATAAATGGTGACTATTATAAATGAGTTTTGAAAATTGTGCCAAACGCATCGTTGGTAAATTGCCTGGACGCATTCTCATTTGTTTAAACACCGTTTTTTCCATCGCTTTTAAATGGTATTTCTTTGACAAAAATTGCCATTCTTTTCGAAGTGTTTCATGGTAAGTGCAATCTATTTTTTCACTTAAATAACCTGCTACACCAAATATCAAACTTTCTATTTGTAATAAATTGGATTGATGCTTTGCTATGATAGTAATAGGCAGTGAAAAAGCCAATTGTTCAAAGGCATTGCCATTAATTCCAAAGCCAAAACATCTGGCTATGGATACATAAAAAACAGTATGCCAATCATTGTTTGATTGCTGTAGTAATCCTTTTACCCAATTTGTTTTTCTTTCGAGTCTTTCTATGGATTTTCTTTCTATAACTTGACTGATAGTAAACTGATCTATCAAAGGAAGTCGTTTGGCACACGAAACCCAATCTTGATTCCCTTTAAGAAAGTCATAATGTTGAAGCAATGACGTTTGGATTTTATTTTCTAAGGCTATACAAGGCAATAAGCTGCCGTCATTGCGAAAACAGTCCATGTCATCTTTTAATACTACATGTAAAATAGTATTGTTATAAGCTGGATTGTCTTGGTGCTTGTGGGTATTCCACAAGTGTGAATGGGTGTGCAATTCTACATTTCCAATCCATAAAGTATCGTCTATTTTAACATGTGCATTCAAAAAATCAGGACCGGCGTTGGTATTTAAATTACCACGCTTAAAAATTTCTACTTTTTGTCCTTTACTGGTTTTTAGTTCGAAAGAATTAAACAATCCTGTTTGCCAAATAAATTGAAATAATTCTTCGTTCATTTGTTAAACTTCAAATGTAAAAAAATTAAAGAAGATTTTATTATTCATAGATAAGCGTTTTACTAAATTGTAATAACTTATTATTCAATTAGTTTACTATAAAAAATCACATCTTAATTATTAAAAATGGAGTTCAATTCTAATTTAAAGAAAAATAACTTAATTTTGTGATGTGGCAAATTTGTTTGATACCTTAACTCGCAATCAAAGAAAACCTAGAGGTTTTAAGTATAAGCCTATTTATTTTGATGCAGAAAAAGCGGAATTTAAAGCTTATGTTGAAAAACTTAGGGCAGAAAGAGATGCCACAGACAAAGGTCTATATCGCCCCAATTACAAAGGAAAATTCACTTCTCAAATAGGTAAAAAATCTGGCTATCAAAAACAAATTTTGTTTTACAATCTACGTTTGTTATTTATCCTCATTGGTTTGGTAGTGGGTGCTTATTATTTGTACAATACAGGCGTATTTAATACAGCTGTCAATAAATTCCTGAATCTTTTTAACAATAAAGATGGATTGTATTAAACTATTACCTGACAACATTGCCAATCAAATTGCAGCAGGTGAAGTAGTTCAAAGACCTGCCTCTGCCGTTAAGGAGCTTTTAGAAAATGCATTAGATGCAAAAGCAACAGAAATTAAAGTCAATATAAAAGAGGGCGGTTCTACCCTTATTCAACTTATAGACAATGGAGTTGGGATGAGTGTAACTGACGCACGAATGTGTTGGGAACGCCATGCTACTTCAAAAATAAGTCAAGCGGATGATTTATTTCGTTTAAAAAGTTTTGGTTTCCGCGGTGAAGCACTCGCTTCTATTGCTGCCATTGCGCATGTGGAAATGAAAACCAAACGCAAAGAAGACGAGGTGGGTACTCATATTAAAATAGAAGGCAGTAAAGTGATTGACCAAAGCCCTATTGCGGTTGCCAATGGAACTCAATTTGCTATCAAAAATTTGTTTTATAATGTTCCGGCACGAAGAAATTTTTTGAAAAGTGTTGCTGTAGAAATGCGCCATATTATTGATGAGTTTATCCGTGTTGCTCTTCCCCATCATACCATTTCTTTCAGTTTGTTTCACAATGATAAAGAAGTCTTTTCCTTGAAACCAACTTCACCTATTCAACGAATTGCTGATATATTAGGAAAAAAAAATACTAACGGATTTTTAGTGGTTGACGAAACCCACGATTTAATCAATGTTAAAGGTTATGTGGGCGATCCCGAAATGGCCAAAAGAACGAGAGGCGAACAGTTTCTCTTTGTCAACAACCGTTTTATAAAGGATTCTTATATTAATCATGCTATTGTTAATGCATATGAACAACTGATAGGTAAAGACCAATTTCCTTTCTATGTTTTATTTTTAGAGCTCGACCCTTCACACATTGACATCAATATTCATCCTACCAAAACAGAAATTAAGTTCGACGATGAACGCTCTATTTATACTTTAGTAAAATCTGCCATTCGCAAAGCCCTTAACAATTATACTGTTTTACCTGAGTTGGACTTAAATAAAGGGGATGGTTTAGATGCATTTTCTTTTAAACCACCTACTCATTTTTCAAATTCTGCCCCTGAGCCCAAAATAAACAAAGGATTTAATCCTTTTAAAACAGAAGCAATGGATTCTTTTAAAATGGTCCAAAACCAACAGTGGCATCAATTATTTGAAAACAGTTTTATAGAAAAAAATACGACTCAAAATCAAGAAGAAATTATTCAACAAACTTTGATAAAAGAAGATCAGGAATTCAGAAATTATGATTATTTGATTTTACAAAGTGGTCATATTGTAAGTACTCGAAATGAGGCTTTGATAGTTATTGACCAAAGGGCGGCTCATGAGCGTATCTTATATGAAAAATATTGCACTAATATTATATACCGTTCAGCCGCTGTTCAACAACTTTTGTTTCCTAGAACCATTCAATTAAGCCCTCCCGACTATGCCATGGTTCATGAGCTTTTGGATGATATTAAGGACTTGGGTTTTGATGTTGCAGATTTTGGGTCTAATTGCCTAATCATTAATGGGGTTCCTGCCGAAACTATCAAAGGAACAGAAAAGGAACTCCTTGAAAGTTTAATAGAAAGTTACAAAAACAATAGTACCCGTTTTAGTGGAGACAAACGCCAATCATTGGCATTGGCATTGGCACAAAATGAAGCTATTTATAGAACACAAACCATTAATAAAGAGGAAGCACAAGAACTAATCGAAAGATTATTTAAGTGCGAACAACCAAGTACAAGACCTAATGGTAAACCTGTTTATGTAGAACTCTCAAAATCAAATATCCTAGATTTTTTCAAATAAAAAACAGACATGAATCGATTATTTATTACACCCGTTATTAAACAAATTGTTATTGGTTGCGTAATTTTTTTTATAGGTGGCTTATTGTTAGAAAACAAACAAATAGAACTTAAAAACTATCTTGCACTTCATTATATAAAGACCGACTTATTTCGTCCTTGGCAGTTTATCAGTCACATGTTTATGCATGGTGGTCTTACCCATTTATTGTTCAACATGATTGCATTGATAACCATAGGAGGAACGATTGAAAATTTTTTGGGAGGAAAAAAATTTATAACCCTTTATTTTGTTTCAGGGATAGGAGCTGTTGCCATTCACATGCTTTCACAATGGATTGAATTATATCATTTAACTGGTATTTGGATACCTAGTCCCGATATTTTTGACATTGAATTAATGGATGAGAAAACAATTAGATACAATACTGAATTTGTTAAAGAGGGTGCCAACATAAATACTATTGCAGGTATATTATTTACCAAAGTTGTAGGGGCAAGTGGTGCTATTTACGGTGTTGTTACTGCCTTTGCTTACTTGTTTCCTAATACCCAATTAATGATTATGTTTATTCCTTATCCAATTAAAGCTAAGTATCTTATTCCTGGTTTTATAGCCCTCGATTTATTTTTGGGAATCAGTAATTTTGGATGGGATCCTATTGCCCATTTTGCACACATTGGTGGTGCTATATTTGGTTTTGCATTGGTTTACTATTGGCGTAAATTCGACAAAACAAACTTTTATTAAACAGTTATAATAGCCTTAAATTTATTCATTTACTCCATAAAAAGGTGATATTATCGTCATAAAAAAATAAGTTTTTAGTACCATATTATTTATAAAATTCATATTAATTTTGAACCACATGAAAAAAATCAATTCTCTCTTATTTGTTTTAAGCATTTTATTTACTTTTTCAAGTACTCTCAATGCACAAACATCCAAAAAATACAGTGTCTATTTTGATGTCAATCAATCTACTATTAAACCTAATGATTACAAAACCTTAGACAGTGTTGTAGCATTAATTAAAAAACAACCAATTATCAAGCGTATACAAATTAGTGGATATGCCGATACTACTGGAAATGCCGAAGCTAACCAATTACTTTCTGACAACAGAACAGATACTGTTGCAGGTTATATTCTGAGTAAAGGATTAATGTCCTATAAAAAACTAATTACATCGGCTAGTTTAGGTGATAATAATACTGACAAAACTTTGTCTTTGGAAGAGCAAAGAAGAGTAGATATTGTGTTGTATTTTCCTAAACCTGATAGAGATACCATTATCCGTTTGGGTTGTATTTCTGCTTATATTAAAGCCAATACTTTCGAGAATTTCAATAACAATGAATTAACTTTCAAATTGGAATACATCAACAATAGCGAAGATTTAAAGAAAAATAAAATTCAAATGATTGACCAAGATGGTCAAAAATTATTAAGTAATGGATTGGTTAAGTTGGTGGCAATGTACAAAAGCAAACCTGTAAAAAATTTCAAACCTATAACTATCGAGATGCCAATTATTAATCAATTGAATAATTATGTGGTTTATAAATCTGTTTTGGATAAAACTAAAACGATGAGTTTTAAAGCAAGTCAGGACAAAGTTAGTTATATCGGTTCAAAAGCGGGTCAAGATGGCGAACCTTGTTTATTACAATCGTTCCAACTAACAGACTGTAACACGATAATGTGTGCAGGGATGAAAGAGCCTAATTGTTACTGTGCTGCCGATGCATTTGGTGGATTATTGTCACCTGAAGCTAATAATGAGTTGTTGAAATTGGGCGCTTCTAAAGGAGGCTTTTTATTAAACGACGGTTGTTTTAAGAAAATTGACCCAACAAAAGCACAGGTTGAAGTTTTGGATCTTTTAAAGCCTGAAGAGTATTTGAATTTCTGTAATTCATTCCTTTATCCAGGAGTTGGAGATGTGCCTCAGATAGCCAAATATTCAAGAGAAGTATTGCGTTTTATAGATATTAATTTACCTCAACAAGCGGCAGATATTGACCAAGTAATGATTAAGAAAAACAGTGTTTTATTAATGATTCCTAAAAATCAAATCAAGTTCCAAAAAGATAAAAAATACGCCATCATTAATGCAGAAACTAGACAAGACAATTATTTAGTTTGGAACAAAAAAGCAATCTTTTCTGACTCTTGTAAGGGTTTAATCAATTGCGATTATTTAACCTTCGAAGTGCCATTTACTGGATTTTATACTTTGGTTGAACTTACGCCATTGTCTAAAAACAAAGGAAAGGCTAAAACAGAGGAAGAAGGCGAAGAAGAAGAAGTGGTAAGTGACAGCAAGAAATTAAAAATTAAAGTAAAGAAGTTCAATAACGTTACGGTAGTATATGGTGACAAAGGGAATAATACTGCTGTTAATGCACAATTTATTGAAAACAAAGGCAAACATTCAATCTTAGAACCTAACATTGCCAAAAACGAAAAGAACAATTATAAATCACACTTATTTTTATGTTACGTTTTAAAAGATGGTAAGCGTTACGCATGGATAGGCAATGGCAGTGAAATGAAAAAATCATTGTTCAACGGTAATTGGAAGTCACCAAAACTACAATATGTACCC
This sequence comes from Bacteroidia bacterium, assembly GCA_044377005.1. Taxonomy (GTDB): domain Bacteria; phylum Bacteroidota; class Bacteroidia; order NS11-12g; family UBA955; genus JABMMZ01. The sequence continues at coordinate 17,373 of JBILJV010000007.1, forward strand.
GATGAAGAGTGGGACAATTTTTGTAAAAAACACTGCGAATAAAAGTATCACGATATTTAAAAAAAACCTGCTAAATGGCAGGTTTTTTTATGCGATAATAATTAGTAAATTAAAAATGAAAACAGAATAATCAAAAAAACCTTGTTTAAAACACTTATCTTTGCAGTAGATTATTTATTCGCGGCATTCTAAGCCAGTTTTCAGAAAGTTCATTTGCTATCAATGTATTTTTATTTTCTAGTTTTCAATGATAAAGTTTAATACTTTATTTCCGCCTTTATTTTTATTATAAACATTTATACATTTTGCAATTTACAGATCTAGGCATTATTAAGCCCATTTTAAACGCCCTTACAGACGAGGGTTACACCAAACCAACACCTATTCAACAACAAGCTATTCCCCATGTTTTAAAAGGAAAAGACTTATTAGGATGCGCCCAAACAGGTACAGGAAAAACAGCAGCATTTGCCATTCCTATGCTTCAATTATTAAGTCAAAACCAAGTGCAAACAGTTGGCCGAAAACCAATTAGAGCACTTATTTTAACCCCAACTAGAGAATTGGCCATACAAATTCAAGACAGTTTTAAAGTGTATGGAAAAAACTTACAACTCAAAAATTATGTAATTTTTGGAGGCGTTAATCAAAATCCACAAGTGGATGCTATTCGAAGAGGAATTGATGTTTTAGTTGCTACTCCCGGCCGTTTACTCGATTTGATGAACCAAGGATTTATTCAATTGAACCAATTAGAAATTTTTGTTTTGGACGAAGCAGACCGAATGTTAGACATGGGTTTTGTTCACGATGTAAAACGCATTATTGCTAAAATTCCATCTAAAAGACAAACGTTGTTTTTTTCAGCAACCATGCCCAATGAAATTCAAGCTTTGGCTAACAGTATTTTACGCAATCCTGTGAAAGTGGAAGTAGCACCCGTTTCATCAACTGCTGATACCATTCAACAGTCCTTGTTTTACGTTTCAAAAGAAAACAAAAAGGATTTATTGGCTCATATTTTGGCTGATAAATCAATAGAAACTGCTTTGGTTTTTACACGTACTAAGCATGGTGCAGACAAATTGGTGAAACACTTAGTTAAATTGGGTATTACAGCTCAAGCCATACACGGAAATAAAACCCAAAATGCAAGACAAAATGCCTTGAATAATTTCAAGAATAGAACTACTAGAATATTAGTAGCTACTGATATTGCGGCAAGAGGTATTGATGTGGATGAATTAACCCACGTTATCAATTATGAGTTACCCGAAGTGCCCGAAACTTATGTTCACCGTATTGGTAGAACAGGTAGAGCCGGAAATAGTGGTATTTCTTTTTCTTTTTGTGAAGCCGAAGAAACAAGTGATTTAAGAAGTATTCAAAAGTTGATTGGCAAAAACATACCCGTTCAGGAAAACCACCCTTACCACGAGATATTCGAAGGATTTACAAAACGACCAGCTAAACCAAGCCGTCCAGCAAGGCCACAAAGACCAAATGCTGGAGGAAATTCAGCAAAAAGTGGCAATAAATCTGGTAATGCCAAATCAAGCGCTCCTAAAAGAAGATATTAATTCTTTAGTGGAAATCGCCCAGGAGTGTAAGGTAATTTTAGCTTTTCTAGGGTTTCATCCAAACTATCAACTAATGTTTTAAGCTGAACTGCTTTGGGATACAAAAGGTCTAATTTGCCTTTTACCTCGGCTAATTTTTCTTTATATGTATTGGTACTTTCTTCAGTTGTTGCCCATAAGTTCCATACTATACCTTCCACAGAACCTACTAACCCTGATAGGGTTTCAAACTCCCTGCGAGATAAACTGCTGTTGCCATATAATTCTAATTGAAGTTGATCCATCAATTTTTCAATTTCATTGATTTTACTTGGCAATACATCGGGTCTTACTCGGTTTAATTCTTTCACGTAGTTGATTTTATTTCTAACTTCCCCTACATAGCCATTCAAACCTTGAATTAAGTGTCTTACAGCAGCTAATTCTTGGTTAAACACAGTGTTTTTGTGCAACGAATTCTCGAATAATGATTTTATTACAAAAGGTTTTGCAGCACTTAGCTCAGTAAATGTATTGTTATAAAACAGTTTGAAGTTAACGTAATACGTCCCTGGAATGGCGAGTGGTCCGTTATCTTCACCTTCATAAGGATTGTCGGGATTGGATTGATGAAATGAAACAGGACTGTTTGATTGGTATCTGCCATCCCACACCAGTCTGAAAAAGCCTTTTTTGGCACCTTGTTTCATGCTTTTTACAAAATTACCTTGGGCATCAGTAATAGTAACAAGTATGTAAGGAGCAGCTTCCATGTCTTCCAACCTTATGCTGTCTTTACTTGGGTAATATTGATTGATGTTGTTTTTCTCTCTTTCTTTTCTTATCTCTTTGATGGTTTTATAATCGTCTTTTAGATAATAAGAGATGGTAGTTCCTATAGCGGGATTTTGAGCATTGTAAAAGCTTGCTCCTTGAAACGATTTCCCTTTGTGACCCAATGGGGTAGAAGGAATAAACACTAATCCATCTTTGATATCAAAAAGTGTAATTTTTTGTTGTTTTAAATCATTTTCCAAGCTTGCTAATTTTTGCAAAGGGCTGTAATCATCCAAAACCCAAAAGCCTCTTCCGAAAGTGCCTAATACTAGGTCGTTTTCACGCTCTTGAATAACAATTTCTTTGATCATAATTGGCGGTAAATTATTGCCAAGTTTATTCCAATTATTGCCACCATTAACACTGCAATAAATCCCAAATTCAGTTCCAGCAAACAATAAATTAGGATTTTTATGGTCCTCAGCTATACACTGAACGGAGCCTCTTTCTGGTAAATTGCTATGTATCAATTGCCATGTTTTTCCTTTGTCATTTGATTTTAATAAATAAGGTTTAAAATCGCCATTTCTATGGTTGTTAAAAACCGCAAATACCACATTCATTTGGTGTTTAGAAGCATATATATTTTGAACTAATACTTGGTCAGGTACACCATTAAATTTGGAATATTTAGTCCAATTTTTTCCTCCATCTTCACTTACTTGAATTAAACCATCATCGGTTCCAACATACAATAAGTTAGAATCGAGTGGTGACTCTGAAAAGGCAGTAATATTACCATAGATACTGGTAGATTGGTTCTTAGCTACAGCATCCATACTCCACACTTTTCCCATTACAGGCAATTTATTTCTGTCAATTCCTCGACTTAAATCGGGACTTATCACTTTCCAAGTATTGCCTCGGTCGTTGCTTTTAAATAGTTTTTGAGCCGCAAAATACAAAGTTTGGTGATGGTGGTAGCTTAAATGCAAAGGGGCATCCCAATTGTATCTGTAGGCAGGTTCTCCGGGTTTTTCTTGAGGTTTAATATCTAAGGATTCACCTGTTTTTCGGTTATATCTCACTAATCCACCGTATTGCCATTGAGAATACACTGTATTGGGGTCTTTTGGGTCAATCACTGATTTAAAACCATCGCCTCCCACAGTAACAAACCAATCCATGTTATGAATACCGCTTGCACTTATGGTACGAGAAGGTCCGCCTAATGTATTATTATCTTGTGTACCACCATAAATATTATAAAATGGAAGTGCATTGTCAACACTTACTCTGTAAAACTGTGTAATAGGCAAATTGGCAGAATACTGCCATGATTTACAATCGTCCCAAGTTTGGTATAAACCACCATCGCAACCCATAATTTTATGTTTGGTATTGTGTGGATTTATCCAAAGCGCATGATTGTCAACATGTTTGTTTTTTTCACCCATTGCTTGCCACGTTTTACCACCATCTACACTTAGCATTCCCCAAGTATCCATGGCGTATAATTTATGAATATTAACTGGGTCAGGCATAATTTCCATATAATAATTACCGGCAGTGTGAAACGAAGATTGTTTTTCGAAACTTGCCCCTTTATTGGTTGACAGGTAAACTCCACCTTGGTCGTCATTGGCTTCCACCATGGCATACACATAGTCGGAATTAACGGGTGAAATAGCCAAAGCAATACGACCTACATCGCCTTTAGGCAAGCCATTTTCTAGTTTCTGCCAAGTGTTGCCACCATCGGTACTTTTGTATAAGGCAGATTCAGGACCACCACTAATGTATGTCCATTCGTGTCTGCGTCTTTGATGGGCAGTAGCGTATAATATTTCAGGATTTTTTGGGTCAAAATGAACTTCGTTGAATCCAGTATTTTCGCTCACAAACAAACAGTTTTTCCAAGTTGCGCCACCATCTGTTGATTTGTAAATTCCGCGTTCTCCACCAGCACTCCAAAGGGGTCCGTAGGCAGCTACAAAAATAGTATTAGAGGATTTGGGATGAATGGCAATCATGCCGATGTGTTCACTGTTTTTTAAACCCATGTTTTTCCATGATTTGCCATTGTCTTCCGATTTGTAAATACCATCGCCATAAGCCACACTTCTTTGGTTATTATTTTCTCCTGTTCCCACCCAAACAGTGTGAGGATTATTAGGGTCAATAGAAATACAACCTATAGAAAAGCTTGTTTGTCCATCAAAAATGGGTTTAAAAGTTGTGCCAGCATTTTCTGTTTTCCAAACACCACCACATGCAGCGGCGATATACCATTCCGAATAATTATTGGGATTAACGGCTATATCACTAATTCTACCTGAGGTTACTGCAGGTCCGATTTCGCGAAACGAAAAACCGCTAATGACAGATTGCATAGGGTTATTATTGGTCTCAACAGCAGGTGTAGTTACTTTGTTTTTCTGAGCAAATGCAGAAAAATTAACAAGAAGAATGAGCAATAAGGGGGTAAATTTCATTTTTGACAGAATTTAAAAGGTCAAAAATAAGAGAAAAAAGAGAAGATTTAATCATTAGGAATAACTTAATCCAGTTTTCTAGAAATAAACAAATTTATAGCTTTTTCAAAGGAATCAATGACTGAGGTATTTTTGTTCATCTTCACAGGAACATTGTCTGCTTTAAAATCAATGTTAGGTATGTCATTTTTGTTGATGTAATAAATGGCACCACTCACTGTAGTAGCAATTATTCCCATCAGTGATTCGGGTTGTAAAACCACTTTTTGATTGTCAAATTTAAAATACGTATTGGCATTTTCATCAAACACATAAATAGTTTCAAAAACCAACGGATTATTGTCATTGTCGTATAAAGTTAATTCATAGACTTTCGACTGTACATACTCAAATTTAACGTCCACATTATACAGTCCTGTTTTTATTAATTCAGCTCTACGCTTTGCATTTACTGGTTTTAACCACATTACAGTTTTGTTAACAATGCTGTCGCTTAATGTATCCAATCTTGTTTTGCTAGATCCTCTTAAACTCATCAAATAATCAAATCTTAACTTGCTGTTAAAACTATAAGCCCTTTCGTTGCGCTTTTTATTGTATTTGGAATAAGCGCGGTAAAAATTCTTTTTGTAAATATTCTTCTTACTTTCCTTAACAACATCTTCATCATAAAAATACAAGATTAGTCTTACAATTTCTCTTTTTTCCTTGAGCAATACAACACAGAAATCATCGCCTTTTGTGTACTCAATTTTAAGGTCGGAATACATTTTATTTTTGAAATAATGCTCTTTGAATTTTCTGTATTTACTGAATTCATTGTTGTAAAAAGTGATGTTGTTAAAATGAATCAATTCAGGAAAATAAAGTTGCATTTGTAGCGTATTAAATTGCATTCTCAATGCGGTAAATGAATCTCTTTTTTCTCTTGGAATAGATACAAATTTGACTAAATTTTTCTTGCGTACAAAAATGGTGTTATAAATACCAAAGTTTTTAATTTTTTTATTATCCCTGTAGAGGCCATTCTGGTAAGAAACTCTTTTGTTTACAAATTCTTTGTCACATAAATTGTAATAGTCCAAATCATTAAATCTGTTTTCAAAACTACTGGTATCAAATAGATTGGGACTTACATAGGTGTATACGGAATTTACAAGTTGGATGTTTGCGCTTCTATTCCATTCCACAATTTGTGTATTCAATGGTGTTGGAATTATGTCTTTCTTTAAATCTTTCCATTCGTTGTCATTGGTATCAAATTCGTAAAAATTGTAAGGTTTATTATCGTCAATAGAGGCCAATTCTATTTCTATTTTTTTACCTTCTTTTACTTGCAATTCTTCTTGCCCACTAAAAGCCCTTATTTCAAACATTCCACCGCTTGTTAGGGTTTCTTTTTTACCATCTATCGTTGTGGTCATGGGAATGCCACTAGCGAAAATACTAATGGGATCATTCATTTCGCGGTAAACAAGGGTGATTCCATTTTCTACAGATTCGCCTTTAGAATTTACAAAACATTGACTCGGTATTGTAATAGTTGTTCCATTTTGAAAGCTTAAAATGGTGTCTTTTAAACTATTGATGGGAATAAATTGGGGTTCTATTTTGAGTGTTTCAATGGGTCTTTGGAATGTCTCCTTAAGGTTGTTAATAGTTTCAATGGTGGAGGCAGAATAACTAGGATACTTTTTGGACTGATTCGAATATTGAGGTGAATGGTATGTTGAATTAATTGGTTGAAAGTCATTAAAACCAAATTGAGTCAGTAAGCTGTTTTTTTCACTTTCATTGCATGTTTCACTATTGTTTAAATAATTTAAGTTTAGCCCTGTTTTACTGCTTATAATTGCGTGGTAACTTGTTTCGTAAGTGTTTAAAAAATCGAATAAATTAAAATTATTTTCATATTTCGTCATGTTCACTAGAGTAAGAACATTTAATGATTTCATCGAACTTAAATCATACAAAAAAGGAAAATCGTAATAGGAAATCATCACTTGCTTCAATTGATTCATTTTACTTAATTGATTCATTAATGTATCGTTGATAAAAGTAATTTGTTGGTCAACTAAGACGATGTTTTTAACTTGTTTCAATTCTTTTAAAATGCTTGAATCTAATTGTTGTTGATTGTTTATCCACGTAAAAGAATGCAATTGACTTAGAAGTGTTTTATTTTGAGCAAATGTAGCTTGATTAATAAAATTTGATTGATAAACGCTTAATTTCTTGATATGACTTAAGTCAAACATTGACAAAACATTGGATTGACTTTTGCTAAGTGAAACCGTTAATTCTTCAATGTTTTTGTTGACCGAAACTGCTTGAATGATATCCAAGAAAAATAAGGAATCAACTTTAGAATCAATAGTAACTTTGTATAGGTCAGGATATTGCCCCCATTTTTTTACTATTTTATTGAAATTTTGTGTCTTTTTATGAAAAAAAATTTCATCAATATTTTTCAAATCTTTCAGTTTTAATTCTCTGTTATCTTGTGAAAATATAACTTGATGAAAACCAAATACTAAAACAAATAGACTAATGCATTTCATACTTTTACAACGAATATTTTCATTGTTTAGTATAAGCAGATTTATAGTCGTTTGTTATCTTGGTTAATCTGATACAAATATAGGCAGAACTAAGAACGAAGAATGAAATCCAAATTCCAAGGTAAAACAGTACTTTCTACAACAGTATGATTAATAAAATCAAAATAATAATAACGGCACCTGCAGAAATATAAACACCGCCACCTGAGCTAATTCTTTGAATCTTTTTTTCAATTGATTTCACTTCTTTTCTTAAAACCCTTTTGTCTGCTCTGCTTAAGTCGGATTTATCCATGTCATTAATTTCATACAAACGGTTGTATAAACTTACAGAATCATCGATTCTTGAAGCCGAATTAGATGAAGTTTCTTTAGGATTAATAGGTTTTGATGCGCTTACTGGAATTGGTGTAGTAGCAATCAAAATAATAGCAATTAAAGAGAGTAATTTTATTTTTTTCATTTCATGGATAATTAGAGTTCAAAATTGAATCTAAAAACCATTCTAAATGTTATTGAATAAATACAATTAGTTACATAATTATTTATCAGAAAAACAAACTAGCCACTGCTATTGCAGCTACTACACAAATAAGGTCAACCAATAGCATTATTCCCAATGTGTAGCGGGTGTTTTTAATTTTAATAGCCCCAAAATACACCGCAATAACGTAAAAAGTAGTTTCGGCACTGCACTGAAAAATACAACTTAAACGGCCTGTAAATGAATCGGCACCAAAACTTTTCATCGCATCAATCATAAAGCCTCTTGAACCGCCCGAACTAAAGGGTCTTAATAAGGCAACTGGCAACGAATCTGTGATGTGTTTGCCAACTCCAAAGTACATAAATAAATGAGAAATGCCATTTGAAATAATTTCGAATAAACCGCTGTTTCTGAAAATAGAAATGGCCGCCAACATTCCCAATACATAAGGGAAAATAGTGACGCCCGTTTGTACACCACTGTTTGCGCCTGTTACAAATGAATTAAATACACTTGTGTTTTTAAGCGTAAACAATTTCTCTTTGCTAAAAGCATAAAGCAATGTAATCAATATAATTAATAAGAGAATAATCGTTGACAAATTCCCTGTAAAATGATTTTTTGCTATCAATCCCATTTGATTGATGTAGAGTAACAAACCAATAATGCCGCCAATTACTCCAAAAATACTCAACAACAATAAACGGCTTTTGAAATTAATTTTTTGTTTAATTCCAACAATAATTAAGGCAGCTAATGTGCCAATAAATGAGGTGATTATACATGGTAACATCACATCTGCAGGATTAGCAGCATTTTGTGCCGCTCTATAGCCTATAATTGAAGTAGGAATAAGGGTTAATCCAGCAGCATGCAAACACATGAACATGATTTGGGCATCGCTTGCCTTGTCTTTATCAGGATTAATTTCCTGCAAACTTTGCATGGCTTTTAAACCAAATGGTGTTGCTGCAGAATCAAGACCTAAAAAATTAGCAGCAAAATTCAAGGTCATGTAAGATATAGACTCGTGGTTTTGAGGCAAACTTGGGAATATTTTCACAAACAATGGGCTGCTAAATTTAGCTAATTTTTCTGTAGCACCCGAATCTATCAACAACTGTAATATGCCGCAAAAAAAGGCGAGATATGCCATTAATGGCAAAATAATATCAAAAATACTGCTTTTACAGGTGGGCAGCAATCCATCTGATTTTTGAGTGCCGTAGTACACTTTTACAGTTTGCAAATTGGCTTGATAAATGGTGTCAATTTGGGTTTTTGTATTCTTAGAAAGATAAATTTTCTCTTCATTTTTTTGCAGACTGTCCCAAATAAAAGAGGAGATTTCAGAGGGATATTTTTCAGCTATCAAAATTTTATCGTCTTTTTTACCATTAATCATGTGGTCGAGCGAATAGTGCTTGTCCATTACCAAATCAAGGAAAATGAATAGAATAGAAAAAATAAAAATTGCCAACCAAAATCTGCTTAATGCCATACTTTTAAAATATCAAAGCAAATGTATTTAAATTCTCAATATTTAATAGCTTTAAATTTATTTGAATAAAACCGATATATTTGAATCCTATTTTTATTATGTGGGTTGTCGTATTATTGCTTATTCTCAGCGTTAAAGGGTATTTCATTATTAGGTTTTGGAATCAGTTTTTCAAAGCCTTCAAAACCGATTATACTTTTGGAAATAAAGAAACGATTAGTTTATTAAAACAAGTAGATAAAGGACAATTTTTGAGTGTAGAAGGGCAGTTAGAAGGCTTAAAATCCGATCAATTAAGTCATACTATTGATTGTATAGCTTACGCCATGTCTGAACATCAATTGTTAAAATGGGTCATTCGTTCAGATAAAAAGTCGAGCGCTTATTTGTGTTTGGGAGTGTATTATTATTTTACAGCTTGGAAAAAAAGAGGAACAAAATCAGCATCCGATTTGAGTCGTAAACAAATCGACGGTTTTGTCCTTTATTTGAAAAAGGCATTTGAAGCATTGCAAAAAGTAGATGGACTTTTTTATATTGAAGCACAAGCCCGATTAATTGCAGTTTATAATGGCCTTGATGAACGAGAATTGGCCAAGGAAAGTTTTAATACTGTTACAAAGAAATATAAAGACAACCTATATGCTTACCTTCATTACAGTGAAATAGTGTTGCCAAAATGGGGTGGTAGTTTAGAAGAAATGGCACAGTTTCGTCAGCAATGGCCGCAAATACTTTGGATTAAAAATACATTGGAAATGAAAGAAGCTTACGACCTTTTTATGCAAGGTGAAGTGAATTATGAAGATGGTTTTTTGAAGGCACATATTCATCAGTTGATTGAAAAAGTTGAACAAGATTTAATACGTACTCCTCCCGAAGGTCCGAATTTATACCGCATTTATGCTTATCTTTACTTATTAAGTATCGCTAGAAACAATAAAGAATTGGAGAAAAAGTATAAGAAATTAATGAAAAATAATTTGACCATTTTTCCATTTGGTATTGCGAGATAATAATAAAAAAGATTGTTAAGCTATAACACCACTTCCAAGTAATTCATCTTTTAAATACCAAGCTGCAAACTGACCGGGAGCAACAGCTTTTACAGGGGTATTAAAAATTAAATACCAACCTTCCTTGGTATGATGTAAAACAGCTTTTGTCAAGGGTTGTCTGTATCGTATTCTAACCATTATTTCACAACTGCTGTTTGGGGCAGGTTTTAAATCTTCCCTAATCCAATGTACATCTGAATGGGGCATAAAAATACCATTTCTAAGCAAGCCAGGGTGATTATCGCCCATTCCTACATACACAGTATTGGTTTGTACATCGGTAGCTAACACAAACATACCTTCGGCTTTTCCGCCAATATTTAAACCTTTTCTTTGGCCTATAGTGTAATAATGAGCGCCATTATGTTCGCCCACTTTTGTACCATCGGTTATTTCATAGTGAAAAGCTTTACAAATTTCCTCTAATTGCTGTGAATGATCAGGTGTAGGATTTGTTTGATACAACGCCGAATGAGGATTTATTTCTATAATATCTCCTTTTTTAGGTAAAAGTTGCTGTTGTAAAAAAACAGGGAGTTTTACTTTACCAATAAAACAGAGTCCTTGTGAATCTTTTTTATTGGCAGTGGTTAGTTTCATTTGGGAAGCCAATTCTCTTACCTCAGGTTTAGTTAGTTCTCCTATAGGAAACAATGCTTTTGACAGCTGTTCTTGGGTTACCTGACAAAGAAAATAGCTTTGGTCTTTGTTGGTATCCACGCCAGCCAATAATTGATACACAGGACCACCATCTGTTTGAATAGTTCCTTTTCTACAATAGTGACCAGTGGCTACAAAATCGGCACCCAATTGCAAAGCGGCTTTTAAAAAAACATCAAACTTAATTTCGCGGTTACATAGCACATCTGGATTAGGGGTTCTACCTGCTTTGTACTCAGCAAACATATAATCGACAATGCGTTTACGGTATTCTTCGCTCAGATCTAAAGTTTGAAATGGAATATCCAAACTTTCAGCTACCAACATGGCATCGTTGCTGTCGTCTATCCAGGGGCATTCGTCACTAATGGTAACGGAGGTATCGTGCCAGTTTTTCATAAACACACCAATCACTTCATGACCTTGTTTTTTCAACAAATAGGCTGCAACAGAAGAATCTACACCACCACTTAAACCAACAACGACTTTTGCCATTTATATGGGTACAAAAATAGTTAAAAATAGGTTAATTGTTTCACGTCGTTCAGCGTGATTGTTTAATTATTGTCAACCAGAGCGCTTTTAAGCCTTTGGAGGATTTCATCTCACTAAGCCCACTATTGTTATTCCCAGGCTCGAAGAGCATCTCTGCGTTCTCAGAGCTTTCTCATTGCTCTCAGTGGTTAATTCTCCCTTTGCATTTTCTGTGGTTATTCCCCCAAAATCCCTTTTTCCTACTAAAAATACTTAACTTTGCGACATGATAACGTTTACACCTTCTGAATTACCAATTCCCAAAATACATCAATTATTATTAGGAAGTATAGGTCCGAGACCTATCTGTTTCGCTAGTACTATTGATAAACAGGGAAACCGTAATTTAGCGCCTTTTAGTTTTTTTAATGTGTTTAGTGCTAATCCACCCATTCTGGTTTTTTCACCGTCACGCAGTGGCAGAACAGGTGAAACCAAGCACACCCACGACAATGTTAAAGAAGTCGCCGAAGTGGTTATTAATGTTGTAACTTATGACATGGTTCAACAAATGTCTTTGGCCAGTTCTCCTTATCCAAAGGGAGTAGATGAGTTTATTAAAACTGGTTTTACGCCACTAGAGTCTGACTTGGTGAAGCCATACCGTGTAAAAGAAAGTCCGGTACAATTGGAATGTACGGTTGAGAATGTTATTGAGTTAGGACAGGGTGGAGGTGCAGGTAATTTAATTATTTGCAAAGTCGTTAAAATTCATATCGACGAAAATATGATGAATGAAGCGGGTCAAATAGACCAAACTAAGATTGATTTGGTAGCCCGTATGGGTGGCGATTGGTATTGCAGGGCGAATGGTGATGCTATTTTCGAATTACAAAAACCACTTACTACATGCGGAATTGGGGTTGATGTATTGCCTGAAAAAGTAAGACTTAATGATGTTTTAACTGGCAATGATTTGGGGGTACTAGGTAATATTGAGTCGATTCCAAGTTTGGAAGAACAAAATGCAGCTTCGTTGAAGTATGGTCAAGTGGACTTACACAAAGCACAAAAAATGATAAGAAATGGCGAAGCCACAGAAGCATTGGCTTGGTTGTGGAATTTATAAATTAATCAGAAAGAAGACATAAAAAAACCCCTTGAAAAAAGGGGTTTTTTATTGAATAGAGTTAAGTAAAATTATTTTTTACCTGAAGCTTCTTCAGCTTTAACTACGTTTCTTGTCATTTTAACAGAAACGATAGCATTGTCTTTGTTGTCTAAGATTTCAATGTTAGGGATTTGAATATCTTTAACTTTAGTAGATTGACCTAAATCAAGATGGTCAATATTTACTTGTATTGAATCAGGGATATGACTAATCAAACCTTTGATTTTAATACGTTGAATTTTTTGTATCAATTTACCACCGGCTCTTACCCCTGGAGAGTTACCTTCTACTACCACTGGAATAGTAACGGTAACAGGTTTTGTTTCTGTTACAGCTAAGAAGTCAGCGTGTAGGATGGCTTCGTTTACTGGGTGAAATTGCATTTCTTGCAAAATCGCCATGTACTTTTTACCCTCGATAGTTAATTGTACTTTGTACGTGTTAGGAGTGTAAACGAGGGCTTTAAAATCAGGTGAATAAACGAAGAAGTGGATTAAATTCCCTTCGCCGTATAAAACACATGGTACTTTACCTTCGTTTCTCAACCCGTTTGAACTTTTTGAACCTAATTCAGTTCTTAGTTCGCCTGTTAATGCTACTGTTTTCATTTTCTTTTGAAATTAAATTAAATTGTGTTGGAAACTATTATCAAGTTTGAACAAGGAACTTATTGAACCATGTTCATGGATATTTCTGATGGCTTTGCTTATTAGTGGAGCTACTGACAATACTCTTATTTTAGGAGATGTTTGTACCATCGGCATGGTATCACACACTATCAGCTCTTCCAATACGCTATTTTCTATGTTTTCGTAGGCTTTACCACTTAACACAGGGTGAGTACAAACCGCTCTTACGCTTCTTGCACCGTTATCTTTAATTAATTTTGCAGCTTTTGAAAGGGTTCCAGCAGTGTCTATTAAGTCATCTACTAGTACCACATCCATTCCGTTAACATCACCAATAATGGTCATGCTTGCTATTTCGTTTGCTTTTCTTCTTTCTTTGTCACAGATTACCATCGGCACTCCTAATACTTTGGCATATTCTCTGTTGCGATTACTTGCGCCTACATCGGGAGCAGCTATCACCAATTTTTCTAAATTTAGAGACCTGATATAAGGAATGAAAATGACTGAAGAATCTAAGTGGTCAACCGGAACATTAAAGAAACCTTGAATTTGTGGAGCGTGTAAATCCATGGTAATAACTCTGTTAGCACCTGCAGCACTAAGGACATCAGCTATCATTTTACTTCCAATAGATACACGTGGTTTGTCTTTTCTATCTTGACGGGCATAGCCGTAATAAGGAATAACAACCGTAATATGATTGGCAGATGCTCTTTTAGCAGCATCTATCATCAGTAGTAATTCTAACAAATTATCTCCCGGAGGATTTGTTGACTGAACGATAAAGATATCACAACCCCTTACAGATTCATTGAAACTAGGTTGCATTTCGCCGTCTGAAAATTTGTTAATGGTTACATCACCCAAAGGCAATCCATAATGGTCGGCTATTTTCAATGCTAGTGCATGCGAAGCAGACCCGCTGAAAATTTTAACTTTGTTGATGATGGACACGGTGGTATTGGTTTAAAGCTTTTTAATCAAGGTTGCCCGAGCTGGATTCGAACCAACATACACTGCACCAAAAACAGTAGTCCTGCCATTAGACGATCGGGCAATTGTTTAAAAAGGACTGCAAATGTAAATTTTGATTTCCTTTTTACCAAAAATTTTCAAAAAGAATCTACATTTTTTTCACTTTTTTTTGATTTTCAGTAAGTTTCGCCGTACTTTATATCGAAATTTATCTTTAAAAAAGAGAATATTTCTATTTTTTTGTTGATTTTTGCATTCATTTTAATTTAATTCAATGAAATTATTCAAACTATTTTCTGTTTTCCTTCTTCTTTTATGTTCTTATACTCTTTCGGCACAATCCGAAAGAATTTTTACAATGGATGAAGCCATTATGATGATTGACAATCAATCTAAACAATCTCTAAGGGTAAAGTCAATTCCTATGTTGCAATGGATACCTAACTCTAATCAATATACTTATGTAAAAACAGGTTCTAATCAACGCTTGTTTATTGTTAATATCGATTTGGCATCTATCGATAGTAGTTTAAGTTTGTCTTTGTTTAATGAATATACTAAAGCTTTTGATCCTAAAATGGTTTTCAAAGGTTTTCCTGCACATGAGTGGGTTGACAACCAAACCTTTAAGTTTAAATATGGCAGTAAATTTTATTCGTTCAATTTGAACGAAAAGTTACTAAGTGAATTGGTTTCAGTGACAGAAAAAGGAGCAAACTTGGAATATGACAATAATCGTAACCAAGTTGCCTACACCGAAAACGGTCAAATATTTATTTCTTCACAGGATGGGGTAAAGCAAATAACACAAGATGGTGGCAAAGGTATAGTGTATGGTGAAACTGTTCACCGCAACGAGTTTGGTATTTCGAAAGGCTTGTTTTGGAGTCCTAAAGGCAATAAGTTAGCTTTTTATAGAATGGATGAAACCATGGTAACAGAATACCCAATTTTTGACAATTCCACTTTTCCAGCTAAGGTCAATAACATTAAATATCCAATGGCGGGCGCTGCAAGTCATCATGTTACAATTGGCATTTATGATTTAAAAACACAAACTACGGTTTATTTACAAACAGGCGAACCAGCCGATCAGTATTTAACCAACGTTACTTGGAGTCCGAATGAGGAAAGTATTTTTGTAGCACATGTTAACCGCGGTCAAAACCAAATGTTTTTAAGACAATACATTGCCGAAAATGGAGAGTTGGATAAAATTGTTTTTGAAGAAAGAGATGCCAAATATGTAGAACCTCAACACGGCATGTATTTTTTACCAAATGATGACAGTAAGTTTATATGGCAAAGTGAACGCGATGGATACAATCATTTGTATTTGTATTCAAGCAAAGGAAGATTGATTAAGCAATTAACCTCAGGCAAATGGATTGTTACCAACCTGTTTGGGGTTGACCCAGCTGGTAATCAAGTGTTTTTTGAAAGCACCAAAGAAAGTCCAGTTGAAAGACACGTCTATTCTGTGAACATTAATACCTCTGATTTAAAACAATTGTCATTAGAACAAGGCACACATACTGCTTTTTTCAATTCTAATTTTACTTATTTTATTGATAATTTTTCGAGTACTACCGTTCCAAGAAAAATAAGCATTATCAGTCATAAAGGCGATGTAAAAGAAACCCTTCTTAGAGCTCCGAATCCTATTGCCGACTATTTATTGGGCGAAACTACTATATTTCCGATAGTTAACGATGGACATGTGTTGTATTGCAGAATGACCAAACCACCACAGTTTGACCCTAATAAAAAATACCCTGTTGTGGTTTATGTATATGGTGGTCCTCATGCACAAATGGTAAACAATACTTGGTTGGCAGGTGGTAACCTATGGATGCAATTAATGGCACAAAAGGGTTACATAGTCTTTACTCTGGATAACCGAGGTTCTGCGAACAGAGGCCATGAGTTTGAAAGTGCAAATTTCAGAAACATGGGAACCGTGGAGCTAGACGATCAAATGGCAGGGGTTAATTATTTAAAGAATTTAAGTTATGTAGATAAAGAGAGAATGGCGGTTCATGGTTGGAGTTATGGCGGTTTTATGACAACCAGTTTAATGACCAAGCGTCCAGGAGTATTTAAAGTAGGCGTTGCTGGTGGACCTGTAATTGATTGGGCTTTGTATGAAATTATGTATACCGAACGTTATATGGATTCACCATCAGAAAATCCTGAAGGTTATAAAAATGCAAACTTGCTCAATCACATCAACAACTTGCAGGATAATTTATTGATGATACACGGTTGTGATGACGATGTAGTATTATGGCAACACAGTTTGTTATACAGCAAAGCGGCTGTAGATGCAGGCAATACTTATTTGGACTATTTTGTTTATCCAGGTCACAAGCACAATGTAATGGGCAAGGACCGCATTCATTTGATGCAAAAAATTACCGAGTATATTATGGAGAAGTTGTAGAACGGGGTTTATTTAAACCTCTTCCAACAAAGTTCTAAAGGCTAAAACTTTTTCACCATATTTGGCGGCTGTTTTGGCTTTAAGAGTAGGACCAAAATTTTGGGCATAGTCATTAAAGTCATCTACAGAATGGCAGTAATATTGAATAGCGTAATTAACGCCTTCGTTGCCATCAACTTCGGTTAATAGTTTTAGCATTTTAAAGCCTGTAAATTTTTCAGTTGCTATTACTTCAGGAATGTGTTCGTGTTTCATCCAGTGCACCCATTCTTGTTCTATGTCTGATGGAATGTTGCAGGTTACATTGTATATTATCATATGAGTTGGTATAAGTAGATTGGTGATATTAAATAATCAGTTATAAAGGTTTAAAAATTGTTCTATTTCTTTGTTTTGTGAAAGCGTATATTGGTATGCATATTCAAATATTTCATCGGTTTTTTCCATATCAAACATGCCGTATTTACTCATATTTGGAGGGTCTATAAACAGGTCGCACATTGAGGATTTCTGATATACATTTTGTGATAATGCCAAGTGAAAACTGCGGTCGAGCATGTCTTTCATGTGCACCTCACTCAATTTTTTACTCATGGCATTGACATGAACACCTATAATTTTATTGCATTGGTTGACAAGTGGTTCTATTGGTAAATTATTAGTAACAGCTCCATCCACTAATACTTTATCCATGTATTTTATAGGTTGAAAAACCAGTGGTACACACGATGATGCTTGCAGTGCCAATGACAAATCCCCTTTGTTGAAATATATCGTTTTACAATTAATAATATCAGTAGCTGCAATGTGAATGGGTGTAGGCAATTGTTCGATGTTATTATGTGGAAAATATTTTTTAAAAGCAGTATCAAATAAACCCATATCAAATAGACCTGCTTTGCCAAATAACAAATGCTTAACACTGAAAAAAGAATTAGTTTTTACAATATTTTTGATTTCATCTGCCTTATATCCTGCAGAATAAAAAGCGGCAACCAATGCCCCAGCACTGGTGCCTGACATCATATGGAAAGGAATATGAAATGTTTCTAGAGCCTTTAAAACCCCTAAATGAGCCATTCCTCTGATTCCTCCCCCAGAAAAAACAATTCCTATTTTTTGCATTTTTTCAATGGGCAATTTACAATTCTTTGGGTAAAAAAATCCTTTTTTTATATGACCTTTGTCAACATGGGTATTTTTTTACCATCATCTATTGAAACTCTAAACACATCATATTTTGATTATAATCCTAATATCGATTTTTTAAGAGATGATTTAATTCATCCGATAGTTTCAGGTAATAAATGGAGAAAATTGAAATACATTATTGAGGATTTTAAAGCTTCAAATGCAGAAGTTTTGGTAACATTTGGCGGTGCTTATAGTAATCATTTGGTAGCAACGGCTTTTGCAGGTAAGGCTATGGGCATTCGTACTTTTGGTTTTGTTCGTGGTGATGAAAATAGACCGCTCAATCACTACGAAACCTTGTGTGTGGAAAATGGCATGACCCTCAAACATGTGAGTAGGGACGCATATCGAAACAAAGCTCATCTGTTTGCAGATTATTTTACCCAATCCAATGCTTATTTTGTTGATGAAGGAGGTGACCATCCCAAGGCATACATTGGGTGTATAGAGATAATAAATGAGCTTTATAAACAATACGATTACATTGTTTTATCCGTAGGAACCGGCACTACCATGCAGGGTTTGGTAATGGGTTTGGCTGAACAAAAAAGCACTACTAAAGTGGTGGGCATAAGTTCCTTAAAAAACAATCTTTATTTGAACGAACGTTTAAGGGAGTTTAACACTATTAATTGGGAAGTAATGCATGATTTTCACCGAGGAAAGTATGCCAAAATGGATTCCGAGTTGTGGCAATTTATCCATTCATTTTACAAAGAAACGGGCATTAAAACCGACCCAGTTTATACAGCCAAGATGTTAATGGCTGTTAAATCATTGTACCAAACCAATTATTTTAAACCCAACGATAAAGTATTAATCATTCACACTGGTGGATTATTGGCTTTTAAAGACCATTAATAATTGTAAATGACATTTATTAAAGTTTGACCAACGGCTTTCAGTGTTTTTTTGTCAATAGCATCCATATTGTCTTGATGGGTGTGCCAATAAGCGCCAAATTTACTGTCGGTTTGTGGGTCGTAATCAATGATGTCAATGACAGGAATTCCAGTGTATTTCATCATGTAAACATGGTCATCTGTAATATATCCTCTTTGGAAGTTTTTAAAGTAGCGGTCGTACTCGCCTGCAATAGCTGTTTCCCATACCAAAGACAGGTAGGAAGGAGCATTTTTTAAACTGTAACCTTCATAACCGAATTGGGCATTTGGTGCACCTACCATGTCTAATAAAATCCCAAAATCGGCTTTGTAATTAGGTATGTGTGTGTTTTTACCCCAATATTGAGAACCTAGGCAATAACTATCTTCAGTCATTCCTGAGTTATCTCCCCAATCTTCGGCATCAAACAAAATAATATCAATTCCAATGTCAATGCGATTTTGATTTAAAATCTGAGCCATTTCCATTAACACAGCGCTTCCACTAGCGCCATCATTAGCACCTAAAATAGGCTTGTTTTTGTTTTCAGTATCTTGGTCGGCAAATGGTCTTGTGTCCCAATGGGCGCATAGAATTATTCTCTTTTGAGCTTTGGGATTAAATACTGCAATGATGTTTTTGATTGGAATATTTTTTTTATCAAAAGTAATTGCTGTAGATTCTTGAAGGTAAACGGTATCAGCATATTTGGTAAAATGTTCTACAAAAAACTGGTGGCATTTGGCATGTTGTTTAGTCCCGGGAACACGTGGTCCAAAGTCCACTTGTTTTTTTACAAACAGATAGGCATTTTCTTCGTTAAAAGGATGTGTTACTTTGGGTATGTTAACAGCAGGTGTATTATTTACGATGGTATTATTTTCGGGAGGTGGAGTAGAGTTGCAAGCGAAAAATAAAAGTGGCCAAAGGAAAATTAACTTTTTCATTTATGCAAAGATATTAAATTTATAATAGAAAAAAGGGAAAAGAAAGCGGTTGCTTAGTTAAGCACCCAAGGCAATACAAAATGAAAATTTGGGATTTTTACATCAAAAAGTTCTTCATCAAGGAGGCGTAAAAAAGTATATTCACCATGCATTTTACCAAATCCTGTTTTAAGGATACAACCCGAGTAATATTCATAAGAATGATTGGGTTCAATAATAGGTTGTTCACCTACAACACCAATACCCTCCACCATTTTGTTTTCACCGTTACTGTCGTTGATAATCCATTTTCTCGAGAGCAATTGGACCGAAAAAGGACTATTATTAGTAATGACAATATGATAATTAAAGAAAAAAGCATCGTCATCAATGTTACTTTGCGTTTCATTGAATTTTGTTTTTACTTCAATTATAATTTTATCAGCAATAGAGATAGACATGTAGTAATAAATAGCAATTATAAGACTAAATTGTTTTAAAAATAAGCAGTTTCATTTCTTGTTGATAAATAATGAAACAAACCGATTTAAAACAAAGTTAGGGTACTTTATCTAAATTTAGTAAATAGAAGAATGTTTGATACTCGCAATGATAGTTTGACAATTAACTCCAATATGGAAAATTATACCCTTGCACTGTTTATGGCTCTTGGAATTTTGATAAGATAAAAAAGCAATAAGCCTGCTGGTCCAAACATAAAAGTAATTGGTAGGCAAAGGGTGTATTTCCATCTTGATATTCCTTTTTTATTTCCTGTTTCCACTATATAGATTCCAACAAATAAATCGAATGCTAAAAAATGAATCCAAGCAGCCACCAAAGCTTCTTTGGCCTTAAACATTTTTAATATATTTTCTAAAGTTGAAAATGAGTTAGGATTAAACAACGATAAATTAGGAATAATAAGAACCAAGTATGCAATACATAAAGTTGTAACAATAGCATATTTTATATAACTAATGATGAACTGATTTTTAGAAAAAATGATAAGAACTAGCCAACTTATGAGTGCTACAAAGTTGGAGATTTGGAATAGAATGTCGGTTGTCATAGTTATTACATTTTAGTTCGTTACAATAATATAATTTCAAATATTATTTTCCAAATCTATAAAAAGTAATTAAAATGAAAGTTTATTGACCCAAATAATCAATCATTGTATATTTTTTTTCTTCATTGTAAGT
The DNA here is from genome assembly GCA_044377005.1 of Bacteroidia bacterium. Classification (GTDB taxonomy): domain Bacteria; phylum Bacteroidota; class Bacteroidia; order NS11-12g; family UBA955; genus JABMMZ01. The sequence continues at coordinate 38,376 of JBILJV010000007.1, forward strand.
GAGAATTAATTTCGTTTTTCGGTCTATTCTAGCAGCTTTGAAAATATTTATTAATAGAAAAAAAGTTGTTATAAAAACAATTTAAAATCAAAGAAGAAGTATCGATGATTATTAAAAATAACATCTTTTTATTAATTTGGGTTTTTAAAAAAAGAAATTAAGTAAGGCATAATGCGCACTTTGTATTATTAGGACATTTTAAATAACATATTATATTAAAGTATAATTATTTTCTTGTGAATTGCAATAAGATTATCGTAGTATACATTAATAAAATAAACACCATTATGGAGCGCATTTCTGTTAAAAGTGAGTTGATTAGTACCATCTTTAACAGTACCATTGAATAAACATTTAACAGTTTTGCCATTTAAATCTGTAATTTCAATTTTTACAACATTTGTTGATGTTGTTTCAAAATCTAAGGTAAATAAATCTATGACAGGGTTGGGATTAACAAGAAATAAGCTATTGCTATAAGTTTCATTTAGTCTGGCAGTTAGTGAACCATTATATACTTGACTAATCCATGTGTTATAACAATTATAGGTTGTTCCAAACAATGTTTGTTGAGAACCATAACAACCACTAAGCCATATTTCTGGCTCATTAGGGTTGTATTTGTAACATATCCCTGTATAGTCACCCCACCTCACATAATTGTCTATTTCAAATGCATTAACAAAGTTATCGCCACTTTTAATTAATGTTGAATTTGACCATTTTCCTTCGCCATCAAAAATAACGGTTTTTACTTCTGGAAATTTTTGAGGACTGCTGTTCAGAAAACAAAAAATAACAGTTTTATCATTAGAATTTTTTGAAAACGATGCTATTGTTGGATAAGCATAATCTTCTCCAATATTTCCATATTCAAATGAGACATTTGTTAATGTTTTTAAATCTAAGCGATTATAGTTAATTCCACTGTAATTGCTTGATTGATAGTCTGATTGAAAAACATAATGTATCGTTTCGTCTAAATAAAAGGCATTAATTATTCTACAATCACTTGTTATTAATTCAACTTGAGAACCTAATTGTTGAGCGTTTCCTGATGTTGAATAATCTCGCTTGAAAATTGTTTTTTTAACAAGTATGGGGTTAGCATTTATTTCATTAGTAATCTCATATAAATTAACTGAGTTCCCACTTCCAGGGTTCTGATTGATAAAGTATAAACCAGGTCCGTAATTTCCTTTTTGTCCATATGAGGCAGGAATTAAAGTAATGGGAGATCCATCAATATTAGACCAAAGTTTCCAATTTAAATTAATGCCATTATATCCATTGTTTTTACTAATTTGATAAATAATTGACTCACTAAAACCATTAAGATCACCAAATAAATTACCCGTTATAAATATTTCATTATTTGAAATACCAAGTTTAGGGTAGTCTAACCAACAGCCATTATTAAGCGGATTACCTGTTAATTGATAAATCCACCAACCATCCAGTGGATTATTGGTTTTAGAAAATCCAATAATTAATTTTGATTTAGATGATGTAAATCCATGAATTGCAGTCATTATAAATCTATCTGCTTCGGAATCATATATAACAATAGGATCGTATATAATTTCTGTTAAAGTATTGTCATTGAACAATTCCCAAAATGAACCTGTCCATAAGGCATTACCTTTTGAATTATAGTAGGCAATATTGCAATTTATTATTGAAACAATAATGCCACTGTCTGAGACTGCGAGAGTATTGTCTGTTGGAGCTCCACCATTAAAAATATTCCCTTTGAAATTTGTTCCTTTTATTGGATTATACGCCGTAGAACTATTGTTTGTATTATTATTTGTTTCTGAAATTAAATCATTAATTTTTAAAGTTGTTTTTAAATTTTTTATGGAATCAATTGTATGGTCAAACTGATGTTTTTTATTGATGTTTTTGATATTAACAAACCACGGAGTAATACTTTTTTCAGGTAAAGCTAAACCAGAACATTCTTGTATTTTAATTTCAGAGCTTTTTCCTATTAAATAACTTCCATTAATATCAATCGACTTTGTATATTGTGCTGTGAGTTTTATTTCTTTGAAAAATAAAACAAATATTAGCGAAATAGTATGAAAATAGGAATTATATTTTTTCAATTATATTTTATGATTTAATTACAAATTAAAAATAATTTTATTTACCTTCAAAGTTATATTTTCCAATTTTTATAGTTCCATTTTTGCATTAAACCCAGCAACTACTTGTTTATAATTGTTCCTTTTTTCTTCACTCATTTTGTCGTATGTTTTTAGGAGCATACCTAAGCGTGGATTAGATGAAAAAAAGGCCCTCTGCTTGTTCATAAATTCCCAAAACAATGCATCCCAAGTATCACACCAATCACCCTTTTTGTAATGACTCATTTTTAACACGTAACTACTGCCACTAATGTAGGGTTTACTCGCCATCAAACCGCCGTCGGCAAATTGACTCATGCCATACACATTAGGTACCATTACCCAATCATAGGCATCTATAAACAATTCCATAAACCACTGGTAAACCTCATCAGGATCATATTCATTCAATAACATAAAATTACCCAATATCATTAATCTTTCTATGTGGTGGCAATAGCCTGTTTTTAATACTTTTTTGATAACAACATCAATCGGTTCTATTCCTGTAGTTCCATTGTAAAATGATGCAGGAATTTTTTTATTGAATTGCCAATAATTTCGCGTTCTTTCTTCGGTGCCTTTTACTACATAAATTCCTCTGATAAACTCTCGCCATCCTATAATCTGTCTTACAAAACCTTCAATGCTGTTAAAGGGAATATTGTGCTTTTCGGCATATTGCAAACTGGTTTCTATAACTTGGAATGGCGTTAGTAATCCTATGTTTAACATAGGGGTTAATAAACTGTGATTCAAAACCAATTCGTCGCCAACTATGGCATCTTCGTATTGCCCAAACTCTGACCAACGAGTTGATAAAAATTCGTTCAACCAAGCTTCACTTTCTTCATGTGTAACAGGATAAATAATCTGTAAATTAATGTCCCCATAATGGTGTTCAAAGTTGGTGTTTACATAGTTTATTGCCTCTTGGTAATAGCTGTTTTGCTTAGGGAAATTGACAATAGGTGGTGTTTTGTCTTTGGGATACTTGAGCCTGTTGTCGGCATCAAAACTCCATTTTCCTCCTATTGGCTTTTGTTGTTGGTCAAGCAATATCTCCAATTTCTTTCTCTGTTGTATGTAAAAATCAGTTTGGAAATACTTACTCTTAGCTGCAAAATATTCGTTTATGTCTTTTTCACTGTTTATAAATAATGGCGTGGTATATTGATAATAATAAAGCTGTTTTTTGTGGCAAGCTTTTTTAATTTTTTTGTCTAACCAATTGTCGCAAACATTGTAATAGTTAATGGAGCTTGTATTCGTGTGACTTAATCTATTAATAAGTTCTGTTACATTGCTCGCTGAGTCTGTTGCTTGAATGTATTCAACTGAAATGTGGTTTTCTGTTAAGTAGTTTTCATAATATTTCATGCTTGCACGGTGCAAAACCAATTTCTGTTTGTGAAATTTGTATTGCGTAAAAAACAAGCTCTCTTCTATCAAGTAAATTTTATCAAATTGCTTCAATAGGTCTAATTCCTTAAAGAGTTGGTGCGGAAATAATAGAAATAGTTTAAGCATTTGTTAGTTTTATACTTGTGTTTTTATTCATTCGGCATTTATCGCTACAATATTTAACGTCGTCCCAAACCTTTTCCCATTTTTTACGCCAAGTAAAATTCCTGCCACAAACTAAACAAGGCTTTTCGGGTAAATCGGATTTTGCTATCTTTTTTTTCATTTTTTTAATTTTCCTTATGTCAGACAATGGGGTATCAGTTTTACAACTATTATATTAAATTAATATCAGTTTTATTTATCTTGGTTTTAGTTTTGTTTCGCGTGTGTTTTTTGATGATTTTGTTGATTTCTTTTTTTACTACATCTGTTTTCTTATGCCCCCATATTTTATCTCTTGCTACTTTTGCAGCACTTTCTAATTCAATAATCGGTTTGGGATAATGTTCCCCAATGATAACACCACACAATTGCTGTTCAAGCAAGGGCATAAGTTCAGGTTGATGAATGTATTTTTCGGGAACATGACTCAGCTGTGGTAACCACTGTTTAATAAAGATTCCTTTGGGGTCGTGTTCTAAACTTTGCTTTACGGGATTATATATCCTAATGATATTTATGCCTGTAGTACCTGCTTGCATTTGAAATTGTGGGTAATGTATTCCTGGTTCGTAGTCCAAAAAAAGTTGAGCCAAATGATACACCCCATCTCGCCAATCTTGGTCGAGGTGATGGCAAAAAAAACTCACAACCATTGCGCGCATTCTAAAGTTTAACCATCCTGTTTTTTCCAAGCATTTCATACAAGCGTCAATAAGTGGAAATCCTGTTTCACCTCTTTTCCAAGCAGAAATGTATACTTCATTTTTAGTGTGGTTCAATGCTTCGTATCCGTTATTGACACAATGTGTTTCATAACTACATTCCATTTCAAACTTTTGGATAAAATGACAATGCCATTTTAAGCGGGTTAAGAAATTGGAAAAGGCCCATTTGTATGGCGAATGTTGAGCATGGTCTAACACAAATAAATACGCTTGTTTAATGCTAATATTGCCCCAACTGATATAAGGTGAAATTCTTCCACAACTTAAGCGACTTTCAAGGGGTTTACTAATGTGTTTGCTATAGTTTTTCCCTCTATCATTTACAAAACTTTTAAGGTATTTAATGGCATATTCCTCGCCAGCAGGTTGAAATTTTGTAGGGTATTTCTCAAGCTGTTTTTGCAACTTTTTTTCCAAGGGGAAGGGATTTTTAAATGGCAGTGTTTCACTTATTTTAAACGAATTTACAAGTAAAGGCGAATGCATGGCAACAAACCAATTTTTATCCCAACTTTCTCTGTTTTTAATACCCCTTACTACGCCATCTCGTTGAGATTCTGCCCAAGTAATGCCTTCTTTTTTGCAATAAGTTGCTACTTTTTTATCCCTTTCATATGTGAGTTGAATGCCACTTTCTTGGTAACTGAATATGTTATTAATATGGTATTGCTTGTTAATTTCTTCCAATATTAAAACAAGCTCTGAGTGAAAAACAATGACTTGTTTTTGGAAAGCACTTAAATTTTTGTTGAGTTGTAAAATGCTGTGGTATTGAAACTGCAAATGTCTTAAGCTTGTGTCATGGTATGATATTACACTGGGTTCAAAAGCAAAAATGATTATGTAGGGAAGTGAAGATTGTTCTGCCAAATGAAACGGTAAATGGTCTTGTAAACGGAGGTCGCGCTTTAACCAAACAATATTAATAGGTTGCTTAAAGTCCATTTTAGTTTAAGCGCGTTTTTTAAATTGCTTTTCGGCTTGTTTCCAATAACTAAAAAAAGAAGGAAAATAACCTTTTATATTTTCAAATATCCAATCTCTTTCGTGTTGAATGCCTTTATAATTTATGTTTAAAGGATGTTCTTTGAAATGAAATGTTTGTTTGGAATAGAGTTGATGTAATGTTTCAAATGAGCCTACATAAACTTGACAATTCTTGATATTTTTAGATAACTCAAGAATAAATTGAATGGTTTTTTCACTGACAGGATAGTTCTTAAAATGCTCAGGTTCCAATAACAATATGCGATTGGCTTCAACGTGTTCATCCCATTTAGGATCCAAATTATAAAAGTTGTAAATATAAATGGGTAAAGAGGTTTGAATTTGGAGTTCATCACTAATTGGCAAAGTAGTTTTTAATTCCAGTACATTCGTTACTTTCAGCACCTCAGGGATAACTAAATTGGGAAGCAACTCGTATGTTTGATCCAAAAAGGTATGGCGTTGATTGGTATTACAGTATCTATTGATATTTTCCTGATTGGCATAATATTTTTTCTGACTAAAACTAGCAGCTACCCACTGCCAACTTAATGCGTTACTAGCCCAATCGGCATCTAAAAGATGGTAATACATCCACTTGGCAGGTTGTTGCCAATGGCATTGGGCAATGTTACAACTGATACTAGCCACATACATTCTAAGGTGATTGTGCATATACCCTGTTTCGTAAAGAGTAATTATTCCATTGTCTATGGCTTCTATTCCTGTTTGTGCACTTACAACGCTTATCGGAACTTGATAATTACTGATATTAGGCTGAGTTTGTTTTACGTCGTTATTAATGTTAGACTTATGTTCCTGCCACACCAATTGAAAATAATCGCGCCAAGCTAGTTCTTTCAGAAAACTCTCTATTTCACGATGGGAGTAACCTTTATTCAAAACAATTTCGGCCACTTGTTTGGTTGAAATGACACCACGAGAAATATAGGGAGATAAACGTGTTACAGCACCATTTAAATAATTTCTGGTTTTACCATATTGGATTGGATCAATTTGGTCTATCTGATTAATTATATCATCATAAAGGGTCAACATTATCTTTTTGATATTTTATTACCCGAAATGGATTTTTGCAAAGTGCATTTATGTCTATTGATTTCAGGATTTCTTTTCTTAAGGTGTTTTTGACTAACCCCTTGATTCACCCGTTTGCGCCACAGGTTGAAACTGCTCCGTTTAAGTTCCTTGCGCATTAGTTGAATAACATCAGATTCTGACAAACCAAATTGCATGTAAATAGCTTCAAAAGGAGTTCTGTCTTCCCAAGCCATTTCTATTACTCGGTCTGTATTGTCGGGTGTTAGGCTAGACAAGGCTTGTTTTTTGTCAAGCAGAGTAAGAGAGGGCGCTTTTTTTCTAATTTTTAAGGGAATTAATTCTTCCATGTGGCATTTAAATGAAGTAAGATTTAAACACTTGTTAAGGATAAAATGTTTGGAGACAGAGTAATAAGAGGCAAAATAGTTTTAGGAAATATACACTGAGACTATTCGACCAATTTTTATGATTTAATACTATAATAACATATGAGTAAAAGTGTATGAAGTTTTATAAGTTTAAATTAACAAACTGACCGTTTAATTTATTCAATCATAACATACTTACAACCTAACGCTAATGACGAAAAATTAGTTTTGTCGCACACAAAAAAGAATAAAATGAAAAAAATGTACAAGAAAAAATTAATGCTTCTATCGCTATTAATTTTAGTGGTTATGGGAGCACAAGCCCAGATTAATCCACAGTTTATTGGAAGGTACTCTACAGGGATTTATGACAAAGCTGCTGCAGAGATAACGGCTTATGATGCTGTAAGCAAAAGAATGTTTGTATTAAATGGTCCTGACACTAGTATTAAAGTAGTAGACATCAGCAAACCCGCTAATCCTGTTCAAATTAATACCATTTCCATTAAATCATATGGAAGGGATTTGACATCAATTGCCTGCATGAATGGTGTTTTAGCGGTTGCAGTCATTAATAGTCTGGGTAAAACAGAGAATGGACATGTGGTATTTTTCAATGCTTCTAATTTAGCATACATTAACAAGGTAGATGTTGGTGCTAACCCAGATATGTTAACTTTTTCGCCTAATGGTAAAATGGTATTGGTGGCTAATGAAGGTGAGCCAAACGACGATTATACCATTGACCGTGAAGGTTCTATCAGTATTATTGACATCTCAAAAGGCATTTCAAATCTTACTCAAGGCGATGTAAAAACGGCTGGTTTTACAGATTTCAACGGAACAACTATTGATTGGAAAATTAAAATCACTGGAAAAATTCAAGCCGGGGGTTCATTTTTACGTAATTCAACCATTGCAGAAGATTTAGAGCCTGAGTATATTACAGTTTCTGAAGATTCTAAAACGGCATGGGCAACTTGTCAAGAAAACAATTGTATTGCAGTAGTTGACTTAACTACTGCTAAAGTGACCAAATTGATACCTTTGGGTTTTAAAGACCATAGTTTATCAGGAAATGGTATTGATGGAACTGACAATGGTGGTACTATAAATATTAGAAATTTTCCAGTGTTTGGAATGTTTATGCCCGATGCTATTGCAAGTTACAAAGTAGGTGATACTACATTTTTATTGACTGCCAATGAGGGCGATTCAAGAGCCGATTGGGGGTCAGCAAATAATGAAGAAATTAGATTCGGAAGTTCATCTTACATTGTAGACACCGCTAAGTTTGGTGGTGCAGCTAATGTGGCGGCTTTAAAAGCAACAAGTGCTATGGGCAGATTAAACCTTACTAAGGCATTTGGTGATTTTAATAAAGATGGAAAATATGATTCTGCATTTTGTTATGGTGCACGTTCTTTTTCAGTTTGGAACTCAGTAACCGGCAAACTAGCGTGGGATAGTAAGGATCAATTTGAGCAAAAATTTGCTACCTTATTCCCTTCTAATTTTAATGCCAGTCATACAAGTAATACTATAGACAATAGAAGTGACGACAAAGGTCCTGAGCCTGAAGCGGTGACCATTGGAAAAATATTAGACTCCACTTATGCTTTTGTTGGTTTAGAAAGAATTGGTGGTATAATGATTTACAATATCACTAATCCAAAATCCCCATATTTTGTAAACTATATCAATACCCGTAACTTTTCTGTAACTCCAAGCGCTAGTAATTTAGCAACAGTTGGTGATTTAGGTCCAGAAGGTTTGGTTTTCATCCCTAAATCTCAAAGTCCAAATGGACAAGATTTGCTTTTGGTTTCTAACGAAGTTTCAGGTTCAGTTGCTATCATTCAATTGAATGGGAAAAGTGCATTTCAAATGCAAATATTGCACTCTTCTGATATGGAAAGTGGTGTAGCAGCTGTAGTTGATGCACCTAATTATGCAGCTATTGTAGACAAACTCGAAGATCTTCACAATAATACATTGATTTTGTCTTCAGGCGATAATGTACTTCCTGGTCCGTTTTTGTCGGCTGGTGAAGACCCATCTATGCAAACAGCATTAAGATCAACTGCTTCTTCATATTTTAAAGGAACTCAAGCACAAAGGCCAGCATTAGGTCGTCCAGACATTGCAATAATGAACATTATCGGTTTCAATGCTTCTGCATTAGGCAATCACGAATTTGATTTAGGAACAGGCGATTTAAACGGACAAATAGGAGTTGACATTAGAAGTAACGGCGCTGATAAAAGATGGTTGGGTGCACAATTCCCATACGTAAGTTCAAACCTTGATTTTAGTAACGATGCCAATCTTAATTATTTATTTACCAATCAAATTTTGAGAGATACTGCCTTTAGAACCCCAGTTAATATCACCGCTAATTCACAGAAAAAAGGAATAGCACCGTCCATTATTATTGAACGTAATGGCGAAAAAATTGGTGTTGTTGGTGTAACTACTCAAGCTTTAGCTAAAATATCTTCTCCAGGATTAACCACAGTTAAAGGACCTCAAGTTGACGACATGCCTGCACTTGCAGCTATTCTTCAACCAGTCATTGACTCTTTAATAGCAAAAGAAGGTGTAAATAAAATTATCTTACTTGCGCACTTACAACAAATTGCCAATGAGAAAGCTTTAGCACCATTGTTGAACCATGTTGACATTATTATTTCTGGTGGAAACCATGCCTATACTGCCGATGGTAACGATAGATTAATTGCAGGACATGTTGCTACTGAAAAATACCCGATTTTTGCCAAAAGTAAGTCAAACGACCCAATGGTAATCTTAAACACTACTAGTGAGTGGAAATATGTTGGTCGTTTTGTTTGTGACTTTGATGTCAATGGTAAGCTGTTAATAGACAAACTTGATTCGAACGTAAATGGAGTTTATGCTTCGGATTCATTAACGGTAAAAGCACTTTGGGGAACAAACAATGCTTTTGCCACAGGAACAAAAGGCGCCAATGTTTTAACCTTATGTAAGGCTGTAGGAGTTGTTATTGCAGCTAAGGATGGCAATATTATTGGCAAATCAAATGTGTTTTTAGAAGGCAGAAGAAATGCCGTAAGAACCGAAGAAACTAATTTAGGTAATTTGTCTTCTGATGCTAACTTATGGTATGCTAAAAAATATGATCCAAAAGTAACTATCTCTCTTAAAAATGGTGGAGGTATTCGTTCTGCAATTGGTTATGTAAATTCAGTTGGAAGTAATGTTATCTTAGAAAAAACACAAGCTAATCTTTCGGCTGGCAAATCTGCAGGTGATGTTTCTCAACTCGATGTTGAAAATTCATTAAGATTTAACAATAGTTTAGTGATTGTTAGTGTGTCTGCTTCAGGTGTTAAACGTTTAATTGAACATGGTATATCAGCATCAAAACCAGGACTTACTCCAGGTCAGTTTCCTCAAGTAGGAGGTGTTTCCTTTAGTTATGATACAACCAAAGCAAGTGGTAACAAAATTTGGTCAATGGTGATTGTTGATTCTACTGGTAAATCAACCGATACGCTTGTTAAATATGGTAAACTAGTTGGAGATACCTCTAGAATCTACAAAATGGTAACGTTGAACTTCCTTGCTAACCCGTCTTTTTCAGGTTCAAGTGTAGGAGGCGATAATTATCCTTTCCCTGCAGTAGTTAAAGCAAGAGTTGACTTAGATACTGCTATTAAATCCGCAGGCACTTCATCATTCGCTTCTATAGGAAGAGAGCAAGATGCCTTTGCTGAATACATGTTGGCAAAACACAATACGCCATCTAAAGCATATAAAGAAAGAGATACTACCGTTATGGGAGATACTAGAATTCAATTATTGAATGCACGTCTAGATGCTATTTTCCCAAAACTTTCATCTTTTGCCTTGCTTACTCCTGCTAACAATTCACGTGTTGTAGTAAAAGATGCAGACCCAACCCCAATCACTATTAATTGGGAAAAATCAACTGGTGCTACTCGTTATGTTTGGGTTTTAGATTTACCAAGTGGTAATTTCAATACTCCTCTTTTAACCTTACAATCGAATAACAATGGTAAGAACAATGATTTAACACTAACCTCAGGAGCTATTAGTAGTGCTTTGGCCGGTTTGGGTGTAACTTCTGGAGACTCTGTTAGCTTGAAATGGGCTGTAAAAGCCTACCAAGAAGGACATGATTCATTAATCGCTGTGATGCCGTTTAATATTAAGTTTGTTCGTTTCAAAGCAACTACAAATGTTGAAACTTTGAATTTGGCTAAGACTATCAAAATTTATCCAAATCCAGTGGTGGATTTCATGAATTTAACGAATACAACAGGCAAAGATTTAGACTTCCAAATTACAGATTTAAAAGGTCAGATAGTATTTGAAGGTAAAGTTTCTGAAATGGCTAAAATTGATTTAAATCATTTGACATCAGGTTTATACATATTCAATATTCGCAACGAACAAGATTCTCTTAGATATTTGTTTGTGAAGTCAAACTAATTTTAACTAAATAATAATTTTAAAGGTTGGCTACAAAGCCAACCTTTTTTTTATTTCTAATTTTTACGATTAAATAATCCCTTTTCTAAAAATGACAAAAAATAAACTGAATACTTTGATATTTAAAAGATGACTAAGTATGATTCTCTTACTTAGTCATCTTTTTATTTAAGAACTCGTAGTAAAATCCAATTACCATAAAATCGCGACCTGTTTCATCATTGATGCGGTAGTCAAATTGGTGTAAATAGCCTGCTTGAATACTGGCATTTTCGCTTAGTTTGTAATTGAGCGTTAACTGTATTCTGTTGCGTTCAAAGTAAGGTTCACGGTCCGTAAAAAATAGTTCGTTGTTCAGGTTCAATTGAAAGGCTTTGTCGCCGTTTCTGTTTTTACCAAATGGGTAAGCAATGCCTAATCGGTATCTAAAGCGATTTCTGTATCCATTGCTAGTCCACCTCATTTCAGCACGGTAGCGCTGTTCTATTTTGAAATGGGTGAATTTTTGGGTCAACAAAATCTGTGGCCACAAGCGGAATTCGTCGTTGTTTTTGGGCAACACAAAATTTCCTCCCTCTTTGTAAGTTTGATAACTGCCTGCTGCCAATGACAAAACAACTGACTTGTGTGCCTGATAATTGATACCACCTTTGTATTCATGGTAATGAAATTGATTATACATTTTTAATGAACGCAACTGACCCTCAGCGAAAAAACTCAACTGTTTACTGTGTTTATACTTTATGTTCAATACATTCCATGTGCCAAGGTCCATGCCTTGTGAATGTGCAAAAAAGGGAATCAATAAAGGTATGAATAAACCGACTATTCTTTGTTGTATTTGCCCCATTTGATTAATACAGTTCGTTATTGTCTTTAATTAAAAAAGAGCTCTTAAGTAATAACGAGTTTGGAATAGTTAAAGTGCCTTTGTCATGGGTTTTAATGAAAATAAAAAAATAGGAAATATCAGTTAACTCACCTTCTATTTCTTGCCCTTCACTCGTTATTTTAATGGTATCGCCAATTTTTATAGGATGCTGAAAGAATAAAATTAAACAAGCAGTAAGGTTAGAAAGTATAGACATTTCAGCAAACAATGCTACCCCCAAAACGGTCAGAATTGAACTCACAAAAACCAAGATTTGACTCTGTTTAACACTCCAAATAGCGATGATAATAATGCAGAAAATGACAAATAAAAAAAGATTGATGATTTTTAAAATATCCTTTCGTTCTACATTTTTAAAATAAGAGTTTAAAACAGTCATTCTTACAAAATATTTAATCAATAACTTGATTGTTACAAATGTAAACAACACAATGACGGTTTCCAAAATTTGAATTTCATACGATTCCATTTTTATTTAATAATTATTAATAAACTTCACTTTGGGGTTTTAATTAAAGGCACCCGCTTGCTCACTACAAGCAAACGAGATGCACATTAAAATCAAGAAGATATATTTAACGCCTTTGATTGCGCTAAACTATTGAGCAACAACATGAGCTTCTAGTTGAACTGAGTTGCCATGATTGTCTAAATAATATTTAAGTTCAAACAACTCTTTTTGTAAATTTTTTATTTTCGTTTCACGGTATTTAACATCCTCTTCACTGCTGTTATTGTTGATTTTATTTTCGTGATACTTAATTTTTACATGTATCATTTGTGTAATAAGTTCTATAGCTTCTTTTTTGTTAAACTGACCTTGAATTAATTGTATGTTCATGCTCTATGTATTTATTGACCTTGACCTAGAGAATATCCTACTTTACCATCAAAAGAGTAAAGATTTTCAGTTTTAATGGTGTCTATATTTTCTAGTAAAGCATTATTTAGTAACACTATAATTTTAGATTTATCTATGGAATTACCTTTTGTAGGTTTAAATCTACATCTCCAGTGGTCTGTACAAAAAGTTTCTTTGAATCCATCTGGCCAAACCTTGATACCACGGTTTGTAATCATGCTTAATTGAATATCGTTAGTTTCTATTTTTTTAACTAGCCCAGCCAGTTCATTAGGATCAGTGCCAGTCCAATGAATAAAGATGTCTACACCCTCAAGGATTTTTGTTTTGGTTGTTTTGCGGTTATATTTAGGTAGATTTAATGCCGCATTATTGGCATAATTAACCGGTTTTAATAAAGTTGGTTTTTGACCAATGTTAGCAATAACAGCTTGTGCAAATTCTTTGGTACCAACCTTTTGCTTACTTGTACCTTCTTTGTAAATATCGTAAGTATGAATGCCATCTTCTAAGGTTTTGAGCCAAGCATTTTGAACTTTTTCAGCCACATCCGATTGACCAATGTGGTTCAACATCATGATAGCCCCTTGAAGTAAGCCCGAAGGGTTAGCTAAATTTTGTCCTGCACGACGAGGTGCTGAACCGTGAATGGCTTCAAACATGGAACATTCTTCACCAATATTGGCTGAGCCTGCCAAACCAACAGACCCAGTTATTTGTGCTGCCACATCGCTCAACACATCCCCATACAAATTCGGCATAACAATGACATCAAAAGCCTCAGGAGTATCAGCCATTTTTGCCGCTCCAATGTCTATAATCCAGTGTTCGTTTTCTATTTCAGGATATTCTTTGGCAATTTCATCAAACACTTGGTGGAATAGTCCGTCGGTTTGTTTCATAATATTGTCTTTGGTAAAACAAGTTACTTTTTTGCGGTTTTGTTGTTTGGCGTATTCAAACGCATAACGTACTATTTTTTCGCAACCGGGCCTGCTTATCAATTTAAGACATTGAACCACTTCATCTGTTTGTTGATGTTCAATACCTGCATATAAATCTTCTTCATTTTCTCTGATAATAACAAGGTCCATCACAGGGTGTTTGGTGCTTACAAAAGGATGTAAACTCATGCATGGTCTTACATTGGAATACAAGCCCAAAAATTTACGAGTAGTCACATTCAAACTTTTGTAACCACCACCCTGAGGGGTTGTAATTGGTGCTTTCAAAAATATTTTATTGTTTCTTATGGTGTCCCAAGCTTCAGCAGCTATACCCGAAGTATTGCCTGCTAAATATACTTTTTCGCCTACTTCTATTTCATCTATTTCCAATTGCGCACCTGCGGCTTTAATTATTTCCAAGGTGGCATCCATTATTTCAGGACCTATTCCATCGCCTTTTGCAATTGTAATTTTTGTCATTTTGTAGTTGAATGTGATTTTATTGCTGCAAACCTAAAGGCATTAATTAATAAGTTTTTATTTATATTTGTAATAGTATCCATAAAATATATTTATGAATTATACCCTCCATCAACTCCGTATTTTTTTAAAAATAGTACAGACTCAAAGTGTGACAAAGGCCGCAGATGAGCTCCATTTAACACAGCCAGCGGTTTCTATACAACTTAAGAATTTTCAAGACCAGTTTGAAATTCCCTTAACAGAAATCTTAGGGAGAAAAATTTACATTACTGACTTTGGGAAAGAGATAGCAGTATCGGCAGAAAATATCCTCAATCAGGTGTATGCTATCAATTACAAAACTTTGGCTTATCAAGGGCAACTGACAGGGCGATTGAAAATTTCTGTAGTGTCCACAGGTAAATACGTAATGCCTTATTTTTTAAATGATTTTATGAAACAACATTCAGGGATTGAACTGTTAATGGATGTAACCAATAAGAATAAGGTGGTTGAAAGTTTGGATAGCAATGAGGTTGATTTTGCTTTGGTTTCTATAGTACCGAGTTCGTTGGAGATAGAACAAATGGAATTGATGCAAAACAAGTTGTATCTGGTAGGGAATACAGAACGAAAGTTCAAGAAAGTACAAGCGGTGAATGAATTATTTGAGGGTTTGCCATTAATTTTTCGTGAAAAGGGTTCAGGAACAAGGCAAACGATGGAAAATTTCATTAATAAGAATAACATTTCGGTTTTGAAAAAAATGGAATTAACCTCAAATGAGGCTGTAAAACAGGCTTTGTTAGCCGGTTTAGGCTATTCTATAATGCCATTAATTGGAATTAAGAATGAGTTACACAACAATGAATTGCAGATTATACCGATAAAAGGTTTGCCGATAACTACCACGTGGCGACTGATATGGTTAAAGGCCAAAAAACATTCACCCGTTTCATTGGCATTTTTAGATTATTTGGAAAAAGAAAAAGCTCAAATAGTGCAAAATAAGTTTGAGTGGTACGAACAGTATTAATAATTGGAATAACGGTGTTAAAAAACCAAATAACCCTCGAAAGAGGGTTATTTGGTTACCATATAAAATTATTTGCACCACATTTTAATCTTTTTTATCGCCAATAAGCAATAATTCACTCACCACAATATCCGTTGTGTATTTTTTATTTCCTTCTTTATCAGTGTAATGATTATTAACAAGTTTACCTTCAATAGCGACTTCGCTACCTTTTTTCAGATACTTTTGGGCTATTTCAGCTTTTTTGTCCCACACGATAATATTGTGCCATTGGGTGTCTTCTACTTTTTCACCTTCGTCATTTTTGTAAGACTCCGATGTGGCAATACTAAAGCGGGTGTATTGACTGCCGCTTTCAAGTGTTTTGGTTTCAGGTTGTGCACCTACACGACCGATTAAAATGACACGATTTCTTAGACTACTCATAACTGTTTTTAATTAATGTTTTTACAAAGATGAATGAGAAGAATGAAACGACCTAATGCTACACATTTGTAACAGACTATAAGCAATTACAAACGGCTACGCTCAGTAAATACATGAAAATATTTTAATTATTGATAATTTTTAAAATCCATAATCTCCAAATAAAACGCCCATTGGCAATTGTTCTTTAAAGTTATTTGACATAGATATAGAATATTGAGTTGTTATTCCCAAAGTATCTTTCTTTAGTTATTTGCGTAATTGGCACAAATGTATCATAATGGCTAACTAAGTTTTTGTTTATTTGACCATTATTTATTTTTGTCATTATTCCTTGAAACTTTTCATCACATTCTGAATTTGTGATTTTTTCGTTTTTTATAAGTCTTTTATGTATATTAGAATTTATACGAACACCAAATAGCCCTTTTTTAATAGGCTTCAGTTTCAATTTAAAGACCATAGAATCATTTGTTAATGGATAGTCAATCATTATAGACTCTAGTATAGAAATTAAACTTCCATTACTATTAAAATCAAAGGCATAGGTTAATTTGTTGCTTTCTTCGAATATATTTTTTTGGGAATTAAAATATTCTGAAGTATATAATAATAATTTAAAATCATAATTACTAAAGTTGGTATATTCATTGGTATAAAAATCTTGATAATAATTAGCTTGATTGGCATAAACAATGATTGAATCAGTAAGTTCTATTGTATCAGCTTTTGCAATAATATTAATTGGAACAATGGGATAATAATGTTTAGTACATTTTTTCTCACAAGCTGAATGAAACACTAGTAGGCTTAAGCCTACTAGTGTTATTAAAAATTGATTTTTAAAACCCATAATCTCCAAATAAAACGCCCATTGGCAATTGTTCTTTAAAATTATTCCGCATCAGTACTTCATCTCTAAACTGAGGTACACTAACAATATTAGGCTGCAAGGCATCAAAAATTTCTAGCATGGTGTTTAATTTATTGTTTAGCATCCAAATAATCTTGTTCGGTGAAAGTGAAAGTTTTTTTGTAATGAATGTAGTTCTTTTTTTCATCTACTTTGATATTTATGTAGTTAGCCCCATACAAGCTTCTAGAAGAAAAATAACTAATTCTTTTTTTACCATAAGTGACGGAATCATTTAAATGTGTTAAGGAAAAAGAATCATTAAAAGTAACAATAATTGAATCAGATTCTCTTAAAAAGTCAAAGAATATGATTGGTTCTTTTGAAAGTCCTCTTTCACTAAAACTCTCCTTATTAAACTCTGAATTAGGAAGAATTTTAAATGAATCTGATATATATGAATTTTGAAATACTTTAAAAGAAATAGTATTTTTTGTGTTATTAATGTAAATTAATTCACTTAATGTGCTTTCTTCTTTGATACATGAAGACATTAAAATAATGGTGAAAAAACAAAAATATAGTTTCATATTTTCTAGTATGAATTTATCAAATTATCAATTTGAGCATCAGTAACTCCTTGTGGTCTAATACTGCCTTTAAGTTCTGCACTTAAAGTAGATAAACCATAAACTTTGTTGAGTCTGTTTCCGATATTGATATTTAAGTATTTATTTTTCATTTTTAATAAACCCTATCCCAATATATGATTGGAATAGGGTGGGATTTTTATTTTGCTCTTAAATAATCGTTTTCAGTTAAAATGAATAATTGATTTTTGATGGATTCATTTGGTGTAAGACTTTTATAATGCATAGAAGAAAGCACATTGTTTATTGTATCATTACTACCTCTCTCATAAAAAGTTTGGATTAATTTTTTGCCATCAGCAAATAAAATAATAGCAGAATCTAATGAATTAGTTAAAGAAAATGTAGAACCTCCAATAGGAGAAATGTTTCCCTCATCTACTATTGCAGAATCATTAGAACTAATTGATATTTGTTTATACAAATCATTATTGGGATAATAAAAATAAATAGTAAGATTTCTTAAAGATTCATTTTTTACAAAAAATCTAAAATTCATTGATTTTACATTTCTATCTTCATCTTCACAACTTTGAATTATAATGGATAAAAAAGTTGAAATTATTAAAAAGTATTTCATAAATATTTATCGTATAGGTGTATAATTTAAAAACAATTCATCAAGTAATGCATCTGTTACACCAGCAGGTTTATTAAATTTTAATTGGTCCCTCCATGCGTTCATTGTTGTTTTTTGAACCAAAGCATCTTCAATATTTCTAATAGTATATCCTGACACTCTATCTATTGGAAAATCAGTATTACCACCTCTATTAGCTCTTTGATTATTGTTATCAATCAAATCAATAGCTAATGGAGTATATTTACGTTCTCCCCAATTTACAACATCAAAACCATCTATATGATTTTGCAAACCTAGATCTTGTAAAGTCTTTGGATTATTGTATTTCAAACGAGCAAAAGACCAAGCAACTCCGACTGCCCAACTTTCTTTTACCATTGGAGCAGAATTTCTGTAATGCCAATGACTTAAATTAAAATGGGAGGCATGAGCTAATTCATGTATTGTTGTTTCATACAATCTAAGAGAATTAGGAATTAAAGTGCCACCAGTTCCATCATTTTCAGAGGTATACATAAAAATTTCTGGACCAAACCAATTTCTTTGCCTTCTTTTATAATTTGCTCTGTCTTTTTCATCGAAAACACCAAATGCAATACGTGAACCCAAAAATCCATTGGTTGGAGGAGTTCTTAATCCTGTTGGATTGTTGTAATAGTAATCAAATGCCCCTCTATGAACCTGACCATAAAACCAACTTACTCCATTTGTTATTCCAAGTTCCCAATCTCCGTTTTTGTATGGACCATTGAAATACGCTTGTCCATATCTGCCTGACCTAATATTGAAATCATTTCGTTCCCATTTTATAGAATAGTTTACAGGGTATCTAAATTGATGGCCAATATTAAAATTACCGTTCATATCGGTAAGTTGCTCTCTAACTTCAAAGAACCTATGAACTCTTACTTTTACGCCTCTTAATCCTGTGTTGTTATTTAATACATTATCCGTTAGTGTTATTCTTCCCTTTGGGGTGTATTTATTATTTGTTTTTCTCTTTAGCTCAGTCTCTTCACCTTGTGTCAAATTTTCATCATAAGTGGTAGTGTCAAAGTTGTCTGTTCTTTTTAGCGCATATTCAACTAACTTTGTTATACAGTTATCAAATTCAGTTTCATAGTATTGAACTAATTCAGTATCCTCTTCAGGTAAGTATAATTCTGCCAAAACAGTATAATGAACATTGATGGGTAATGACTTATTTGCTGGAACGGAACACCATTGAAAATTAAACTCATTTTCAGATAAGGAAGGGTCTTTGTAATAGGTACCTCCTTTTGTTATTTTTCTATCTAATGGGTAGTCAAACAATATTAATGTGGTGTCTGCTTTTAGTGTGTTGTTTTCAATAGAGTCCTGAGGTTCAAATCTAATATATTTATGAGTAACTCTAATATTAAATTTATTGATATCGCACTTTATTTCGTCCGAAAGTTTTAATTCATTTAGGGCAGCTAGCATGTTTTGTGTAGTATATGGATTGGTGGTTGCTGGCGCAAATTCCATCAAACCTTCATTTTCATAGTTAGTATTTGATTCTGAAAGAGGAAAAGTTTTAAGTTCTTGATTCGTTTCTTTTTCTTCTTTTTGACAACTGCTCAAAAACAAGACAGTGAAAAGTAAGGAGGTACAGCTGCTTAATTTGAATAAATGACGCAACTTGGCATTTTTGTGTGTGATTGAAATTCTCATTTTTTTTAATTTTTTTAGTCTATTGTAACTTACAATATTTACAAAGTTGAATTTCATTTTGCATACTACCTAATGCTACACATTTGTATCAGACTATAAGCATTTATAAACGGCTACGCTCAATAAATACGTGAAAATAATTGTTTAAAAAGGGTCTTTTTTTATATTCCTTATTCAATTTTACAATCAAGGTCAGTTGTTTAAGCTGCGGTTGTTTTATGCTGATTTGGAACGTTTTGGGGCTTGGCGAAGGTGGGGGATTTCGAAGTACGAATGTTCAATAAACCACTAATGTTGATACAAGTACAAATGTTCAATATAGCACTTCTGCCCCCATTTTGCCAAACCCCTGTTATCAGCTGCCCTTTTTCTCTTTCAATTTTTATTTTATTATAAAAGGTAAAATCACACTAACTGAAATTAAAATTACAGAAGAA
>JBILJV010000008.1:0-58533 GCA_044377005.1 Bacteroidia bacterium
TTTTGTATTCTATTATGGTTTAAACTAAAAGTTAGAAATAAAAATGGCAGTGTCTTTATATTGTTTTTCATAATTTACCCTTTTTATCGGTTTTTTTCAGAATTTTATAGAGCAGATGAAATTAGAGGTTTTATTTTTAATGGTTTATTTTCATTAAGCCAATTTTATTCAATAATAGTTTTCATTTTAATTATTGTTTTTGGTTTAATATTTTATTTTAAAAAAGAAAAAGAGATATATTGAAATTCTTATAACTTTATTTCATCTTTTGATTTGATTATTTAGTCCTTTGACTTATCATGATTAACATACATCTGTTGTAAGTTCCCCCAATTAATATGGCTACTTTTAGTATAATTAATCTTTTAAATAAAAATGCAAAGACGATTTTAATTGTCTTTGCATTTTTATTATTTACTATTACAAACAGTCAAAATGTAGTAGTATCAAAATTGTATTATGGAAATTGCAATAATTACAATTATTACAATGATTATATTGATTCCATTTGCAGAATAAATAATATTAAGCATTTGTATTATTTAGTAGGATTAAAAAATGAAGAAGTACAGAATTACTCTTTAAAGGTATTTAAAAGAGAATTTAATGATACTCAGCTAATAAATCAGAGGCAAATAGACGATTGGCAGTTAATTGAAACGCCTCCTAATAATTGTGTATTGTTTGTAAAAAACGGTGAAGTTGTTAAAGTAAAACAACATGAAGAATTAAAGGATTTACATTTTATAGAATTTAAGGTTAGTGTAAATCATAACATTAAGTTTGGTTTAGTAAATAAAAAAATTTTAAAAGATTCTGTTGATGTAAGATATTCAAGGCGTATAAAATTAGATAGTAGCATAAGAATCAATAACAAATGTTCATACATAAATACTGATAGTTTTTTATTTATTTTAGAAACACAGTTTGATAAGAAGATCTATAAATTGAATAATTTGAGTGGAGCTGCCATAAATGAAGTTCAATTAGAAAATATTCTAGATTATGATAGTGTTCTTTATTACCATTATTCATTGTTTCCAAATTTCCTATCTTATGATTCTATTCTTTACTATGCAGAACTATCAGGAAGAAAACCTAATATTTCACTAAGGAATATGACTTTTAGTAACAATAAAATATTTATTTATTGTACATATAATTTGTTGTCATTTAAAAGTAGTTCAAATGGTTTAATGCCAATTAATTTAAGTTACAATTTAATAATTCAACTTAATGAGAATTTAAAATTTGAAAATTTTTATACAGACAAATTTTTAAGTTATAATAGGCAATATCCAGTTAATTGTAACATAGAGGTCAATCCAAGTCCAGATAAGTTGAATTATTATTTATTAAAAGATTATAATCAAAAAATAAAAACTGAATATTTGTTGAATTTTAACTTAATTGAACAAAGTCACTTATTAAATAAATACAATAAAGATTCATTGATTTTACCTGAATTTTTACAAGAAGAATATGATCAAAACTCAAACATGAGGCCAAGGTTATTGAATGTGAAATACAATGCTTGGCATTTGTTTGTTTCTCCTATCCTTTATTTCCCAACATCAAATAAATTCCATCATTTAATTGATGATACATTTTTAACGAATGAAGAGGATATTTCGGAACTAAATAATTATTATTTATGGAGTGTTTATAGGGTAAATGAAAGTATTTCTAATATTTTAATGCAGTATAAAAACAAATACTTTTTAGTTCAATACGATTTCAAAAATGAAAAAGTATTGAATAAAAAAAGTTATCAATCTCTTTATAATTTGAATTTAAATTATTTTATCGATAAAAATTTTAAACTATTTTTCGTTAACATTGAATACGACTTTATAAATGGCAATTATATTTACTTTGAATAAAAAAATAAGACTTACAATTTGTGTTTTCCTTATAGTGAATGCATTAAATGCTTCCAACTTCTTAGGTTCTACTAGTTTTGGAAATCATGTGTACTTGTATAATCACAGCAAACTTGTTAAAGTGAACTTACAATCAAAGCAACTGCTTAAGGAGAAAAATATTAAAAAAGACACCAATACGACTAAGGCATTGATAAAAATAGGGATGTCTAAAAATAATTCCTCAGGCAATGAAGATGTGACGTTTCGGAATATTAATATTTTTGAGATTTTGAGTATAGGAAATAGGAAGGACAGTTTGTATGTGGCAATCCGTTTTAAAAACCCTAAAAATCTTAATTTGTACAGCTATTGTTTGTTGCGGTTCGACCAAAACTTAAATTTTCATAAAGTATACGATATAAAATATCCGAACTCAGTTTCTTACAATTATTTTCCTCAATATAAAGAGTTGGAGTTTACCGATGATGCTCAACTTCGTTTACTTTATTGCGACAGTTCCAAACAATTTTGCCAAATTAATTTTAGATTTAATGAAAATAAAAGCATACTTAAGTCAAACCCCAAAAGCAGAGTGCTTGTAAAACATTACACACTACTAGTTATATCTGCTTCGCAGAAAGAAATTGTATCACCGCATTTGTATGCTATTAAAGACAGTGATTTGTATTATATGCTTCCTTATCCAGTGTTTTTTGATGCCAATTTATCACAGTTTTTGGACCCATTTAATATTAAAAAGAGTATAATAGAATTAGATAAAAAAAACCATTCTAAAGGATTTTCAACATCGCCTAGCATGACACATAATGCCTTTAATCTTAATTATATTCTTTACCATGCCGTTCAAGAATCAACAGGTTTACAGATTTATGTAAAAAATATAGAAAAAGGAGTGTTGCAAAAATTGAGTTTCAAAAATGGCAGTAGTAGCTTTGTGACAGAGGATGTGATGCCACTTAGAAATGAGTTAACTTATTTTGTTTTTAACAATAACAATAAAAATTATGTATTGTATGAAGATGAAAAGACAGAAATACTTGAGTTGCTATAATTATTTCATGCCAAATGGTGCATTGATATTTTTTACAAATCTATTTGTTATTTAAACAAGTTAAGTCAATTATAATAACTACAGTTAATAAATACAGGAAACAACCAATTTATATTTAAATACATCTATTCATCAATTTAATTATGCGTTTTATTTTATCTTTATTTTCAATTTCAATTTTTTTTCTAATTGGTATTTTTAATCATTTAAAAATTATTGATGATATTCAATATTATTATTTCTTTTTTGTTATTTTTAATTTGATAGGCTTAGTATTTACTAGGAATTATAGTCCAATTACAACACAACAAAATGGTTTTTTTAAATACATTTATGCATTTTGGATTGTTTTGTTGATAATTGTTCATTTTATATATTAGATAATTAAAACATTATACATCGTTTTGTTTATAGTAAACAATCATTTAACAAACTAACAATGAAATTTATAGTTTTATCTCTATTCCTTTTTATATTAAGCAGTTGTGTTTCCAGTAAAAACAATGTATTGTTTGGAGAATATGAAAGTAAGAAATGTAATGCTTTTCAAGATTTTTATATGTTTAAAATTTCAAAGGAAACATATATTATGGGAACAAAATTGTTTCTAAATAAAGATTCAACATATACACAAAAAAACTGTGGTAGTACTTCAACTGGAAAATGGTATTTACAAAACGATACCATTTTTATGCAGGCTTTTACAAATCGATATAATAATGATTCCCTTCACAATGCAAATGGCTCATTAAAAATTGGTCGTAATGGCCCAGTATATAAAATAGTGGGTAATCATTTAGTTTATTTAGAAAATTTTAATTTTATGGGTAAGAAGGTAGTTCATCGTTTAGTTAAAGTTAAATAATCTTTCAGAATGTAATTTTCTAATATAAAGGCCTGATGACATCTATTGTTATCAGGTTTTTTTTGTAAGGTTTGTCCAATTAACTTTTCGATATTTTACCAACAGCACTTAGTAAATTATCCGATATTTTAGTAGGTTGGATGTGTTAGTGCTTATTCACCAAGTGAATATAATGCCTGTAAATCTGAAAATAAGTTGAAGTTTACATTGCCAAACCCATTGTTTTGGCCAAAACCAAAAATAATAGGCCTAATAAAATTCTATAGTAGCCAAAATGCTTGAAACCATATTTGCTCAATAGCAGAATGAAAAATTTAACAGCTACTAAAGCGGTTACAAAGGCCACTATCAACCCCACAGAAAGTAAAAAAACTTGATTGGAGGTGAAATCGGTAGAAGATTTTAATAAGTCGTACCCCGTGGCAGCAAACATAGTAGGTATGGCAAGTAAAAAAGAAAATTCTGCCGCTTGTTTTCTGTTAAATCCTATGCCAATGCCACCAAACATAGTAGCAGCAGCTCTAGACACTCCCGGAACCATAGAGAGGCACTGAGCGCATCCTATTTTGAATGCATCCATCAATGACACATCGTTAATGTCTTTGTATTTGTGAGAAGGTTTTTCGCTCCATTTGTCAAGTAATATCAATACAATACCTCCAATAATAAGCATTAAACTTACAACCAAAGGGTTGAATAAATACATCTTGATGGTTTTGTAGGCAAAGAAACCAACTATTCCGGTTGGAATAAAAGCAACAAATAACTTGTAATAAATGTCTAAACTAACTATGAAACGTTTGTAGTAAAGTGTCAACACTGACAAGATAGCCCCAATTTGAATGGCAATTTCAAAGGTTTTTACAAACTCATCTTCGTGTAATTCCATTAAGGAACTTGCCAATATCATATGCCCTGTAGAAGAAACAGGAAGAAACTCTGTAATGCCCTCTATTATTGCAATAATAATGGCTTGTATAAGATTCATCCTTTATCTTATTCTTCTTCCTTAGGACTGTCTTCTTTGGGAGTATATAAAATAGAAACTACGCCTAAGGCAAAACCAAGTAAAACCACTAAAGGCGCAATGGTAATTTTTCTAGGATGGTCAAATGGTAAATCTTTACCACTACCCATAATCATAAATCCTATTACTATAACAAGAATACTTAACAACAATAAAATGTAGTTTTGTTTCTTAAATACCATGAAAGTATTGTTTGTTTTTTTGCTTGCTGTTTTATTAAGCGGAGTTTTTGCTTTTGCCATAATTAATAAAGTTGATCAATTTTTAATTTTAAATATCGTTTGGTTGAGAAATATACACTTACTAATGAAATAACGACTGCCAATCCCAATAACACCGAACTTAGGAGTAGGTATTGTTGTATAAACAGTTGCCAATTGTTAAATTGTAAATTGGTTTCAGCTACATACACTAAACTAAATAATAATCCCAAGGCTATTAAAGTGGATACTAAAGCATATATCAAATACATTTTAATAAATGGTTTGATAATAAACCAATCTGAGGCACCCACATATTGCATACTTTTAATAATAAAGCGTCGAGCAAACATGTTAATTCTTACTGTGCTGTTGATTAAGATGAGTGATATAAACAATAAAACGCCTGCCAGTGCCATTAGTATGGTTTTAATGGTATTGAAATTCTTATTGATTTGTGACAATATATTTTTACCCAAGTCGTCTTTGGCAAACACCACATCATCTACTTGAGGAATGAATCGCAACTGTTTTTCTACAACTTCCATTTTTTGTTCATCCGCAAATTCAGAATTAATATTTATTTGTAAGGAATGAGGAATAGGATTGTAGCCTAATGTTTTAATAAAATCTTCTCCCGTTCTTGCAATTTCTTTGCGTGCAGCTACTTCCCTGTCCACAAAGGTGGTTTTGTTTACAAAAGGGAGACTATTGATTTGTTTTTGAACATTTAAGGCAATCTCATCGTCAGCATCTGCTGCAAAAAAGACGAATACCTCAAAGTTTTTTTGGTAAAAAGAAGAAAGATGATTGGCATAGATGGATATTAATCCTAAGAGTCCTACAATAAATAAAACTAGGGACATACTGATGATAGTAGGCCAAAAAGAGGTTCTTTTTTTATATTTTACTTCTTTGCTCAATTTTAAAGGCGCAAGATAATCAATATTTACAAATAGTTAAAGCATTAAAAATACAGACTTATTTATATTGCAACGGGTGCTTTAATGGGAGGATGAGCGTTGTAGTTCTCTAAAGTAAAATCCTCGAATTTAAAATCAAAGATTGACTTTACATCTGGATTTATTTTCATAGTAGGATAATTATTGGGTGTTCTGTTTAACTGTGTTTCAACTTGCTCAAAATGATTGGTATAAACATGGGCATCACCAAAGGTATGAATAAAATCGCCATTCTGTAAACCACAAACTTGCGCTAACATCATATTAAGCAAAGCGTATGAGGCTATATTGAAAGGCACTCCTAAGAAAATATCTGCACTTCGTTGGTACAATTGACATGATAATTTGCCATCGGCTACGTAAAATTGAAACAAACAATGACAAGGAGCCAAGGCCATTTTAGGTAAATCGGCAGGATTCCATGCCGAAACAATCATTCTTCTACTATCGGGATTGTTTTTGATGGTGTTTACCAATTCTTGAATTTGATCAATTACTCCTCCATCCGGACTTGCCCAACTACGCCACTGCTTGCCATACACTGGTCCCAAATTTCCATTTTCATCAGCCCATTCATCCCAAATGGAAACCCCATTTTCTTTTAAATATTGAATATTGGTGTCACCTTTTAAAAACCATAAAAGCTCATGAATGATAGACTTTAAATGTACTTTTTTGGTAGTAACCAAAGGAAAACCGTCTTGTAAATTGAATCGCATTTGATAACCAAAAACACTTTTTGTGCCAGTACCTGTCCGATCGCTCTTAAAGGTACCATGTTCATATACATGCTTCAAAAAAGTTTCATACTGATTATTCATGTTACAAAAATATTGTTAATTAACGTGTTTTCGTTAACATATTTTAAACTTATAACCTTATTATTTGGATTCTTGTAAAGCCAATTGCCATTTCCAAGCAGATTTTACCATATCTGCTAATGTGTAATTGGCCTGCCAATTTAGTTGCATTTTGGCTTTGCTATTATCTGCCCATACTTTTTCTACATCACCTGCACGTTTAGGACCAATCTTGTATTTTAAGGAAAGATTATTCTCTTTTTCAAACATTTTAACAATGTCTAAAACAGTATAGCCCTCACCTGTGCCAATATTAAATACATCAAATAAATTATCTGGATGGTTTTCTATAAATTTTAAAGCCTTAACATGGGCATTTGCCAGATCTACCACATGAATGTAGTCTCTAATACAAGTACCATCATAAGTGTCGTAATCATTGCCAAAAATCGTTAATTGCTCACGGATGCCAATGGCAGTTTGGGTAATATATGGCATTAAATTGTTAGGAACTCCCAAAGGTAGTTCGCCTATTAATGCAGTTGAATGAGCACCAATTGGGTTGAAATAACGCAAAGCAACGCAGTTTAAAAACCCACAATCAGCTAAAATTTCTTCGCCTATTTGTTTGGTGTTGCCATAAGGTGAGCTTGCTTTTTTGATAGGCGATAATTCATTAACTGGACTGCTGTCTGGCTCACCATACACTGTACATGAAGAACTAAATACAATGTTTTTAATAGCTTTTTCTTGCATTACATCAAGTAAAGTTATTAAACCGCCAATGTTATTTTGATAATATTTAAGAGGTTGTTCCACAGATTCACCCACAGCTTTGAAAGCTGCAAAATGAATGATGCTATCTATGGAATGTTTTTCAAATACAGAGCTCAATGCCACTTTATCACATACGTCTATTTGATAAAACACACAATTTTTGTGACTTATTTGCTCTATTCTATTGAGAACATCTATAGAAGTGTTACTCAAATTATCAACAATTATTGGCTCGTAACCACTGTTTATTAGTTCTACGACTGTATGTGAACCTATATAACCTAATCCGCCCGTTACCAATATTGTTTTCATTGTTAATGTTTATGATATACGTTTTACTTTTCCGTCATTCAATTCGTATACTTGTGCACTTTCTGGACAAGTAGCTTTGCCGTTTTCGTCAAATTTCAATTGATGTCCAAATTCACTCATCCATCCCATTTGTCGTGCTGGATTACCAACTACTAGGGCAAAATCAGGTACATGTTTGGTTACCACAGCACCAGCACCAATAAAAGCAAATTCGCCTATATCGTGACCGCAAACAATTGTGGCATTTGCACCGATACTTGCACCTTTTCCAACTTTGGTTTGTGCGTATTGGTTTTTTCGGTTTACAGCGCTTCGAGGGTTAATTACATTTGTAAAAACCATGCTTGGTCCCAAAAAAACATCGTCCTCACAAGTAACGCCTGTGTATATAGAGACATTGTTTTGTACCTTAACATTATTTCCCAAAACGACTTCAGGAGAAATGACCACATTTTGTCCAATATTACAATTTTTTCCTAATACACAATTGGGCATGATGTGACTAAAATGCCATATTTTACTCCCTTCGCCAATGGTACAACCATCGTCGATAATAGCAGTGGGGTGGTGATAAAAATCGCTCATTAAATTATAAACCTAAAACTTTTTCAGCCGGTGTTTTACCATCAAATAACATCTCAGGATTTTCTAATAAATTTTTAATTCTTACCAAGAAACTTACACTTTCTCTACCGTCAATAATTCTATGGTCGTAACTTAGTGCCACATACATAATTGGACGAATCACAATTTGACCATTTTCTACCATTGGTCTTTCAACAATATTGTGCATACCTAAAATAGCAGATTGAGGTGGGTTAACAATAGGCGTACTCATCATACTGCCAAAAACACCACCATTAGTAATGGTAAAGGTACCACCACTCATTTCTTCAAGGGATAATTTATTGTCACGGGCTTTTCCAGCTAATCGTTTTACTTCTTTTTCTATGTCAGCTAAGGATAAGGTTTCGGCATTTCTGATAACAGGCACAACTAATCCTCTTGGTCCTGACACCGCTATTGAAATGTCGCAATAATCATTGAATTGAATGGCATCACCATCAATGAAAGCATTGACTGCAGGCCAATCTTGCAAAGCGATACAACAAGCGCGGGTAAAGAAACTCATAAATCCTAAGCCAACTTCGTGTTTCTCTTGGAAACTAGCTTTGTATTTAGCACGCAAATCCATGATAGGCTTCATGTTTACTTCGTTAAAAGTAGTTAACATGGCGGTTTCATTTTTGGCAGCCACCAATCTTTTGGCTACTGTTTTTCGCAAATTGCTCATTTTTTCAATCCTTTTGTTGCGTTCGCCAGAAGGATTACTGTATTTATTAGATGAAGAAGATCCGCTTCCGCCTTTGGCAACAATGGCTTCAAGTACATCTGTTCTAGTAATTCTGCCATTTGGGCCACTGCCTTTTACTTGAGCAGGTTTAATACCGTGTTCCAACATTAATTCTTTGGCTAATGGTGCAATATGTACATCACTATCCATTGATAAAGGAGTAGCGTCTTTGGGTGCTTCCACTTTTGTCTCTTCTTTAGAAACGGGTGCAGCTGTCAATTCTTTTTTAGCTTCTGCTTTTGGAGCTACAGCACCTTCGGGAGCTTTAGCAGTATCGTCAATTTCTACAATGACATCACCAACTTTTATTTCATCACCTTCTTTGGCAAGTTGTATTGTAAGAACACCTGCTTTTTCGGCATTTACCTCAAAGGTAGCTTTTTCACTTTCTAGTTCTACCAAAGGTTCGTCTAGTTTTACATAATCGCCAACTTGCTTTAACCATTTAGAGACCGTTACTTCATTGATAGATTCACCTGGGCTAGGAACTTTTATTGATATTGCCATTATTTATAGAATATTTTGGCGCGAATTTAACGATTTTTTTTAATATATGTTTATTGCTTATTTATCAATGAAATTGAATTATAAATTCATGGATTTGTTTTAGTTTGATATTATTTATGTATTAATTAAATTAAATATTTTGCCCTAATATTTCATCGACTATTCTTCTGTCGTTACACAAACGTGGAACTTTGTTTTGACCACCTAGTTTGCCTTTTTGTTTTAACCAGTTATAAAAAGTGTTGGGAGGCATGATTTTAACTTTTGGTAGTTTTAAGGCAATGTCCTTGTGTCTTTTGGCCTCGTAATCGCTGTTTAGTTCTTTTAATTTTTGGTCGAGCGCGAAAGTAAAATCTTGGAGATGTTCAGGTGATGTTTCAAATTCAATCAACCACTCATGTCCTGCTTCTTCTTTATGGTCTAAAAACACTGGGGCAGCGGTGTAATCTTTTACTTTACTATTGGTTACAAAACACGCATGTGCTATGGCTTTTTCGGCATTGTCTATCACCACTTCTTCGCCAAATGCATTGATATATAATTGAGTGCGACCAGTAATTTTGAACTTAAATGGTTGTAAAGAGTTAAAACAAATTGTATCACCTAGTTTGTAGCGCCAAAGGCCACTACTATTACTAATAATTACGGCATAGTTTACTCCTTTTTCAACCTCGCCAAGCAAAAAAGTGGGAGGATAAGCTTGTTCCAAATCACTGACTTTTACAAACTCATAAAAAATACCATAGTTGGGCATTAATAATAAGTTTTCATCACTTAAATCATTCTGAATCCCAAAAAAACCTTCACTAGCATTGTAAGTTTCTAAATAACGCATTTTGGGACTGCTTATTAATTGCTTAAATGGTTCGCGGTAAGGCGTAAAACTTACCCCACCATGAATATACAATTGTAAATTAGGCCATACTTCTGAAATATTATTTTTACCAGTCATTGCCATTATTTTTTCCAACAAAACCATGGTCCAAGTAGGTACACCCGATATAGAAGTTACGTTTTCATTAATAACTTGTTCGGCCATTTTATCTAATTTAAGTTCCCAATCGTCCATTAAAGCAATTGATTTATCGGGGGTTTTCATCAGATTTGCCCAAGTAGGCATGTTATTCATTAGTACAGCACTTAAGTCGCCGTAATATGAGTTTTCATTTAAAGAATTAATTTTATGACTGCCACCTATCAGCAATCCTTTTCCATCAAATACATCCGAGTCGGGCATATTGGCACAGTAAAATGAGAGGATATCTCGTCCACCCTGAAAGTGACACTCCTCTAAGGTTTCAAAACTTACAGGTATAAATTTGCTTTTGTCGTTAGAGGTACCACTGCTTTTGGCAAACCAAGTAGTTTCACCATGCCACAATACATTGCTTTCGCCTTTCATTATTCGTTCAATAAATGGTTTTAGTGAATCGTAATCTTGTACAGGAAATCGTTGTTTAAAGTCGGCATACGAATATATAGTATTGTATGCATGAGTAATACCCCATTCGGTATGTTGGGCGTCTTCTATAAGTCTTTTTAGTACAGTGTTTTGTATTTCTGCGGCATTTGTCATTATATCATCCATAGCAGATGCCTTTTTTTTAAAATACCAACTCATGATGGTTCCGATAACTGACATACTTTTTCTTATTTGGGTATATTTTCGAGGATATGCAAATGTATTATTTTTTTAATCAATTTTACAACATACTATATTGGGTTATTTTATTATTGGGAGTAAAAATTAGAGTAAAAATGCTTCATTTTGTTTAATTAGGTTTGTTAACAAAACAGAGAATTTTAATACCATATAAAACTCGTTTTGGCGAAAACTTTTAATTTTTAAAATGGATTCAATAATTAATTATTTTTTTCAATTATTTTTTTCTTTACCTTTGCACCCCGTTCTTAAAGTTAAACAAATCAAAATTGATGCGGATGTGGCGTAATTGGTAGCCGTGCCAGACTTAGGATCTGGTGCCGAAAGGCGTGGGGGTTCGAGTCCCTTCATCCGCACAATATTAGTTTTATTTAAGAATTTGGGAATAGATAACGCCCATTTAACATGATAATCCGCCACAAAACAGTTTGTTTTTATCTATTCATCACGTTATCAAATCAACTTAATTTTTAAATAATACTTTTAAATAAATGGAATTAAATTTCAATAAAACAGACGATTTACATGCTACATTAACTGTTGCATTAGGCAAAGAAGATTATAGTGACGCCGTTGAAAAAGAATTAAAGAAAGCCCAAAAACAAATGTCTATTAAAGGGTTTAGGCCTGGGCATGCACCTATTGGGATGATTAAAAGCATGTACGGTAAAAGTATTTTGGCTGAAGAAATTAATAAGATTGCAAGTCAAAAATTATTCGATTACCTTAAAGAAAACAATATTGATATTTTGGCGCAGCCACTTCCAAGTGCTTCTGTAAAATCGGATGTAGATATCGAAAACAAACAAGACTTTACGTTTGCATTTGACCTAGGTTTAGCCCCACGTTTTGAATTTAATATTTCTGACAAAGACACCCTAGATTATTACGTTATATCTGTAGATGATGCTGAACTTGACAAAGAAATTGAGTCATTAACCATGCGTTTTGGTGAAATGTCTCCTGTAGAAGTTTCTGAAGAAAAAGACATAGTTTATGCAGATTTAACAGAATTAGACGAAAACAATACACCTAAAGAAAATGGATTAGCTAACAAAAATATTTCATTTACTCCAGAATTGGTAAAAAATGAAGTATTGAAAGCGTCGTTGATTGGGTTAAAAAAAGGTGATGAATTAACACTTAATATTTTTGAATTACTTAATGATAATGTTACTGTAATATCTTCATCATTAGGTATTGATAAAGAATTAGTTGCGGAAATTCAACCGATGTTCAAATGTGTAGTAACTGAAATTTCAAGAAGAAAAGCGGCTGATGTAAACCAAGACTTGTTTAATAAAGTAATGGGAGAGGGAGTTGTGAGTTCTGATGAAGATTTTAGAACAAAAATCAAAGAAAACTTAGAGTCTTATTACAAAGGCGAGAGTGAGCACCACTTGGAACACATGATAGGCCATTTGATGGAAGAAAAACATTCTTTCCAATTGCCTGATGCTTTCTTAAAAAGATGGTTACTTAACAATAAAGAAGAGCATTACAACGACCAAAATATTGACGAGCGTTACAGCAAAGAAGCTAAAGTGTTAAAGGATGTATTGATTCGAGAAAAAGCAGCTCAATTGTTTGATGTAAAAGTTGAAATGCAAGATATTGAAGAAGCGTCTATTGGATACACTTTATCTATGTTTAGAAATTATGGATTACAAAATCCGGATTTTGAATTGGTAAAAAAATTCAGTGATGACAGCTTGAAAAAACGTGAATATATTGAACAAATGAATGACATTGCCCTAAGACGTAAAGTATTTGTAGCCATTAGAAACACGGTGAAGTTGAATGAAAAACCAATCACAATTGAAGCTTTCTACAAATTAATAGAAGAACACAATCACCAACACTAAGTTAGTGGAATAAATTGATTAAAATACGAGTTGTAAACGAAAATTTACAGCTCGTTTTTGTTTGTGAAAAAAAATTTTCAAATTAGCTTGGCATAATCCTAAACTCGTTCATCGATAAAATGACGAATATCAACAAAGTTATCAAAAGATATTTTTAGGTATGGTTAGGTAATTTTGAATTTAAATGTGCGACTAATATATTGTAAATCAATATTCTGCAAACATTGAAACAAAATAATGATTGGGGTAATCCCAACTAACACCTACACATATACTTCATAAAAATATAGAGTGTATGTTTGGCATAAAACAAAATTTGCATTAATATTGTTGTTTAATATAATATTATGGACCAAGGTAAAGAATTTCAAAAATACGCGACTAAACATTTAGGTTTAAACAGTTTGATGGTAGATCGTTACATAAATAGTACCACTCCTAATAACATTACTAACTTAACCCCTAATATTATTGAAGAAAGACCATTGAATATTGCAGCAATGGATATTTTTTCAAGATTAATGATGGACAGAATTATTTTCCTTGGAGTAGGTATCAATGACGAAGTTGCCAATATCGTAATGGGTCAGTTGTTGTTTTTAGAAAGTACTAATCCAAATAGAGACATTCAAATTTACATAAACAGTCCAGGTGGAAGCGTATATGCTGGTTTGGGTATTTATGATACCATGCAATACATTTCAAGTGATGTTGCAACAATCTGTACTGGAATGGCAGCAAGTATGGGTGCCGTGTTAATGTGTGCTGGTGCTCATGGTAAAAGAACTGCATTGAAACACAGTAGAGTAATGATTCATCAACCACTAGGTGGTGTTCAAGGTCAGGCTACTGAAATTGAAATTACCTACAAAGAAATATCTAAATTAAAAGTAGAATTATATGACATTATTGCTCATCACAGTGGTCAACCTTTCGAAAAAGTTGAAAGAGATAGTGATAGAGATTATTGGATGACATCAGAAGAAGCCAAAGCTTATGGAATGGTAGATGAAGTTTTGGGAAGAAACATCAATAAAAAATAATGGCAAGTAAAAAAACCTCTAGTTTCTGTTCTTTCTGCGGTAAGCCAAAGGAAGAATCTAATATGTTGATTTCTGGTATTGAAGCTAATATTTGTGATGCTTGTGTAGAGCAAGCTTCAAAAATAGTTGAGGTTGAGTTGGGTGGACAAAACAAAAAGAAAAAAACAGACCCTGATTTTAAAATCAATTTACTAAAACCTGCTGATATAAAAAAGCACTTGGATGAATATGTGATTGGTCAAGAACAAGCCAAAAAAGTATTGTCGGTTGCTATTTATAACCATTACAAACGCTTACTGAATTACCAAGGGGATGACGATACAGAGATAGAGAAATCGAATGTTTTGATGGTAGGTGAAACTGGTACAGGAAAGACATTATTGGTTAGAACACTTGCCAAAATACTTAAAGTTCCCTTTTGTATTGCCGATGCAACCGTATTAACTGAAGCAGGATATGTTGGTGAAGATGTAGAAAGTGTTATTTCTAGATTGTACCAAGCAAGTGATTACGATGTTGACGCTACCCAAAGAGGGATTGTGTATATTGACGAAATTGATAAAATAGCGCGTAAAGGTGATAATCCTTCTATCAGTAGAGATGTAAGTGGAGAAGGTGTTCAACAAGGTTTGCTTAAGCTTTTGGAAGGTACTATAGCTAACATTGCACCTGAAGGGGGACGTAAGCATCCTGACCAAAAATTTGTAAAAATAGACACTAAAAACATTCTCTTCATTTGTGGAGGAGCTTTTAGTGGCATTGATAAAATAATTGCAAAAAGATTAAACACCAATGCCATTGGTTTTAATAGCGCACAACAATCCAATGCTTCGCTCGAATTAATAGAACAAGTTGCGCCTTCTGATTTAAGAAGTTTTGGATTAATTCCCGAAATTATAGGAAGAATGCCTATGATTACTTTCTTACAACCCCTTGACAGGGAAGCGCTTAAAAACATCTTAATTAAGCCAAAAAATGCACTAATTAAACAATACGTTAAATTGATGGAAATAGAAGGTATTAAGTTGCATTTCGACAAAAAAGCCATTGAGTTAATTGTAAGCAAAGCAGTAGAGTTTAAGCTAGGTGCAAGAGGACTTAGAACCATTTGCGAAAAATTAATGCTCGATGTTATGTATGAATCGCCATCAAAAAGCGACAAAGAAGTAACCATTACTGCAGACATGGTAGTGAGCAAATTGGCCGATTTGGATACGAAAGCTGCATAAGGAAGTTCCAATTTCGTCATATTTCAAACTCCAATTTATTGAAGAATTAATTTTAGAATTCTCCCATCTTTTCATATTTCTCAGTGTTGTAGGATTAGCAAAATAAACTAAATTTGAGCAAATTTTACAATGACACCCGAACAAACACTGAAACAGTATTTCGGCTACGACCAATTCAGGCCGTTGCAAAAAGACATTGTTCAGTCTGTTTTGGATGGTAAGCCAACCATTGCATTATTGCCAACTGGCGGTGGTAAATCTTTGTGTTTTCAAGTTCCCGCTTTGATGTTAGAAGGGGTTTGTGTGGTGGTAACTCCACTAATTGCCCTAATGAAGGACCAAGTTGAAAATTTGATGAGGAGAGACATTCAGGCTGTTGCACTTTACAGCGGAATGAAACGTAAAGAAATAGAGTTTGAACTCGAAAACTGTATCAATGGCAAGTATAAGTTTTTGTATGTGTCCCCTGAACGACTAAAGAGTAAACACTTTATAGAATATGCGGTAAATATTAAAGTGTCCTTATTGGCAATAGATGAAGCCCATTGTATTTCACAGTGGGGTTACGATTTTAGACCGCCTTACCTGGAAATATCCGAATTTATAAGTCGATTTAATCACCTAAGGGTTATTGCCTTAACCGCTTCTGCTACCAAAGATGTAGTGTATGATATTGCCTTAAAACTAGAGTTAAAACAAGCACAAGTCTTTGTACAAAGTTTTGTTAGGTCGAACCTGTCTTATGTAATTCGAAAAACAGAAAATAAGCTCCAAGAAATACTCAATATTTCTCAAAAATTGACTGGTTCGGGTCTTGTTTACGTTAAGTCGAGACGCAAAGCAGAAGAAATAAGTAGACACTTGAATGAAATTGGACTTAAAACCGATTACTACCATGCCGGTTTACCCGCCTTGGATAGAAACAAAAAACAAGAGGCATGGAAAAAAGGGCACATCAGAATTATGGTTTGCACCAACGCCTTTGGAATGGGGATAGACAAACCCGATGTTAGATTTGTGATTCATGAACAAAAACCAGATACCTTGGAGGCCTATTACCAAGAGGCAGGAAGGGCAGGAAGGGACGGAAATTTGTCTTATTGCATACTGCTTTTTCATGAGTCAGACCGATTGGAGGATGACCGCACTATTGCAGTAAAATATCCCAAACCCGATGAAATTATTCAGGTGTATGAAGCTATTCACAATTACCTTAAAATTGCAGTTGGTTCAGGTCAGTTTATCAGTTACGATTTTGACATTAGTGATTTTTGCTCATCCAATAAATTATCGACTCAGCTTACTTTAAATGCCATAAAGATTTTGGAAAATGAAGCCTATTTTCAAACGACAGAGTCAATATATCTGCCCTCGCGATTTAAGATATTGTGCGACTATGAAACTTTAAATGAATGGCAACAAAACCATACAGCTGTTGATGTTATTTTTAAAATGTTACTGCGTTCTTATGGAGGATTATTCGATTTTTATACCAATATTTATGAGTCAGAAATAGCCCGTAGGCTTAAGAAAAGTGAATCGTGGTTGAAAGAACAATTGCTGAAATTCAATGACCTTGAATTGATAGATTATATACCTCAAACCACTCAGCCACAACTGATTTTACTCGAAAATAGGTTGAGAAGTATTCATATATCAAGTGAGAAAATAAATAAATTAAGAGAAAGATATCAAGAAAAGTTATTGGCAGTAAACCAATACATAGACAACAAAAATAATGTATGTAGGACTAGCATTATTGTTAAATATTTTGGGGAAGAAAAATCTGTAGATTGTGGCATTTGTGATGTTTGTCTACGACATAAAAGAAGTTTAAATGAACATTTTGTATCACAAAAAACCATAGAAATTATCAAGTCTATTTGCTTGGCAAACCACAATGTTAAAGAAGACGAATTAATGAAATTGGCCAATATTACAGATTTGGATAATTATGTTTTAATATTGCGTTGGCTCAAAGATTATCAATATATCAATAAAACAAAGGAGGGTTGGGTACAATGGAACATCAAAAAACAATAGCAATAGCTATTACAGGTCATTTTTATACCGATCAGAGGATGCAACGTATTTCTTCTGTTTTAAAAGAGATGAATTTTCATGTTTTGTTAGTTTACCGTCCGTTTGTTAAGTACGGAAATGTTGTTAAAAACACTGAACTTAAAGATGTCGAATTACATGCCATTAAGCCATTATTTCCTTCGGGTATCTTGTTTTATGTGTGGTTCAATGTTCTATTGATTTTCAAATTAATTTTTAAAAAGACAGATATTTTTTATGCGGTTGATTCGGATACTTTGGCAGCAATGCTGTTTTTGAGTAAGCTTAAGGGTAAACCTTTGGTGTATGATGCTCACGAGTATTTTACAGAAGTGCCTGAATTGCAAGGAAAGTCAATAAAAAAATGGATTTGGCACCGCCTAACACTTGCAGGTGTTAAAAGGTCTAAGTTATGTATAACAGTATCTGATTCATTGGCAAAGGCACTTGAATTACGTTATTATAAACCATTTTCTGTGATAAGAAATTTGCCTTTTTACCATCATGAACCCAATGTTGTTCCATTCGATAATCCTACTATCATTTACCAAGGGGCATTGAATAAAGGAAGGGAATTGGAGTTGCTAATTGAGGCAATGAAAGAATTACCACAATTTCATTTGTTGCTTGTAGGCGAGGGTGACTTAAGTGCAACTTTGAGAGAATTAGTTAAAAAATTAAAATTAACAAATGTGGAATTTAAAGGGATTCTAAGTCCTAAAGAACTTAAAAAAATAAGTGCAAAATGTTTTATCGGTTACAATTTGTTAGATGCCCAAAGCCTAAGTTATTATTATTCATTGAGTAATAAATATTTTGATTATGTCCAAGCGGGAATTCCTTCTATTTCTTCACATTTGCCTGAATATGAATTGCTTAATAATGAATATGGATGTGGCGTTTGCATAAAGAATACCAAAGAAGCTTTAATTGAAACGCTTTTACGATGTTATTCCGATGAATTTTACTACAATAAATTGAAAGAAAATGCTTTATTTGCCGCAGAAAAATTGAATTGGAATCAGGAGTCAGTTCGATTGAAAGAATTGTTTGAGCCGTTTAATTAAAGTATATGCAGAAACCTATACATATAGTTGCTTTTGATGTGCCTTATCCAGCCGATTATGGAGGTGTTATCGATATTTTCCACAAGTTAAGATGGCTCAAAAAGCTGAACGTTTCCATCACTTTACATTGCTTTCAATATGGAAGAGAGCAACAAGCTATTTTAAATGAATGGTGTGATAAAGTATATTATTACAAACGTTCTAAGTATAAGAATCCTTTTATTGGTAACGTTCCTTATATTGTTTCTACCCGTAGTAATGATGAATTGTTGGAAAATCTTTGCAAGGATTCGTTTCCCATTATTTTTGAAGGCATTCATTGTACTTATTTCTTAACTCATAAAAAATTAAAAAATAGAATCAAAATAGTTCGTAATCATAATATTGAGCACGATTATTATAAAAATTTGGAATTGATAGAGACCAATTTTTTCAAAAAGTATTTTTTTAGAAACGAGTCAGACCTTTTGAAACAGTATGAAAAGGTGTTGAAACATGCTCAACAGATTTTGGCAATTTCACCTTCGGACCATGATTATTTGCAAAAAAATTACCAGCATTCTGTTCTTGTACCTGCTTTTCATGCCAACGATTCTATCAATATCAAACCTGGGAAGGGCTCATTTCTGTTGTACCATGGTAATTTATCGGTGGGAGAAAACAATCATGCTGCACTGTTTTTGGTTAATCAGGTGTTTTCGCAAATCAAATATCCTGTCGTTATTGCCGGTAATAAACCGTCGCCCGAACTTGTAAATGCATGTAAACCGTATCCTCATATTCAATTGATTTCTAATTGGAGTAATGAGGAAATTATGAATGCAGTATCCGACGCACAAATCAATATTTTGCCCACTTTTCAGGGAACAGGCATTAAATTAAAATTATTGAATGCCTTGTTTATTGGTAAATTTTGTTTGGTAAATGAATTAATGGTTCAAAATACAGGTTTGGAAAAGGCTTGTATTATTTCAATAAACGCCGAAGAAATGATTAAAGAAATCCATTTGTTGTGGAATAAAGACTTTGATGAAGATGCAATAGCACAAAGAAAGAAGGTGTTAATGCAAGGACCTTTTAACAATGAACACAATACTCAAACTATTCTTGCGCTTATTTAACTAAGCTTATATATTTAGGGTCGTCGTACACTTTATTTTGCTCCACTTTAATAACTCTAGCAGGAAATTCTTCTAAGAGACGCATTTCGTGGGTTGCCATAATTACAGCAGTGCCTTCCTCTTTGGCAATAAGTTGAAGTAAAGAAACAATATCGTTAGAAATTTCAGGGTCTAAATTTCCTGTAGGTTCATCGGCCAAAATAATTTCAGGTTTATTTAAAAGAGCTCGGGCAATTACCAAACGTTGTTGTTCACCACCGCTAAGTTGATGAGGCATTTTATAATCTTTGGTTTCTAAACCTACAATTTTAAGTACTTCACCCACACGCTTAAACATTTCCATTTTATTGGTCCATCCAGTTGCTTTGAGTACAAATAGTAAATTGTCTTTTGCATTTCGGTCTGTTAAAAGCTGAAAATCTTGAAAGATGATACCTAATCGTCTTCTCAATTTAGGAATTTGTCTTCTTTTAAGTTTGATTAAGTCAAAACCAGCAATTTCGCCTTTACCTAATTCAAGTTTTAATTCACCATAAAGAGTCTTTAATAAAGAACTTTTGCCACTTCCTGTTTTTCCAATTATATAAACAAATTCACCTTTGTTTAGCTTAAAATCAACCTGATGTAAAACAAGATTTTTTTCCTGAAAAATATCAGCATGTTCTAATGATATAACGGTTTCGTATGACATAATTTGGGAAGTTATAATGGTCTTGATGAATTACAAAACTAATGATTTCAATTGACTTGCCAATCGATTGGGGTCAATCCTTTATCAACAAGATAAGAATTACACTTAGAAAAGTGCTTACATCCAAAGAAACCATAATGGGCCGAAAGTGGCGAAGGGTGAGCTGCTTCAAGAACTAAATGCTTGTGTCTATCAATTAACACACTTTTGCTTTTGGCATAATTCCCCCATAAAATAAAGACACAGTTTTTTTGCCAATCAGAAATTTTTTTGATGACATAATCGGTAAATTCCTCCCATCCTTTTTTTTGATGACTTGCAGCTTCATTTGCTCTTACAGTCAAGGTTGCGTTTAATAAAAGGACACCATTTTTTGCCCATGTTTCTAAATTACCATGAGTTGGTGGCACAATGTCAAGGTCAGTTCCTAGTTCTTTGTATATGTTTTTTAATGAAGGTGGAATTTTATGGTTTTTGTTAACACTAAAAGCTAAACCATGCGCTTGTCCCACGCCATGGTATGGGTCTTGACCTAATATTACGACCTTAACAGATTCTAAAGATGTGGCTTTAAAAGCAAAGAAAATTTGATTAATTGGAGGGTAAATAGTTTGATTATTTGCGATTTCTGTGTTCAAGAAAATTTCTAATTCCTTATAAAAGGGCATTTTAAAAATATCTTTTAAAACTTCGTCCCAATTACTGTCAGTTTTCATTATTACAAAGATAATATTTACCTTTTAATTACAGATAGATTTATTAATTCAGTCAATTCAATACTATCTTTGCGAAACTTTGTCAAAATTTCAAATAATAGCCCCTTTTGAGCCAAATGGCGACCAACCTTCAGCAATTTCACAATTAGTGCAAGGCTTGGAGTCAGGTGTAAAATCCCAAACACTTTTGGGGGTTACCGGTAGTGGTAAAACATTTACTATTGCCAATGTAATAGAGAAGGTACAAAAGCCAACACTTATTTTAAGTCATAATAAAACACTTGTAGCTCAATTGTATGGAGAGTTTAAACAGTTTTTTCCAAACAATGATGTTGAATATTTTGTAAGTTATTACGATTATTACCAACCAGAAGCTTTCATTCCTACAACAAATACATACATAGAAAAAGATTTAGCTATCAATCAAGAAATTGAGAAAATGAGATTAAAGACTATTTCAACTTTATTAAGTGGCAGAAGAGATATTGTTGTGGTAGCTTCAGTAAGTTGTATTTATGGTGCGGGTAATCCTAACGATTACGAAGAGAGTATTATTCGATTAAGTAAGGGTGAGAAAATGAGCCGAAATGCCCTTTTGCATCGCTTAGTTGACAGTTTGTACAGTCGAACAACGGCAGACTTTAACAGAGGAAATTTTCGAGTCAAAGGGGATACCATTGATGTATTTTTGGCATACAATGATTTTGCATATCGTATTAGTTTTTTTGGAAACGATATTGAAGAAATCCAATCTTTTGAACCAGAAACAGGTATTACAATCCAAGAGCACGATCACATTGCAATTTACCCTGCTAATATTTATGTTTCACCTAAGGAAAGGTTAAACCAAGCCATTTATGAAATTCAAGATGATTTAGTGGAACAAATTCATTATTTTAAAGAGAATGGCAAACACCAAGAAGCCAAAAGGTTAGAGGAAAGAGTGAATTTTGATTTGGAAATGATGCGAGAATTGGGCTATTGTAGCGGAATAGAAAACTACAGTCGTTATATGGACAGGCGTCAAGCTGGAGATAGACCCTTTTGCTTGTTGGATTATTTTCCTGATGATTTTCTTTTGGTAGTGGATGAAAGTCACGTTAGTATGCCACAAATACGTGCGATGTATGGTGGTGATAGGTCAAGAAAAATGAACTTAGTTGAGTATGGATTTAGGTTGCCTTCTGCTTTAGATAACCGACCATTAAAGTTCGAAGAGTTTAACCAATTAACCAATCAAGTCATATACGTAAGTGCGACCCCAGCGGACTATGAAGTACGAGAATCGGAAGGTGTTGTAGTAGAACAGGTGATAAGACCTACAGGATTGTTAGATCCCGTAATTGAGGTTAGACCTTGTATCAATCAAGTTGATGATTTGTTAGACGAGATAGATGAAAGGGTAAAAATGGGAGACCGTGTGTTGGTAACAACATTAACGAAACGGATGAGCGAAGAATTGGCGAAATACTTGAGTAATTTGGGAATTAAATGTCAATACATTCACAGTGAAATTAAGACTTTGGATAGGGTTGAAATATTGAGAGATTTGAGATTAGGTAAAATAGATGTATTAATAGGTATCAATTTATTAAGAGAAGGATTAGACTTACCCGAAGTAAGTTTTGTAGCCAT
Organism: Bacteroidia bacterium; assembly: GCA_044377005.1. Classification (GTDB taxonomy): domain Bacteria; phylum Bacteroidota; class Bacteroidia; order NS11-12g; family UBA955; genus JABMMZ01. The sequence continues at coordinate 22,833 of JBILJV010000008.1, forward strand.
ACTTGATGCTGATAAAGAGGGTTTTTTGAGAAGTGAAACTAGTATGATTCAAACCATAGGAAGGGCCGCCAGAAACCAACGAGGAAAGGTAATCATGTATGCTGATAGAATGACAGAAAGTATGAGGAAAACTATAGAAGTAACAGAGAAAAGAAGGGAAAAACAAATACAGTATAATTTGGAATTTGGTATCACCCCTACTACTGTTGTTAAGTCAATAGAACAAATTATGGATCAAACTAGTGTAGCAGATGCTAAAAAGGGAGAATTCTCTAATTATGCTGACCAAACAAAAGATTCATTTTCAATAGCTGCCGACCCAGTTTTTGATTATATGAGTAAAGATAATATTCAAAAAGCCATAAAAGAAACAGAGAAATCAATGATGCGTGCAGCTAAGGATATGGATTTTTTAGAAGCAGCTAAATACAGAGATCAGATAGAAGAATTGAAAAAAAGATTATAATTGCAGTAGAATTTGGCACACTTTCTGAATAGTAAATATTAATTATGAGTAAACTGATACTTTTTATGTCTTTTATTTTGGCTTCTTTTTCTGTTAAAGCTAAGGAGGGCGATAAAATTGCAATTATTCTAAAAAATGCAAATGTGAGTGATTTGTCTTTGATGTTCAATGGTAGTATTGAATTAACAACCCCGCAAGTAAGTGGATTAAGTTCAAAAAATCAAGCCATTATTATACTTGAGAATTTTTTCAAATCAAATGTTCCAACTAATGCAGTTGTGCTCCACGAAACTTCAGGTTCTACCAATTCTATGATTGTATTAAATTTGACAACCAAGAATGGTCAATACCGTGTAACAATCAAAGGGGAATACAAAGTTGGACTTGGCTTTGTGATTAATGAATTTAAAATTACTTAATCGAGAAATATTAACTAATAAAACAACAAATTAAAATAAATAATACAAACCAAAATGAAAAAAATTACATTTTTATTTAGTCTTTTATGTGCTTCTGTATTGAGTGCACAAATCACCGTTTTTGACTACATGGTAGCTGCACCTGGTAAAAAATCCGTACAGTATAATGATACAGGAGAAATAAACATTCAAACTGGTGGTACAAACAAAACTTGGGATTTCAGCTCTCTTAGAAAAGAAGACGAGGATACTATTTTGTTTTATAACAGAGATTGGGTTCCTGCAATAAAGAATTTAGCAATTAGCGCTAATACGATAGTTACATTTGCCAATGATCCAGGATCGTACATTTTATTAAATAAATCAACATCTAGTTTGGAAATAGTTGGTTCTGCTGACGACGATGGAATGGGTGGTTTTGAAGTATTCCCATTTCGTTCTACTATTATAAAATTTCCAATGACCTATAACACTGTTTTAAAAGATTCATTTTCTCAAGTAGTATTTACTTACGAATTAGATTTAGATCCAGATGGTCCAGGACCAGCGCCAACGATTGACTCTATTAGAGTAAGCTCTAAAACAGTTAATAAGTTTACTGGTTTAGGTTGGGGAAAAGTAAAGTTATCAAACAATGTAATGGTTGATGCTGTAATGGTAGAGAAAGAAGAAATTTCAATACCATCATATGCGGGATTTGTTTTGGGTCGTTGGGCTAATTTAACAGCTCAACAAGTTCGCGCATTGGAATTAGATGTTACAAGAGATTCTTCATACGAGCATGCTTGGTGGTCAAACAAAAGTGAATATGGTTTCCCTTTGGCATTGTATTCATTTAACAAAGGGGATTCTAAAACAGATAATATTTCACATATACAAGCTGAATTACAATCAACTTCAATGTCTTCTCAAAACACGAATCAAATCTCATTTTACCCAAATCCAGCTTCTAGTTCAATTCAAATTAACGGCTTGTCAAACTTAAATGTTATTGCACAAGTTTATGATATGAATGGTAAACTGGTAAATACACAAACGTTAAACAATGGTATTATTTCATTAGAAAATATCACTTCAGGTGTTTATAATGTTACTATACTTGATAATGGTCAATTGCATCAATTTAAAGTAAGCAAAATCTAATCATTTAGCGAAACATAAAGTTTTATAAATAGTCCGAAATTACATCGGACTATTTTTTTGTTTTAAAGGGAACATGTAATTTGCGACCTACAATTAGGAAATACAATGAAGACAAATATTAGTCAAGAAAACGAAGTAATCGAGATGATATATCTTGCATTAAAAGAGGATGTTGGTGAAGGCGATCATTCTTCATTGGCGAGTATAGAGAGTAATAGAAAAGCTTCTGCACAGCTTATTTTTAAGGACAATGGAATAGCAGCAGGGCTTTGTATTGCAGAAGCTATTTTGAAAATAAACGACCCCAATTGTGAGATTATATTTCATAAAAAAGATGGAGATGAAGTTAAAATTGGAGAAATAGGATTTGTGGTAAATGGAAATGCTCAGTCATTACTTAAGAGCGAAAGATTGCTTCTGAATATTATGCAAAGGCTAAGTGGTATTGCCAGTATTACCCATCAAATAACAAGCAAAATAAAGGATTACAAAACTAAAATATTGGATACTAGAAAAACGACTCCCAATATGAGAACATTGGAAAAGTGGGCTGTTACTCTTGGTGGTGGCTATAATCACAGAAAAGGGTTGTACGACATGATTATGCTAAAAGATAATCATGTTGATGTAGCAGGTGGAATTATTGAGGCCATTGAAAAGGCAAAATCATATTTAGTTCAAAATAACTTAAACTTAGGTATTGAGGTTGAAACTAGGAATTTAAAAGAGGTAGAGCAGGTAATGTCAATGCTACCAATACAAAGAGTAATGTTCGATAATTTTAGCCCCGAACTAACCAAACAAGCCGTTGAATTGGTCAATAATAGATGCGAAACAGAATCTTCAGGAGGAATAACAATTGACAATATTGTTGCCTATGCAGCTACAGGTGTTCAGTTTATTTCTCTGGGAATGTTAACGCATTCTGTTAAGAGTATGGACATTAGTTTTAAAATAAAGTTGTAATTCATTTTATTTTTTAGTTAACTTTGCATTATGTCTAAAAAAATTACCGTCATTATTTCTTTTGTTTTGATTGTTACTAATCAACTCTATGCTCAAATTTCATTTAAAGATACTGTTTTATATAAAGCCGATTTTACAACTGAGGCTGATATTTATGCTAACACTTGGATGTACAACTTGTCTAATTCAAAAGATACCATTTCTTGGAACAGAATAACCAATGAATTAGGAGATACAGCTTGGGAAAGTGCTGTTTGTGATATTATGCAATGTCATGGAGCCGAAGTTAATTCTAATACATTCGAAATGGGTGCAGGTGATTCAGGTTATTTGTCATTCCATTTTTATCCAAAAAATAAAAGAGGTTCAGGTAAAATGGTAGTTAATTTTTTCAGAGCATCAAGACCATTTGAAGGTATAAATGTAACAATGTCAATAGATGTTTGGGGAGCTGTAAATGTAAAAGCGGTTAAAACGACTGTGAAGGACTTATATCCTAATCCAAGTAATCAAACTATCCATATCAAAAATGATTTAATAGCAAAAGGACAATTGATGTTATTTAATGCTCAAGGTCAATTAGTAAATCAAAAGGACTATGTTTCTGGGGAAATAATAGACATTAGCCAATATCCATCAGGCGTTTACAATATAACAATCAAAGATGAAAACCAGATGGCAAACTACAGATTAATCAAAAATTAATCTTCAGAAGCTTCAATTTTATCCCAAAGTAAATCTTTCAAAGGTTGTAAGTTTAAACCACTTACACCTGATATGAATAAAGGTTTAATTGATTTTAAATCCTTTTTCATCATAGAAATTAGTTCGTCATCGAGCATATCACATTTACTGATAGCAACCACTCTTTCCTTTTTAAGTAATTCGGGATTAAATTTCTTTAACTCATTCAGTAGAATCTTGTATTCGGCTTTAATGTCTTTGCTATCTGCAGGGATTAAAAACAATAGCACGGCATTTCTTTCTATATGTTTAAGGAAACGGTGTCCAAGTCCTTTTCCCTCGTGTGCTCCTTCAATAATACCGGGAATATCTGCCATAATAAATGAGCGGTAATCACGGTATTGAACAATCCCTAAATTAGGAACTAAAGTTGTAAACGGATAATTTGCAATTTCAGGTTTTGCTGCTGAAATAGCTGCTAATAGAGTTGATTTTCCAGCATTTGGAAATCCAACTAATCCTACGTCTGCCAACACTTTAAGTTCCAATACAATCCATCCTTCTTGGCAATCTTCACCGGGTTGAGCATAAGTGGGAGCCTGTTTTGTTGAGGTTTTGAAATGGTTATTACCTAAACCACCTTTTCCACCGCGCATTAAAGTTTTTTCTTCTCCATCTTTTGTAATTTCGAACAGAATTTCACCTGTTTCCTCGTTTTTTGCAACGGTTCCAAGCGGAACTTCAATAACTTCATTTTTACCTGAAGCACCAGTACATAAAGCAGAGGCCCCAGGTTGACCATCCTCGCCATGAACGTGTTTTCTGTATTTTAAATGGAGTAAAGTCCATAATTGGGCATTACCTCTAAGTCTAATATCAGCACCTTTTCCTCCATCACCACCATCTGGTCCGCCTTTTGGAAGTCCTTTTGCACGGTGAAAATGCGCGCTTCCTTTACCTCCTTTACCACTTCGGAAATAAATCTTTACATAGTCAATAAAATTTGATTCTTGCATATATTATTCCAAAGGAATTAACGATTTGACTCAACTATTATGGCACTTAATCTATTGAAAATTTCATCAATAGAACCTATGCCATTAATGCCGTGGTATTTTCCTTGTTGATTGTAATATTCAGCAGCTATTGCTGTTTGTTCATTGTATACTTTAATACGATTTCTGATTATAGACTCGTCCGAATCGTCTGCACGACCACTGTCTTTCCCTCTAATCAAAAGTCTTTTTACAAGCTCGTCTTCATCAACATTTAAAGCCAACATCATTGAAATTTCTGTATTTCTGTTTTTTAAAAAAGCGTCAAGCGCATTTGCTTGATTTACAGTTCTTGGAAAACCATCGAAAATAAAGCCTTTAGCTTCTTTTATTTTTTCTACTTCATTTTCCAGCATGCTTATAGTAACTTCATCTGGCACAAGTTCACCTTTATCAATGTATGTTTTTGCTAGCTTACCTAATTCTGTTTCATTTTTGATGTTATATCTGAAAATATCCCCTGTAGAAAGATGAACTAATTGAAATGTATCAACCAATTTGGCTGATTGAGTTCCTTTTCCTGCTCCCGGAGGTCCAAATAATACGATATTTAACATGATGTTGTTGATTGTTTTTTGAATAGACAAATTTACAACCATTTTCTTGTTTTTTTAGTAATAAAAGCATCAATTCCATTAATTTTGCTGAAAATAGGTTTTACAAAGTGAAAAAAATATTAATAGTAGTGGGGACTCGCCCTAATTTTATAAAGGTGACTAGATTTAAAAAAGTCGCTGCGGAATTGTTTCCTCATTTTGAGATTAAGTTTGTGCATACTGGACAGCATTTTGATGATAAAATGAGTCAAATATTTTTCCAACAGTTTGATTTAAAACCTGATTTTCTATTACAAATTGGGCAAGGGACTGCCAATACACAAATGGCAAATATTATGCTGGGTTTGGAGCCTGTCTGCCTATCATATCAGCCTGATTTGATGTTAGTGGTAGGTGATGTAAATAGTACGTTTGCTGCAGCACTAACAGCCAATAAAATGAATATAAAAATTGCCCATGTTGAAAGTGGTTTAAGAAGCTTTGATAAAACAATGCCTGAAGAAATTAATAGAATTTTAACCGACAAAATAAGTAATTTCTTTTTTGTAACAGAGCAAAGTGGATTAGATAATTTATTGACAGAAGGAATTGAACAAAATAGAATTGAAATGGTTGGTAATACCATGATAGATAGTTTGGTTGGTTTTGAGACTGAAATAGAGGAAAGCGATGTATTAACCAAACTGAATTTAGATAATAAACCATACGTTTTAATGACGATGCACAGACCCTCTAATGTTGATGAAATAGAGGGTTTATATACTTTAATTCAGTTGATAAAATCAGTGACTAGTAAGTATCATTTGGTTTTCCCTATTCACCCAAGAACGGTTACAAAATTGAAAACATATAATCTTTGGGATGAATTAGTGTCATCAGAAAAACTTATTTTTACAGATCCTTTGGATTATTTTTCATTCCAAAAATTAATCACAAAAGCTTCATTTATACTTACCGACAGTGGTGGTATTCAGGAGGAATCTACTTATAGAAAAGTGCCATGCCTAACACTAAGAAATAATACTGAAAGACCAATTACTATAACTTTAGGAACTAATACATTAGTCCCGTTTAATATAGAATCTATAAATAAATTGATAACTGAAATTGAATCTCAATCATACAAGAAAGGAAACATACCTCCAATGTGGGATGGAAAAAGTACAGAACGAATACTAAGTTTTATTGACTCAGTTGTATTAAATCCCAATTAATTGATTTGTTGAGATAGAGCTATTAATAAATTTTACTTCAATATTTGTTTATTTAAATTACGTAAAGAGATTTTCAATTCTAATCCTTAACTTGGGTTAAATGTTTAATTGCTTTTACTCTCATAATTACGATTGTATCTATAGGTTGTTTGCTTAATTTCCATGAAGTTCTTTTAGAACTTGCATTGTACATAGAAGCATAGTCATTGCCAGAGAAAAAGGTAAATAATGAAGATGGAGGTATTTCTGTGTAAATAGTTTCTAAAACTAAAGACGGATGTAAATCTTGTTTTGATACATTAACTGGGCCAATTATTAAATCATTGACTTGTAATAGGGTTGAATCTTTGCCATATTCTTTTAAACCTTCTTTTTTAGAATACCATTGCCAACCCCAATGTCCTCTTGAGTATAGATTTGGGTTGTTTGTTTGTTTTGAAATATTTTGTGCAGCTTCTCTGTAATAATCAGCGTAAAACCAATCTGAAATGCCTAAGATAATTCCAATAAAAACATTTACAAATAATGTTAAATTTAAAACCATTTTTGGTGCATTTTGGAAAAAAGGTTTTAGTATCCAAAGTACAAAAGGCATAATTAAAAGTAAATGTCTACTTGCCATAAATGGAGCAAACACCACTAGAAAGCCCGACAAACTCAACAATGCAATACTAATTAATTTAGTTTCAATATTGAAAAATTTATAATTTTTATAAATAATATAGATGGTTGAAAAAAGTACAATTAAGCCTGTAAAAATGAATATGGCATATAGAATAATTGATGAGATTTTTTCTGGAATAATATCAAATAAAACTCCTGCACATAATAGTGTAAACAAAGAAATAAAAGTAATAGCAAGTAGCAGATTAATATTAGGTTTTAAAAAGTTACTTAATCCTATAAATCCAAAAGGGAACAAAGCTCCAATACATGCAGTGAATATAATAAAAATACCACCAATTCGGTAAGGAGTAAACTCATTTTTTGGACGGTCCAAAAAGTGAATGCTACCATATTCAACCCAATTAAAATATGACCATAAGGTTAGAAAAGCAATTGGCACTAATAGCATCCAAGTATATTTATATTTTTTAGAAAAAAACAAAGCGGCTACCATTACTGTAAACAAAGGAATAACCGAATATTTAATAAGTAGAGATAAACTGAAAACTAGAGCCGCTACAAGCAAATGAGTTCCCTTTTTAGACTGAGAAAAAAGTAGAATTTTGTAAAAAAACAACAAAAGAAGAGAGAGGAGGGGAACATCTAAATGAATGTTTTGGTTGATTATAAAAGGAGCAGAGAGGCCAAACAAAAGGAGTAGATAATTAGAGTTTTCGGGATATAATAAACGGCTGATTTTATTAAAGTAGAACAGGGCAAGAAAAGTAAAAATAGAAATGAGTAGATGAAGAGAAATTTCATTAAAACCAAAGAAAGAACCCCAATAAGCAATGACATAGAAAAACAGGGGTGCTTGGTTGAATGAGTGTATATAATTAGGATTAGAGCCCCAATTAACTTTACCACTCATTGGTTTAGTTGGGTTTTTTAAAATTTCTTTAGCTGCTTCAATATGGAATGTATCGTCCATATGAACAGCCTTGTTCAAATTGATTAAACTAAGAAAAATCCAAATAACCAAAACTATAAGAATTGGTTTTTGAAAAGTAAATTTGATTTTATCCATTAATATAAAACCAAAAGTAAGAGAAAGACTTAAATTAAAAAATTATTTTAATTTAAAAGAAGTCAACAAGTGCTGCAAAACTATGTCTTTTTTCTTGTTGTACTCTTCCAAAGTTGAATCTTTACTCATTGCATTTTGTAACATAGAAGCAGAAATTGATAAAGAGTTTACTACGTCAAAACAAAGTGACACAAAATTTTCGATTTCGATTTTTGATTTGTGAGGTACTATAGATGAAAGGATTTTCACTAAAAAATCTTTTTCTGATTTTTTGAAAGGAGAATAAATAGTATCAAAAGTGCTGTGTAAGTCTAAAATATTTTCATTAGACAGGTTAGTTAACTTTATTACATTTGAAAAAACCTTGGTACGATGCCAAAAATACTGAAAGAATTTATTTTCAGGATTTTCAATCTCTTCGATATTATTTTTTAAATTAAGTAAACCGTGTTTTAATTGATTATTAACGACTTGTACAAATAATTCTTCTTTATTTTTGAAATAATAATACAAAGCTGCTTTATTGAATCCGATTGACTCCCCAATTTCATCTAAAGTTGTTTTATTATATCCAAATTTGAAAAAACATTGAGTTGCTTTATCAATAATCTCCTGTTTTCTGCTGTCATTAGTTGAAGGTCTTCCAGGTTTTCTTTTAGATATAGGCATTTGATCATTATTTTCCATGTTCTTTATTTTTCTGCAAATTTAATGCCAAAACATAAGTATAATCAATTGGTTGCAAAAAAAAATATCACAAAAAATACAAAAATAATTGTTACTTTGCGGGTCAATAATAGACAGCATGGCGTGGTTTAATTTTTTTACTCAGGAATTGGCGATAGATTTAGGAACTGCCAACACTTTAATCATATACAAAGATCAAGTGGTGGTAGACGAACCATCAATAATTGCTATTGAAAGAAGCACTGGAAAAGTAATTGCTATTGGTCACGAGGCCATGCAAATGTATGGTAAAGAAAACGATAATATTAAAACAATAAGACCCTTAAAGGATGGAGTAATTGCAGATTTCCAAGCTGCAGAACACATGATTCGAGGTATGATTAAAAAAATCAGCAAATCTGGTAAAACATTTTCTCCTCAATTAAGAATGGTTATTTGTATTCCTTCTGGTATCACCGAAGTTGAAAAAAGAGCCGTTAAAGACAGTGCTGATAGAGCTGGTGGTAAGGAAGTATATATGATACATGAACCAATGGCAGCAGCTGTAGGTATTGGTATTGATGTGACTGAGCCGATGGGAAATATGGTTATTGATATTGGAGGTGGTACTACAGAAATTGCCGTTATTGCCTTAGGTGGTATTGTTTGTGACCAATCTATTCGTGTCGCTGGAGATGAATTTAATACAGATATAGCTGAGTACATGAAGCGTCAACATAACTTACTGACAGGAGAACGTACAGCCGAAAAAATTAAAATAAATGTAGGTTCTGCATTAACTGAACTAGATAATCCGCCAGAAGATTATGCGGTATATGGAAGAGATTTAATGACAGGAATTCCAAAGCAAGTATTTGTTTCGTATTCTGAAATTGCACTAGCACTCGATAAATCTATTGTAAAACTTGAAGAAGCTGTTCTGAAAGCTTTAGAAAATACCCCACCAGAATTGGCCGCTGATATTTATCAAACTGGTATATATTTAACTGGAGGTGGAGCTTTATTAAGAGGCTTGGATAAGCGTTTATCTGCCAAAACAAAATTACCAGTTCACATTCCTGAAGATCCACTTAAAGCAGTAGTTCGTGGAACAGGTATTGCGCTTAAAAACATTGGTAGATTTAAATTTTTAATGAATTCTTGATTTTAAATGAATTCTATTTTCAAGTACATACAGCGAAAACTTCATGTTTTGTTGTTTCTACTACTTGAATTATTGTGCATTATTATTATTGTTAGAAATAACGTATACCAATCGGCCTACTATTTTAACAATACCAAAAAAATAACTGCCAAAATCAATGAAATAAACAATCACTTGTTTGATTATGTAGCATTATACCAAAAGAATGAAGCGTTGACTAATGAAAATTTGATGTTACGTCAACATTTAAAATCAAACTACGTTATAGAGTCCAAAAAAATATTTGAAATCAATGATACTGTATACAAACAAAGATACAAATATTTGCCTGCTCAAATTATAGCAAATTCTACCAATAGGGCTAATAACTATATAACAATCAATAGAGGTAAAGCATCTGGAATTGAACAAGGAATGGGTGTATTTTGTCCGGAAGGTGTAGTAGGGATTGTGGAACGTGTCTCTGAAAATTATAGTATTGTGGTTTCTTTGCTGAGCACCAACAAGTTCAAGATAGTTCCTAAAATAAAAGAGCTTTCTTACACCAAAGGGAGTGTTGAGTGGGACGGTAAAGATCCTTCTTTTTTATCACTTAAAGGAATAAATAAGTATGAAGCTTTGAAAGTAGGCAACCATTTGGTTACAAGTCCTTACACCAAAATATTTCCTGAGAATATTCCAATAGGTTTAGTTAGTGAAATTAAACAAAGCAGTTCAGATCCGTTTTTTAAAGCAACAATTAAGTCTAGCGTAAATTTTGGCAAAATTCAAAATGTGTATGTTGTATTTGATTTGTTCAAATCAGAAATAGAGCAATTAGAAAAACAAACTATCATAAGTAATCCCTAAGAATGATTAATTTATTAAAACAAATTGCAGTATTTCTGTTGTTGATATTCATTCAACTATTTATCCTTAATAATCTTATTTTAGGGTTTGAATTTGGCTATTTATTTCAACCTCAAATAATAGTTTTTTTCTTATTATTATTGCCAGTAAGCTATACACATGTTCAGCAAATTTTACTCGCTTTTTTATCAGGTTTATTGGTCGATTTATTTTTTAATTCATGGGGAATTCATGCTGCTGTATCTACATTAATAGGATTTTTTAGATATTATGTTGTACTCGATGTTGACAGTGCTATTTCTGGTCGCGATGAGGATAATAAAGCATGGACATCCAAAAAAAGTAAAACATGGAAATGGTTTTATTTTCTAGGTTTTACTATCATTTATCATTTCTTTTTTATTTTAATTGAATCCTTAGGTCGAAATTTCTTTACTTACGTTTTACCTTCCGTTATAGTTAGTAGTTTATTTACTTTTTTATTAATACTCATATTAGAGAATTTATTATATAAACCTTCAAGAAATTAATTGTTAATGGACAAGAGTAATAAATTTTTGGTGATTATTATTTTTCTAATTGGAATTGGTATTATTTTCAGTATTCGCTTGTATTTCCTTCAAATTGTTGATTCTTCTAACTATTACAAAGCACAATCATACGGTTCTAATGAGATAACATTAAACCCACCAAGAGGGACAATTTTGGATAGATTCGGGAACTTAATGGTCTATAACGATGCTCTTTATGATTTAATGGTTGTTCCCGACAAAACTCTTGAGTCAGATAAACATACCCTTAGTAAGTTTTTAAACATTGATACTATAAATTTTGATAAAAGATTAAAAAAAGCGGCAAGATACAATTCCAGACAAGCGTCTATTTTTTATAAAAATTTACCATTTGAAATGTTGACGAGTTTGCAAGAAATTATACATCAATTTCCTGCTTTTTACATCGAATCAAAAATTGACAGACGATACAATATTCAGGGGGCTGCACATTTATTAGGTTATTTGGGTGAAGCTTCTGAAAAAATAGTAGGAGAGCAGCCTTATTACAAGCCTGGAGATATATTGGGTATTTCTGGTATGGAAAAGTCTTATGAATTTTACTTAAGAGGGAAAAAGGGAAGAAGAGTCGTTTTAGTTGATAAATTCAGCCGACAACAAGGCAGTTTCGCAGGCGGTAAATTTGACAGTATTCCTATTCCAGGGCAAAATGTCATTTCATCTGTAGATATAGATTTACAAAGATTTGGCGAACAATTATTAGGGAATAAAATTGGGTCTATTGTGGCTATCGAACCTAAATCAGGTGAAATACTAAGTATTGTAAATAGTCCAAATTATGATCCCAACTTATTGGTTGGCCAAGAGAGAAACAAAAATTTTGCCCGATTATTACTTGATCCAAGTAAACCCCTCTTTAATAGAGCATTAAAAGCGCCATATCCTCCAGGCTCAACTTTTAAATTAGTTCAGGCTTTGATTGGCTTGCAAGAGGGAATAATTGTACCCTCCACAACTTTTCCGTGTGCAGGAGGTTATAGAATGGGAAGTTTAACTGTTGGTTGTCATGCTCATGCCTCGCCACTCGATTTAGAGAATAGTATTAAGAACAGTTGTAATGCCTATTATTGTCATGTTTATCGTGCTATTTTAGACAATCCTAAATACAGTTCGGTGCAAGAGGCTTATAAAAAATGGACAGAATACTTGTTGAGTTTTGGAATTGGTGTTAAAACAGGAGTAGATTTACCTGAGGAGTCAAAAGGGATAATAAAACACAACGATTATTTTGTTAAAGTTTTTGGCAAAAATTGGCGTTCAGCAAATGTTGTATCTATGTCAATTGGTCAAGGAGAAGTTGGTTTAACGCCATTGCAAATGGCTAATGTAGCAGCAATTATAGCTAATAAAGGTTGGTTTATAACACCACATGTTGTAAAATCAATAGGTGATAATTACTTTGTTCCTACTGAATTTAAAGAAAAAAGGTACACAATGATAGATGCAAAACATTTTGATACAATCATAAGTGGGATGTCTATGGTAACCAAACCCGGAGGGACAGCAGGAAGAACAGGAATAGAAGGTATTGATATTTGTGCAAAAACCGGAACTGCACAAAATCCACATGGTAAAGATCATTCCATTTACATTGCTTTTGCACCACGCGAAAACCCTAAAATTGCAATTTGTGTAATTGTTGAAAATGGAGGATTTGGAGCAACTTTTGCAGCACCTATAGCCAATTTGATGATCGAACATTATTTGGCAAAAGATAAAAAAGCACCTTCAAAACGTCTAGATTTGTTTAATCAAATGATAACAACATCATTATTGGAAAATTCTGTTTATAATACCAAATAATATGGAAGAAAAATTACATATAGATTGGTTAACAGTTGGCCTTTATATTATTATTGTGATGTTTGGTGCAATAAATATTTATTCAGCCAATAATACTTTAGAACATCATTTTCTATTTGATTTTAAAATGGAATATGGGAAACAAATTATTTGGATGTCTGCAAGTGCGCTAATCGTTTTTTTGGTATTACTTACTGATTTTAAGTTTTTTAACTATTCTGCTTATGGAATTTATGTAGTAGTAATATTGTTGTTAATTGCGTTATTAGCTACAGGTTCTTTTAATAAAGGTGCTCAAGCTTGGTTTAAAATAGGGGCTTTTAAATTACAACCTAGTGAGTTTGCTAAATATGCAACTGGCTTGGCTTTGGCAAAGTTTTTAGGAACATATGACATCAAATTTGAGGGAAAAAGAAATATGGGTATTTGTTTTGCAATTATCTTTTTCCCAATGCTATTAACACTTGCACAAAATGATACTGGATCAGCATTGGTGTTTTTGAGTTTTATTTTGGTGCTTTTTCGTGAAGGACTTTCAGGTTGGTGGCTTGTATTGGGTTTTTACTTAGTGCTCATTTTTGTCTTAACTATTTTATACCCTTCTTTGTATATAATTATAGGATTATTATTGATTTTGACTTTAATAATCTTTATTTACAAAAAGCATAAGCAATTAATAGTTGCTTCTATTTTAGTAGTAGCCTTATCGGTTTGTTTTATTTTGAGTTTAGATTTTGTATTCACATCTATACTTAAGCCACATCAACAGCAGAGAATATTAGTAACCTTAAATCAAGATGTTGAGGAATATTATGCAAATAAAACAAATGGCTTTTCATTTTTCAAAGTAGAATTACCTAAAAAGGAAGACAAAACAAAATCAAAACGAGATTATAGTTACAATGTCCGTCAGTCAAAAATCAGTATAGGTGCAGGACGATGGGCCGGTAATGGCTTTAACAATGGGACTCAAACGAAGGCTAAATTAGTACCTGAACAACACACGGATTTTATTTTTTGTACCGTAGGTGAAGAGTATGGATTTATTGGTTCCGTTCTATTTATAGGTTTGTATTTGTTTTTTATTGGACGTATTTTTTATTTGGCCGAAAGACAAAAGAATACATTTAGTAGAGTATTTGGCTATTCTGTTGGTTCTATTATTTTGTTTCACTTTTTCATTAACATTGGTATGGCTATGGGATTATTACCTGTAATAGGTATTCCTTTGCCATTTATGAGTTATGGAGGTTCATCACTAATAAGTTTTAGTTTGATGTTGTTTACATTTTTAAAACTTGATGCAAACAGGGTGAATGAATTAAGTAGATTTAGTTAATTAATGTTTTGGCTTATAATCCAAGACTCACTCCATGCTGCTTGAAAATTAAAACCACCAGTGAGCGCATCAATATTCAACACTTCACCTGCAAAAAATAAATTTTTTATTTGTTTTGATTCCATAGATTTAAAATCTACTGTTTTTAAATCTATTCCACCTGCGGTTACAAACTCTTCCTTAAAAGTACTTTTGCCATTTACTTCAAATGTGCTCTCTGTCAATAAAATGGCTAGTTTATTTATTTCATTTTGACTTAAGTCACCCCAGTTTTTCGTTTCTATTTTCAGCTGAACACACATAGATTCCCATAATCGACTTGGCAAATGGGCAAATGGGATATTAGAAATTTTCTTTTTGGAGTTAGATTCTTTTAGTTTTTTGAGTTGTAATATGGTATTGTCAAACGAATCATTAATCCAATTGACTTGTATTGAAAATTTATAACTTTGTTCATTAAAAATTCTTGCACCTATTGAAGAAAGTTTTAATACAGAAGGTCCGCTTAATCCCCAGTGTGTAATTAACAAAGGTCCCGATTGAGACAATTGTTCTTTTTTTAGATGATGATACTTTAATAAGTCTTTTTCAAAAGTACAAGAAACAGTTGCATATTTCACTGATAAACCTTGAAGGCCATTAATAAGTGGGTGCTTGATGTTAAAGGTAAATAGAGATGGTACTGGTTCTATTATTGGAATGCCTTTCTTTTTGAGCATGTTCCACATAAATTCACTACTCCCTGAAGTGAAAACCAGTTTAACACAGTTTAAAGTTTCATTTTCAAAGGATAAATTAAACGATAAGTCCTCTTTAGAATGGAAATCAAACAAAGGTTTTTGAGTATAAATAGGAATATTTAGTCGTTTACATTCAGATAGAAAACAATTTATTATGGTTTCAGATTGGTTACTCTCCGGAAACATTCTGCCATCAGACTCTGTTTTTAAGTTAATATTTCTTTGTTTGAACCATTCAATAGTGTTTTTAGGATTGAAACGATTAAAAACAGACAATAATTCTTTGTTTCCTCGAGGATAATATGTAATTAGTTGTGAATTATCAAAACAAGAATGTGTCACATTGCATCTACCACCGCCACTTATACTTACTTTGCCAAGTACGGTTTTTGATTTTTCAAAAATGGCAACTTTTAGGTTTGGATGTTGGTGTTTGATATTGATGGCTGCAAAAAAACCTGCAGCACCTCCACCTATAATGGCAACATCAAGCATTAATAATAACTAAACTTATAAAGCAGTAATAGAGATATTATAACTCTCCATTATCAAATTGGCTAACAATTTTGTAGTAGCGTGCTCAGCTTCAGTAAAAGCGATAGTTTCATTATCTGCAACAGTAGTATAAGTAATGCATTTGCCAACTCTTACATCATTAATTTGAGTACAGCCAATGTTATTCAAACCATTTGTTACTGCTTTTCCTTGAGGATCCAAAAGCTCTTTGCGAGGCATTATTTCTATTTTTACTAAAAACTGCATTTTATTCGTGTTATTGGTTTGCAAAAATAAAACAAAAAATTGATGAAAGACAATAACTTATAACCTTTTTGTTAAAAGTAAGTGTAAATTTTAGGAATAAAGATAATTACACCTATTAAAAAAGCAATAATTGAAAAAACAAGAACTGCTCCTGCAGACAAATCTTTGATAATTTTAATTTGTGGATGAATACTATTATTTATAAAATCAGCCATATTTTCAATGCTTGTGTTAATGATTTCTAATGAAATAACACCTCCAATACATACTAATATTAAAATCCATTCTATATTGGAAATATTGAAAATATAGCCCAAAACCAATGCAATTAAAGCTAAAAGGATTTGGATTTTAGCATTTTTTTCAGTTTTTACAAAATGTTTAATACCATTAATTGCAAACCTGAAACTGCTCAACCTACTGTTTGATTTCATTGAAATTGTATAAATTACAATTTCAAAGGTACTTCCATCAATAGAATTTCCAAATTTTCTGACAAAGATTCTATTGTGAATGAATTAACATCCCAGATACCCATTCCATCTCTTTCTTCTAGTTGTATAGAATTAATTATAGCAAGGCCTGATAATACAAAACAATACACGCCATTTTGAGGATCTTTCAGAGTGTATTTTACTGTTTGGTTAGGTTCTAATTTTCCCATATGAAACCAAGCATTTTGATGAATCCAAACCCCTTGATCATTAGCATTCGGCGAAAGAATTTGAACAAGTTCATTGGTTCTCAGTAGGTTTGCTAAGTCAATTTGATCATATCTAGGTTCTACATTTTTTTTGTTTGGGTAAATCCAGATTTGTAAAAATTTGACTGTCTCGTTCTTGCTATTGTTTTGTTCACTATGGTAAATACCTGTTCCTGCACTCATCACTTGAATATCACCTTTTTTAATGATAGCAGTGTTACCCATAGTATCTTGGTGAAGCAATTCGCCCTCCAAAGGAATACTAATAATTTCCATATTGTCATGAGGGTGTTTGCCAAATCCCATTCCCGCAGCAACAGTATCGTCATTTAAAACACGAAGAACGCCAAAATGCATTCTTTCAGGATGGTGGTAATTGGCAAAACTAAAAGTGTGGAAGCTATTTAACCAACCGTGATTTGCTTTTCCTCTTGAATTTGATTTGTGAATTATAGTATTTGGCATAATTACTTGAATAACAGTTACAAAACTCAAACTATTTTTCTGATAAATGATAAAACTAGATTAATAAATTTGCCTTGTAATGGCATAAAATAGCTCTCAGTTATTATTTAATTAATCATTTAATCACAGATAATACTTTCATATCCTTGATTTTATATTTAGGTTTGTGGCGTGAATCTACGTATAAGAAAGCATTTGTTTAAAATATTGAGCATTTTATGTTTGCTTATTTTTTCAGCATTTAAATACCAAGATTTATTTCTGCCCTATTTTTGGGATGAAATGGCTGCATATTCCAATGCTGTACTCTATATGATGGACCATAATATTTCATTATTACCATCTTCTGTACCTCCAGAAATCAGTTTCGGACACCCATTGTTACTTCCATTTTTATTGTCTGTTGTAAATGAACTATTTGGATATTCAATTCCATTAATGCATGCCTGTATTTTATTGATTAGTCTTTTATTAGCATTCGGCACTTTTTTACTGGCACATTATATAAGCAAAAATAATACTATTGCCTTTATTTCAATGGTTATTTTATTGTTCCAACCAGTGTTTTTTGCTCAATCTACATTAGTTTTACTCGAAGTGTTTTTAACTTTAAATTTTGTTTATGCTTTATTGTATTATTTAAAAGGCAAATATTTACTTGCATCCATTTTTGCAAGTATGGCAGTATTAACCAAGGAAACAGGTTTGGTGATCGCAGTATTGTTTTTGGTGTACCCTGTATTCGATTATGTGTTAAATAAAAACAAAGAAAAAATTGGTATTAAAATAGCAATTTCTTTATTACCAATAGGTGTATTTGCTGCATTTCTTTTAGCACAAAAATCAGCCTATGGATGGTATTTAAACCCATACAATCTTAATGCAACTAAACTAACAATCAATAGTATTCTTCAAAAAACATGGGATTATTCTATTGAGTTTTCTTTTGTAAATCAAGGACGTTTTATATTAACAATCTTAACTTTAGTAAGCACTGTTATTTTTTTTAAGAAAATTAAGTGGAATTTTAAAGAGAAGTCTATTTTATTACTGCTTATTTTTTCTTTTGGTTTTGTGTTATTTTCATCAATAGCTCACTGTTTAGAACGTTATTTCATTGTCCTAATGCCTATAGTAAGTATTTTATTTGCTACATCCGTTTATAGCTATGTGAAATTTAATAAATTTTTGCCTTATCTTTTGATAATAGTGGTATTTATTATTCAACTAAATTACATGAACAATAGTAAGAAATTTTCGGATGTTAATTTAAGTTTTAAGGATCATATTAAATCAAATCAAATGTTATTTGATTATATTAACTCAGGAAAATATATCAATGATACGTTTTCATTCAGTTTTCCATTAAAACAAGCTTCTATTGATGCAAGAGTTGGTTATGCTAAACAGTTTAATTTCCATTCAGACTTAATGTTTATTGAATCATATAAGTATCAGATTTATTGTCAACCAGGCAATTTTGATTCCTTTAAGCCCGATACAACGAAGTATGAACTATTTAAGGAATTTAAATCAGGAATTTCTCGTTCTATGATTTATATCAGAAAATAATTCGTTTATAATGGATAATATTGTGTCATAATTAATTATGAACAGATGAAAAAAGTATGTTTTACCCTTTTAATTTTGATTGCATTAAATGCAAATGGACAGGCTTTTCAGCAAGGTCGATCCTATATTAGTGCAGGAATAGGAACTGGAAATTTTTTTTCAGTAATCTTTAAGGATATTGTGAGTGCGAGTAATCGAACAGATATAAAGCACCGAAGTTCAGGTCCGTTTTATTTAAAGTATGAATATGGTTTATCAGATGTTACTGGATTTGGTCTAAACTATGCATACTTGAATGATGAAATAACCTATACACAGCAAACAGATACCGGCTTACTCAGCGCAAAAGTTGGAAGAAGGACTCAAAGTATATTATTTAGATTTAATTTTCATTTAAGTAAGAGTGAAGTAATAGATCCATATATTGGCTTGGGTTTTGGATACAGAACAGCAAGTTGGTATTATGAGGACAATAAGGGAGGTAATGAATTTTTAGAGCAAGACTTTAATGTTTCAAAATATTTCCCTTTAGGAGCAGAATTAACCTTTGGGACAAGATTGATGTTTACACCCAATATAGGAGCATACACTGAAATAGGGATTTCAAAAGGAATTATTCAAGTGGGTTTAACAGGAAGTTTTTAAATATTAAATAGATTCTTGTTTGTCCCTTGTACAGCATTATTTTTTTAATTCTATATAAAAATATTTCTCGTTTATATTTTTTAACCATGTTAGTTTTGTACCAAATTTATTTAAAATGAAATTTAAACATTATTTTCTAATATTTTGTTTATTGTTGTTAACCCAAGCAAAGAAATGTTCAAGTACACCTCCACGAGTTGAACCCCCTCCATCATCAGTTGAAGACAAGAAAAAATTATTTTTACCTTTGGATAATAATCAATCTTCACCAAATTCTGGTTCTGGACCCAATGGGTCTACTATTTTTGCATATCCTAATATGGGAGGGTCAAAATATTTTGACCCAAGATGTGTACTAAGAATTACTGATATTGCATCAATTAGAATAAAAATTATATATTATGTACTAGATGCATCTGGAGCAACTCAAGAAGCGATTTATTCAGATAAATTATATACTCAAAATGATATTGTTATCAATGGAAATGACGCACCTGAGTTAGAAATAGATGCTCCTGAAACTGGTTACTTTTTTGTTCGTGTAGAATATAGTTTTCAAAATTGTGATAATTGTTGCGGGGCACCTTATACAGCAAATACTGGTGTTCAGGGTTGTACCCAAAATCAAAATAATTTCATGCAATATGAGGGAAAACCCAAAATAATTGCAGAAACAGATTTCTCAAATTATTCATCATTTATAAGCGGTAATTGGGTTAAATATGATTTTATATGTGTTTGTGACTGTAGATAAAATAATTAAATTTGAAATAAATAATATGAAAAAAATAATCAGCATTGTCTTTATTACACTATTTATAGTGTCATGTGACAAAGAAAAAACAATTAAGGAAAAAATAGCAGAGAATCCCTCTTCTGCAATGGAAATCTCTCAAAACATGTATGAGGGTACTGTTAGTATTCATTGTGTGCAAATTAAAAATACGCCTAAATATGCAGAAGTAAGAGGAGTATTTGAAAACAATAAAAAAAGATGTTTGGTTGGAGATTTATTTGTAAATAATCTTCAAGTACATTTCATTAGTAACTCTTATGAAAGTATGTACATCAACCAAGATTTTCCATTTTTAAAAAATGAACAAGTTTTTGATTTATTCGGCAAGAATATTAACATTAAATATACAGGTCAGAAAGAATCCAATTATATTGAATTTAATGAAAATATAGATGTGCCAAAAATGATAAAAATTACATCAGTAATGGATGAATCTTTCTATTCAATTAAAGATAATTCGAGTCTTAAAATAAATTGGGAACCTGAGAGTGATAATAGTACTTATATGGCATATAAAATACAAGATAATTTGTTTAATAATGCAACCATCAAAATAATAGAGGATAATGGGTCTTTAGTGATACCTAACTCAATTTTACAGAAATATAAAGTTGCACCTTTCTTCGTTACATTATATAGGTACTCTGGTAATGAATTTAAAACTGGAAGTAAAATGGTTGCTATATCTACTCAAAATACCTGCAATATAGGTAAGTTCCAATTTTATTAAATCATATAGATTCTTTATGTTATATTGTATAAAAGACTGATAAAGTTTTGTTAACTTTGCAGTAATTATATAAGTAATTTACTAAATGAGCGATCCAATAAAGCATGAATGTGGTGTAGCATTCATAAGACTCCTTAAGCCTCTCGAACACTTTACCGAAAAATATGGTTCTCCTTTGTATGGGTTGAAAAAACTTCAACTATTAATGGCAAAGCAAATTAATAGGGGTCAAGATGGTGCTGGAATTGGAGTTATAAAATTAGATCCTCAGTTTGGAAGTCGTTACATTGCAAGAAAAAGATCAAATTCGAGCAATCCTGTTGCAGATATTTTTGAGGAAGTAAATCACTCTTTGAAAGAATTAGATGAATCAAATATCAATAATGCCTTGTATTTAAAAGAACATTTTCCATATGCAGGCGAATTATTGCTTGGTCACTTAAGGTACGGAACCCACGGGGGAAATAGTTTGGAAAACTTACATCCTTTTTTAAGGCAAAATAATTGGATGTGCAGAAATTTGGTTCTGGCAGGCAATTACAACCTTACCAATGTGGATGATTTATTTGATCAGCTGATTGAATTAGGTCAACAACCCAAAGAAAAAAGTGACAATGTTACGATGCTTGAAAAAATCGGACATTTTTTAGATATAGAAAATGAAAGATTGTTCAAGAAATTTAAACAAGAAGGTTGTTCAAACTTTGAAATAACAGAAAAAATTAAAGAAAATTTATCTGTTGAAAACATTCTAAAGAACGCATTTAAGAGAACAGATGGTGGATACAATATGGTTGGAATGATAGGGCATGGTGCTAGTTTTGTAATGAGAGACCCTAATGGAATTCGTCCATCATTTTGGTATGCCAATGATGAACTTTTGGTGGTAGCTAGTGAAAGACCTGCAATTACCACAACCTTCAATATCAACTTTGAAGATGTAAAAGAATTAACGCCAGGTTGTGCTTTAATAATAAACAAAGATGGTTCTTATGGTGAAAAACAAATTCTAGAACAAAAAGAAAAGTTATCATGTTCATTTGAGCGTATTTATTTTTCTAGAGGAAATGATTCTGACATCTATAATGAAAGAAAAAATCTAGGTAAATTACTAGCTCCAAAAGTATTGGAAGCATTGAACAATGACATAGATAATACAGTATTTTCTTACATTCCCAATACGGCTGCAACCTCCTTTTATGGGATGATTGATGGAGTAAATGATTGGTTGAAAATTAGAAGAGCTGAGCAATTGATGGCTGAAAAAGATCATTTAACTAGTGATAGAATTAAGGAAATATTAACATACCGAATTAGAAGAGAGAAAATTTTAGTAAAAGATGCTAAAATCAGAACTTTTATTACCAATGACAATGACAGAGAAGACTTAGTAGGTCATGCTTATGATGTTACTTATGGAATTATTAAACCTAAAGATACATTAGTTATTATTGATGATTCTATTGTTAGGGGAACAACTTTAAAAACAAGTATTTTGAAAATATTAGGTCGTTTAAATCCTAAGAAAATAATAGTTGTTTCCAGTTCGCCTCAAATTTTATTTCCCGACTGTTATGGAATTGACATGAGTCGTTTGAAAGATTTTGTAGCTTTCCGAGCTTTGTTAGATTTATTAAATGAAAATCAGCAAATGCATTTATTGGATGAAACATATCAAATGTGCTTAGATGAGATGCAAAAACCTTTGGAGGAGATTGAAAATAAAGTTATTAATTTGTACAAGCAATTTACTCCCGAACAAATTTCTCAAAAAATTGCTCAAATAGTAACACCAGAAAATTTTAAACCAGAAGTGGAGATAATTTTCCAAAGTGTGGAAAACTTACACATAGCGTGCCCAGATCACAAAGGAGATTGGTATTTCACAGGTAATTTCCCAACACCTGGAGGCAATAAGATTGCAAACAGGTCATTCATCTATTTTATGGAAAAAAACAACGCAAGAGCCTATTAATAAAGTAAGCCTATGCTTCTTTTGATAGATAATTACGATTCATTTACTTATAATCTAAAGGATTATTTAGAGCAACTGAATGAAATAGTAATAGTGGTTAAAAATGATGAAGTAACGCCACATACATTACAAAATTATAATTTCAATAAAGTAGTTATCTCGCCAGGTCCAAATACACCTAAAGAATCAGGTAATTTAATGGCCTTAATTGAGGTGTTGTATAAACATTATCCAATGTTGGGAGTCTGTTTAGGACATCAGGCATTAGGCGAGTTTTTTGGAGCACAATTAACTCATGCAATTAAACCTATGCATGGTAAAGTATCAGAAATTAATTGTGATTCAAAAGGGATTTATAAGGATTTACCTTCAACTTTTGAAGTTTGCCGCTATCATAGTTTAGTTTTAAAAGAACTACAGAAAACAATTTTATTAACGACAGCTCAAACCAATGAGTTAGAATGTATGAGTTTTGAACATCAGTCGTTACCTATATATGGAATACAATACCATCCAGAGGCTATTTTGACAGAAAATGGGTTAAAAATTTTACAAAATTGGTTAAAAATTGCTGATTCTTATACAAGTATTTAGTTGCGGAGATAGGACATACTTCGTCGAACTCCTCTTCACTAAGGTTCGAACCTGAATCCGCCATTGGCGAATAAGAGCTCAACGATATTTTTCAAGGCGATTTGAAAAAACATTAATGTTCTATCGTCTTAATAAACTCTCGTCCAACTAATGATTTTAGCCATTTCTCATAGGACATAGCATCTGCCTTAACAGTGAATTCTTTCTGATAAATCAAGCGCCATGGTCTGTATTTTTTGGTATAGCCTTTTCCAGTTAATGCATTATGCGATTCAATTCTTGCTTCCAATCGTCTGGTAAAGCCAGTGTAATGCTTTTCAAATTGATCTGAATACAGCACATAAACGGTAAATTGTTCAATCATGTTTATAGGTTCTATAAAACAAAAAAGGAGTGATTACTCACTCCTTTTTTGTTTTAGTTGCGGGGACAGGACTCGAACCTGCGACCTTTGGGTTATGAGCCCAACGAGCTACCACTGCTCCACCCCGCGATTTTAGGACTACAAAGATAAACCAAATTTATCAATAAACAAGAAATATATTTTAACTCTTATACAAACGATTTTTTTTTAAACTGTATTCATTATTATGAATTTTAAAACTATGATTTTGCTTATTTTTTTTATTTTTAACTCTAACACACAATTTTGGAAATGTATGAAGAAAAAGAATGTAAAAACGGAATTATCAGAAAATGCATATCAAAAAACTTTAAACAACATACAAGTTTTGCTAAATAGTACAACTAAAAGTTTGCCGAGATTTATTCATTGATTTACTAGTATCAAACCATTTATCTCAATAAAAAAATCAATATTTAATCACCTCATAGCTTCTTTTTGAAAAAACAATTATTCAAAAAGCGATAGATATAAATATATGATAAATAGCCTATTACTTTATTGTTTAACTAAATTATTGATAGTTTTACACCCCTTTCTTGTCAATCAAAGGTTCCATTAGAGGTGAGATAAGATAGAGAATAAATGCGATAGGAATAGACAACCAATTAACAAAAAAGAAGGTAATAATAGCGACAGTAAAGATTATTAAAAGCCAAAAGTAAGATTGTCCTTTTTTAAATTTTAAAGCTGGCAATTTCAATTCACTAACCAATAAATAGGAAACTACTAAACAATAAAAAGTGAAACCAATTTCATTTGAAAAAATGAAGTCTTTGAAGGGATGGTCAATAAATATCCAAGAAATTGTGAGCATTGCATTAAAAGGAGTAGGGACACCAATAAATGAGTTAGTTTGTCTTGTATCAATATTGAATTTGGCCAAACGAAATGCAGACATTAATGCAACTAAAACAAAACTGTATGACAAATAAGTATTTTCAAATGACACTAAAGCATTCAAAATTAGAGCTGGCGCTAAACCAAAAGTAACCATATCTGCCAATGAGTCCAATTGTTTTCCTAATGCGCCATCAACTTTAAGTAATCGGGCAACAAAACCATCAAAAAAGTCGAGAAATGCAGCAAGAATTATTAAAAAAGCAGCCATTTCAAGTTCAAATTTGAAAATAGAAATGATAGCAAACAAGCCACAAGTTAAATTACCAAGGGTTATTGAATTAGGGATTTGTTTTTTTACATTCACCATGAACATGATGCAAACCTATAGTTTTTATATGAAATTGCATTAATTTTTTTCTAAAATTGAATATTGGTTTACATAAACTATTTTCATTTTAAAATTGTTAAGGATTGGGTTTTAATTTATATTTGCCCAAAAATAAAAAACGATGCCATATTTATTTACATCAGAATCCGTATCAGAGGGACATCCGGATAAAATTGCCGATCAAATATCAGACGCTTTAATTGACAATTTTCTTGCTTTTGACCCCAAGAGTAAAGTTGCTTGTGAAACATTAGTTACGACTGGTCAAGTAATATTAGCAGGTGAAGTTAAATCTAATACTTATTTAGATGTTCAACAAATTGCTCGCGATGTAATTGAAAAAATTGGTTACACAAAAAGTGAGTATATGTTTGAGGCTAAATCCTGTGGCATACTATCTGCAATCCACGAGCAGTCTGCTGACATTAATCAAGGGGTTGACAGGGAAAACAAAGAAGACCAAGGTGCTGGTGACCAAGGAATGATGTTTGGTTATGCAACAAATGAAACAGAAAATTACATGCCTTTGGCATTAGATTTATCTCATGCATTGTTAAAAGAATTGGCAATTTTGAGAAGAGAAAACAAAGAAATACCATACCTAAGACCAGATGCTAAATCACAAGTAACTTTAGAATATTCTGACAATAACAAGCCTATAAGAATTGATGCAATTGTTATTTCAACACAGCATGATGATTTTGTAAAACCGAAATCTGATTCAAAATCAGACAAAGATGCTGCAAACAACGAAATGTTAGTTAAAATCAAAAGTGATTTAATTTCAATTTTGATTCCTCGAGTAAAGGCAAAATACCCTCAATATGCTCATTTATTCAACGATAATATTACCTATCATATAAATCCTACAGGTGTTTTTGTTATTGGTGGTCCTCATGGAGATACTGGATTAACTGGCAGAAAAATTATTGTAGATACCTATGGTGGTAAAGGCGCTCATGGTGGAGGAGCATTTTCCGGCAAAGATCCAAGTAAAGTTGATAGAAGCGCTGCCTATGCTACAAGACATATTGCAAAAAATTTAGTTGCAGCAGGTTTATGTGACGAGGTTTTAGTTCAGGTTTCTTATGCTATTGGTGTAGCTAAACCTACCTCTATCAATGTTGTAACCTATGGTACTAGTAAAGTTACAATGACAGACGGTGAAATAAGTAAAAAAATAGAGCAAATTTTTGATATGCGTCCTTATTTTATCGAGCAACGCTTGAAATTAAGAAACCCAATATACAGTGAAACTGCAGCTTATGGACACATGGGAAGAACTCCTGAAAAAGTAAGCAAAACTTTCCGTTTGCCAAACGGAGAAGACAAAACTGTTGAAGTTGAATTATTTACTTGGGAACAACTTGACTATGTCGAAGAAGTTAAAAAAGCATTTGGATTATATTAGTAATTTTTAATTTTCTTAACTCATAGAAATACCAAAAACACAGGGTGTTTTACCTATAACAATATCTGATTTCTTCCATTCTTTAATGGTTTTACATTGAATATATTCATTTTCACCTGTAATGTCTTTTGCAACAAGTAAATACGTTTCAGGAGATAAATGTTGAACCAAAAACTGGAAGGTTTTATCATTCCTGTAGGGTACTTCGATAAAAAGTTGTGTCGTTTTAGCACTTTCCTTTTCCAAGTTTAACAAAAAAGGCTTGAGGGTATCGGATTGAATAGGTAAGTAGCCATTGAATTTAAAATTTTGGCCATTAAAACCACTTGCCATTAAAGCCAACAAAATAGAAGAGGGACCAACAAAAGGTTTTACTTTTACCCCCAATTTATACGCAATTCGGACTACCAGATTACCTGGGTCGGCAATACAAGGTAAACCTGATTCAGACATGACTCCAATGAAATTGTGTGCTTTCATAAGTGATTCTATATCTTGAAGTTGTTGTTGAGGTTGATGCTTATCTAATTCAAATATAGTTAACAAATCAATATCAATAGAAGAGTCAATTTTTTTTAGAAATTGTCTACAAGTTCTTGCGTTCTCCACAAACCATAGCGTTATAGATTTATACTGACTTAAAACGGTAGAAGGAATAACATCATACATTGAATTATCAGCAATAGAAATTGGGAACAAAAACAATGTGGATGTGGGATAAATAGGCATAACTTTTTGAAATATGGTACAAAACTCGTATATTTGTCATTTATAACTAAACATTTTATGAAGAAATTATTTTTTTTAGTTTTATTTCTAGTTTGTTCAATATCCATGTTCTCGCAGTCTTATGGAAATGAGTGGATTAGTCCTAATCAAAAATATTTCAAAATAACTCTTAACAACACAGGAATTTACCGTATAGATTATTTTAACTTGATTAGCGCAGCCACAGAAATGAGGCTTGATTTGTCTACTGTAAATCCTAAAAAATGGCAAATTTTCCATAATGGAGTAGAAATACCAATCTATGTGGCAGGAGAACAAGACAATATTTTCAACAGTTTTGATTTTATAGAATTTTACTCAACACCTAATGATGGAAAACTAGACAATGATTTATATAGTAATCCTGATTTCAATGCCAATCCTTCAAGGAGTATAATATCGGATAGCAGTGTATTTTACTTAACATTTTTGCCAGCAAACTCCACACAAAATGGACTTAGGTTGAAAGAATACAGAAATACAAATTTCAATTCTTTTACACCTCAAACTTATTGTTTGTTTACAAGCAAAGTTGGGTTTTACAATCTATATAATTATGGAAAAGGATTTTCATTGCAAGGTTCACAAACGGTTAATCCTGAGTATGTAAAAGCAGAAGGTTTTGTTGGTTCTTATTTTGGTTCAGGGACAAATATTCCAGCATTTCCAGCTACCGTTCCTACCCCAAACGCTTCACTAGATGGGCCAAACCCACAATTAAGCTTCCAATCAATTGGCGCTAATGATAATGTATTGGTTAGTAATGACCATCATCTTAAAGTTAATATAAGCAGTGATAATGTTTCATATACCAATGTTTTTGATACTTTATTTGATGGTATCACGGTTGTAAAAAAGGAACTTGAATTCAGCAAAAATCAAGTTGGTAACGAAACTTATTTTAGATTTACTCCAGAATTTATAACAGGGGTTCCATACCAAGCACATGCATTAGCATATATCAACATTAAATATTCTAGAACACTTGATTTAACGAGTAATAATCAACGAAATTTCGAATTAGAAGTTTCAACTACTCCTCGTTATTTAGAATGGACAAATTATAATACAAATAAAAATAGTCCAATTTTTTATGACCTTACAAGTGGTTACAGAGTAAGAGGTGAAAAATATGGAAGTAATAATGTTAGAATTATACTACCCTCAGGAAATGCCTCAAATTACTTCTTAACAGACAGTATTGATATTACTTTTTTAACCGCTAATCAAATCAAACCAGGAATAAGTTATGAATCGATAGATGACAATAGCTTTCTTGTTTTCGATTCACGTCAATTGGTAAATAAAAACAAATTCCTGATGATTACCAATAATTCACTTGTAGGTAAATATACAGGAGATTTTATTCAATACAAAAGAACAATAACCAATACGAGTCCTGCAGATTTAGTAACCGTTCAGCAGCTATACGACCATTTTTCATATGGAGTCCCCCATCCATTGGCTATTCGTAATTTTCTTAGATTTTTAGCAGAAAGTGGTGACACTACCTTAAAATTTGTATTTTTGGTTGGGCGTGGTTACCAAACAGATTATATTAGATCAGCAAACAGATTAAGTGACAATATTGTACCATCCATTGGTGTTCCTGCTTCCGACAATATGTTTGCATCCTCTATACTGGGTTCAAATTTATCACCATATTTTGCAATTGGTAGATTAACGATAGATAGAGCCGTACAATTGGGTATATACTTAAATAAAGTCAAAGATTTTGATGCCAATTCAAATGAAATTTGGAAAAAGCATAATTTACATCTTGCAGGAGGAGAAGACGGGGCACAAGCACTTAATTTTACAAATCGTTTAAACAGTCACGCGAATTTTGTGAAAGCTCAACCATTTGGTGGATGGGTTACAACCTATACCAAGTCAAGTGTTGGAATAAGTGAGCCATTTTTAAAGCAAAAAGCTATAGATGTTGTTTGTAAGCCCGAAGGAAATGGGGTTCAATTTGTAACTTTTTTGGGACATGGTAGTGCGAGTGTTGCCGATGTGGATATTGGGGATACCATAGAATACTATAACAAAAGTAAGTATCCTATCTTTTATTTCAATGGTTGCAGTATAGGTAATCCATGTATTGGACCACCCAATAAGAATGTTAGATTATCAGGAGAGAGATTTATTAATGCTAAGGATAAGGGAGCGATAGCTTTTATTGGACAAACAGCATTGTCAGAATTAAATCATGTAGACAGGCAAAATCGCGAATTATATCGATTAATATATTCGAGTAAATACAATGGAAATTATACAATTGGAGAAGCCATAAAAGAAATGTTGGGTGTAACTGGAATAATCTCAAATGAGTTAAACAACATTCAATCAAGAATATTATTTTTACAGGGGGATCCTTCATTAAGACTTTATCAACCCTCAACACCTGATTATGAAATTTCCGACAAATCTGTTTTTCTATTTCCTGAAGATTTTAGTGCAGTTGCAGATTCTTTTGCGGTAGCTGTACCAATAACCAATAAGGGGAAATATAATTCAGACTCAATTTCCATAAGAATAGACAGAAGTTATCCTAATAATTTTATTGAAAAAACATACTTTTTCAAAGTTAAGAGTATAGCGAATGCTGATACTGTTTATTTATATATAAAATCAAAAGATGCAGCAAGTTCTGGAATTAATAAATTTACCATAACTATCAATGACAATTTTGCAATTACCGAAAACAACTACACCAATAACAGGGCAATAATTTATCCGTTTATTCCTGGCAATGGAGTCAATTTAATATACCCAAAACGTTATGACATAGTTTCGAGGCTTAATAAAGACAGTGTAAATTTAGTGGCTCAAGCATTAAATATTTTTGAGCAAAACTATCAGTTTGTTTTTGAGATAGACACTTCACATTTATTCAATAGTCCATGGAAAAAAGCAGATAGTTCTTCATCAATCATTGGTCATTTAAGAAATTGGAAAGTAAAGCTAATTGGCAACAGAGACAGTATTGTTTACTACTGGAGAGCAAGAATAAACACCGGTAGTATTCAAGGTGGATTATGGACAGAGCGCAGTTTTATTCATATTTTGGATAACGAAGTAGGTTGGTCACAGTCGCACTTTCCTCAATTTTATCCAACAAGTTCATTGTTCAGGATAGCATTAAATCAAGACCTAAGGAAGTTTGAATTTTCACCTACATCAGAGAAGATATTTGTTACGACTGCCTTTCAAAAATTTCCCAATTTTGGAATTAAAAAGGGAGGATATGCTTCAACTTCATTAAATCCACAAACAACAAATGCATTTGTTGTTGCTTTATTTGATAAAAACAGTCTTGAACAGTTTAGAATAAAAAGTAAAGTTTTTGTGCCTAATAAATATTATGGACTTTTTTATTACGAGGCAGCTTTGAACATTTACAATATTGGTATAAATGACGCTTTCAATGAATTAGTTGACTCTATACCAGATGGAACCTATGTTGCATTTTGCAATTCTGGAGGAATTTATAGATCAGGTTGGCCTGAGTCAATAAAAGCTTCATTCCGAAAGCTAGGTTCTAAACTAGTGGATAGTTTTTATTCAGATAGATCTTCTTTTGCTATGATTGGTAAAAAAGGAGCTCCTCCAGGTTGGGCAACTGAAGATACTGGTCACTATTTTAACTCTGGACTTGATCTTAGTCTTCTTGAAATAGAGAAGGAAATGATCGGCAAAAGAAACAAAGGAAGTATCTCTAGCGAATTAATTGGCCCAACTTCTGAATGGGGTGCCCTCCACTTCTGGACAAAAAATGAAGAACCCATTTCTCAAGATTTATTCAATATAGAAATTCATGGCATCAGTAAATTAAATAAAGATACTGTATTGTTTACTAATATAACAAGTAGTCCGTTTGACCTAAGTTCTGTTGATGCTAGCCAATTTCCTTCTATATACCTAAAGGCAAATTTTGAAGATATAAAAGACTATACACCACCTCAATTAATGCATTGGCGTGTAACTAATAAGGAGGTGCCTGAAGGAACACTTAACCCAACCTTAACCAATAATGTTTGGAGAGATACTCTAAATCAAGGCGAAGTATTCAATTATGAAATTGCTTTCCAAAATATCTCTAAATTGCCATTTAGTAAAAACCTACAATATGAGGTAACGATTTTTAATATTGATACCAAAGATACTGTTTTCAAATCTTTAGGAATATATAATGATAGCTTAAAGCCTAATCAATTCTTTAAAATAGGAGCAACCCTTAATACTAAGAAACTTAAAGGTAGATATGCCTATTCAGTTAAAGTTAATTTTGATATTTTTAATAAACCTCTTCAAGCAGAATTAACCATGACTAATAACTCTGCGGTTAGATATTTTTATGTTGATGAAGATAAAATTAACCCTCTACTAGATGTTACATTCGACGGAAGACATATTGCCAATGGTGAAATAGTTTCAGCAAATCCAATCATTACAATTTCAAGTAAAGATGAAAACAAACTAAATTGGCAAACTGATACAGCCGGTATTATTATTTGGATGAAAAAACCAAATGAAACTGACTTTAAATTGATTGATTTTGATAGTTTTGGAGTTAAATATTTCCCTGCAACTTCAGCATATAATCAAGCCAAAGCAATATTCTCTCCACAAAATCTAGAAGATGGTATTTATACGCTGAAAATCCAATCAAAGGATGCCAATGGAACCGCAGCAGGTACTAGCGAATATCTTATCAACTTTGTTGTAATTAATCAAGCTAGTACAACTAATTTTTACCCTTATCCTAATCCATTCACTACCCAAATGAAATTTGTTTTCACACTGACTGGAAAGGAAATTCCTGATTACATTAATATTAAAATTATGACCATCCAAGGCAAAGTTATAAAGGAACTAAATAAGGATGATTTGGGTGACATTAGAATAGGTAACAATATTACTGATGTTGTTTGGGATGGAACCGATACTTATGGTGACAGGCTCTCTAATGGTGTTTATTTGTATACTGTAACTATTAAAACTAATGGTGAGGAATTGTCTCAATTGGAAAACGATAATTTGAGCAATCAATTAAATGCAGATAAAGCAAACAATAAATTATTTAAACATTCCGTTGGTAAGATAGTCTTACTGAGATAATTACAACATAATATGAAATTTACTTCTCCTTTATTCATATTGGCATTTTTATTAATGGGATTTAATAATCCTAATAATACTAACACAACTTATAAAAGTTCAATTAGTTACATGTATGAAATGCAATTACATCAATTACCTCAAGTAATTTTTTGGAGAAAAATTATGAATCTTCATCACGACAGTTGTCTTGTTAATATTCATAAAGAGAGAAAAATATTAACCACTGCATCATACAGTAATTGGACTTCTTTACCTATTGAAATTAAAGCACAAGTATTGGATAGTTTCCGTAAATTAAACGGATATTTGGATTCTCCCAAAATTGTAGGTACACAAGGAAAAAAGTTTTTTTATACTTTTGAAAAAATTGCGCACAAAGTGCCTGATGGAATGAAACAATTTGAATTAAATGGGGTAGATCCATGGTATGCAAAAGCCATCCTTTTAATTGAAAGTCCTAACCAATTGCAAAAATCAACAGCAGGGGCTTATGGGCCTTTCCAATTAATGCCTTATGTTGCTCGTCAATATGGCCTTAAAGTTAATAAGTATACGGATGAACGTGCTAATTTCAACCGATCTGCTTATGCGGCTAGTCAGTTAATTAAAAATATTTGTATCCCTTATGCCAAGTCAATGCTTTTGGAAATAGGCGTTGAATCAATAGATGAGGATGATTTATGGTTTAAACTTTTTGTTATGCATGTTTATAATGCTGGAGCAGGAACTTTAAAAACGGCTCTCAAATCTATTCCAGAGCCTAAAAAAGAAATGGAGCTCATAACCCAATTGTGGCAAACTAATGCAGGAAGATTTCAATCTTCTTCGCAAAATTATAGCCAACTTATTATAGCCGCTTTTTTTGAATACGACGACAGAGTAGAACGATTAAACACTAACAGTAATTAAAGGTTTAATAAATACTTAATATTTTTGTAAACTTGAGTGTTTTCCATGGTTCCTCTAAATAAATGTGAACCTGGACCAAAGGCATAAATAGGAACCATTATACCTGTGTGATGACCAGTAGAAAAATGTGGTTTAATTTCTTTTTTATCAATTGAACCTGCATTCAATGCTAATCCCCCTGTTTCATGGTCGGCAGTTACTATCACTAAAGTATTTTTATTTGATTGGGCATAGTCATATGCTATTTTAACTGCTTTGTCAAAATCTATCAATTCTGAAACTGTGTAATTTAAGTCATTATTATGACCACCCCAATCTATCTGACTGCCTTCTATCATTAGAAAAAAGCCATTTTTCTTTTGGTCAAAATATTGAATTGCTTTATTGGTAACATGTGCCAACCAATTTGATCTAAGTTGTGCTACAGGAGGATGGATACTATCATTGTAAAACCAGATGTATTTTTTTTGAGGGTCAAGTGTTACAGATTCATGACCATTTAAAATTGAATATTGATTACTAAGTAAATTCTTGATATTAAAATATGGTTTTCCTGTACCCGCCAAAAAATCTATCCCTTTATCATAAAAATCATTGGCAATTTGTAAGTGCATTTCTCTGTTTTTTTGATGCGCATAAAAAGAAGCAGGTGTCGCATGCGTGACACTACTTGTTGCTATTAATCCTGTTGATATATTTTTTTCTTCGGCTAACTCAACTATTGTTTTTAGAGGAAGTGTATCCACTCCAACTCCCACAGCACCATTGTATGTTTTTTCTCCAGTACTAAAAGCTGTAGCTCCAGCCGCACTGTCTGTGATGTAATCATTTGCTGACGAAGTTTTTAAAAATCCAATGTCATTGAAAATATCTAAGGTTAATCCTCCATTTATAACTGATGCAGCACAAATTTGAGCAAGTCCCATTCCATCTCCAATTAGTAAAATTATATTAATTGGAATTTTACTCTCCTGTTTTTTTACTTTTCTTAAACTATTACAGTTAATAAATAAAAGACTACATGATAAAATAATAGTTGATATTTTTAATGATAATTTCATTTTACAAATATCAAACTTTACTTCAGTAACACAATCGTGTTATTTTGATAAAATTTTCGTACACAAATGTACCATTTTTACCTTATCAACAACCTACTTAATTCTTTTAATAATAAATTTGTTTTAAATAACTACAAAAATGGAAATTTTGAATTATTGTAATGAATGTAAAAAAGTATTAAATGGGCGAAGTGATAAAAAATTCTGTGATGAAGGTTGTAGAAATAATTACAATAATAGGTTGAATAGTATTTCATATAAAAATGTAAAAAACATCAATAAAATCCTTCGAATAAATAGAAATGTTTTAAATTCCCTATTACCAAATGAAGACAAAACCACAGTAAGTCAAAAAACACTATTAATACTTGGTTTTAATTTTGAATACTATACCCATACTTATCAAACAAAAGCAGGAAATCAGTATTATTTTGTTTATGAATATGGGTACTTAAAACTTGAAAATAATAGGTATATGATTGTTAAAAACAAGTCAATTTCTCAATAAAACTAAAAGCCAATCCAATAAATAGCAATTTGACTACCTAACTACTCATTTATATACACCCTTTTTACCCTTTGTGAAATGGAAGTTAATACCTCATAAGGGATTGTATTCAGAAGAAAGGCAATATTTGTAATGGGATAGTCCTTACCAAACAGTAATGCAGAGTCACCCTCAGTACAATTAATATTACTCAAGTCGACCATACACATGTCCATACAAATGTTTCCTATAATGGGCGCCATCAAGCCGTTTATGTAAAAACAACCTACTCCGTTGCTTAGTTTTCTATTAATACCATCGGCATAACCAATCGCTAATATGCCAATTTTCCGTTCATGGTCTACAATTCCTTTTCTTGAATAACCAACACTCTCATATGCCTTGATGGTTTTAATTTGAGTTATAGTGGTTTTTAATGTAAATACCGGTTCTAATAAGTGCGATTTTTTGCCACTTGGATCTATTCCATATAATCCAATTCCCAAACGAACCATTGTTTGTGTATTGAATTTAAAACGACTTATTGCAGCAGTATTACTAATGTGTTTTTCGAAAGAATAACCAACATGCTGCTCAATTGTTCGACAAGCCATTTCGAATAATTCATTCTGTTCAAGAGTAAAACTATCGTGAATAGACTCTTCACTGGCAGATAAATGAGAAAAAACACTGGCAATTTTCCAATTTTTTAAACCAATAATTTCTTGACA
>JBILJV010000104.1:0-5042 GCA_044377005.1 Bacteroidia bacterium
CATTTCAGAAATATGCAACAGTCCTTTTTGTTTAATCCCAATGTCAACAAAGGCTCCAAAATTGGTAATATTGGTCACTATCCCTTTTACAAACATCCCTTCTACCAAATCATTGATTGTTCGAATGGAGGCGTCAAACTCATCTTCGGTAATTTGATTGCGAGGATCTAATCCTGGTTTTAACAACTCGTTCATGATGTCATTAAACGTAAAAACTCCAATTTCTTGAGCCCAATGTGTGTCTTTTTTAATTTTATCAATCAATTCATTGTTCGCCATCAATTGACTTGGTTTCACTTTGTATTCTTTGGCCAACCTTTCAACCTCTGCATATTTTTCAGGATGAATTCCACTGGCATCTAAAGGGTTGACGCCTTCTTTTACTCTTAAAAATCCAGCCGATTGTTCAAAAGCTTTATCTCCCATTCGGGAAACCTTTTTCAAATCATTCCTTTGTTTAAAAGGACCATTCTGCGCTCTGTACTCAACAATATTTTTTGCCAAAAGTGGGCCCAAACCTGAAACATGTTTCAACAACTCTTCACCTGCTGTATTTACATTAACCCCTACTCTATTCACGGTCCATTCAATGGTATCATTAAGTGCTGTTTTCAAACGATTTGCATCTACATCATGTTGGTATTGACCGACTCCCAAACTTTTTGGGTCTATTTTTACCAATTCAGCTAATGGGTCCATCAGTCGCCTGCCTATACTAATAGCGCCACGAACCGTGACATCCAAATCAGGAAATTCTTTTCTGGCGATTTCCGAAGCCGAATAAATAGAAGCACCATCCTCATTAATTAAATAGAGAGGACATTCTACGCCACTTTGTTTTATGACATCATAAACATCTCTGCTTGCTGTTCCATTTCCTATGGCTATTGCTTCAATTTGGTATTTAGAAATAAAACGTTTTAACTCAATGACAGAAGATTGAGCCGCAGTAGGTGAATTAAAATACAACACCGTTTGGTATTCAAGAACGCCATTTTTATTAAGACAAACCGTTTTACAACCTGTTCTGATACCGGGATCAATCGCTAACACCGATTTATTACCAAGCGGAGGTGACAAAAGCAGTTGCTTTAAATTTTCGGAAAAAACTTTTAAAGCTTCCTTTTCGGCCTTTTCGAACAAACTTGTTTTATATTCATTCTCAATAGATGGTTTTAATGATTTTTTATAAGCATCATCAATCACATCTTGCATTAAATCTTTAACACTAGAGTACCTTTTGAGCCATTTAAAATCCATAGCTTCCAATGTTTTATCCTCATCTGGCACAACGTCTAACTTTATCGCACCTTCCTCTTCGGCTCTAAACACAGCCATAATACGGTGAGACGCAGCATAATTTGCTTTTTCGTTATAGTCTAAATAATCTTTGTATTTCAATGCCAAATCGGGCGATTTTTCAATCCCTTTTTTGTTAGGCTTGGTTTGAATAACTGCATATTTCTCAAAACGCTCACGAAGCAAATTCCTAGTTTCCAAATCATTCGAAATCCATTGTGCTACTATGGCTTTAGCGCCTTCCAAAACCAAAGGTACTGTGTTATAAAGTTCGCATTTATATCGATTCGCTAAAACCTCAAGTTCTGGATTTTTTTGTTCTAAAATCACTTTTGCCAAAGGTTCGAGTCCATTTTCGATAGCCAAATCAGCTTTTGTTTTTTTACGGACCTTATAGGGTAAATACAAATCTTCGAGCGAGGTTTTATCGAAACAATCCCTAATTTGCTTTTCGAGCGTTTCGTTCAATTTCCCTTGCTCTTTAATGGTTTCAATTATGTATAATTTACGTTTTTCTATTTCATCAAAAAACAAGCCTTTTTCAATGATTGTTTGAATGGCAACTTCGTCTAAATTTCCTGTTTGTTCTTTTCTGTATCGAGAAATAAAGGGGATTGTGGCTCCACTTTCTGATAATTTTAATACATTTTCAATGGCATTGGCCGAAAAACCAGTCCATTGGGCAATCAACTTAATTTTGGGGGTCACTTTTTCTTTTTCGTTTTGGGGGGTACTACAATTCCGGCAAACTTAAGTTCATCCATTATGAACCATTTATCGTCCATTTTCAGACATGTGGCGGTAATTTTAAATTTCTTATTTTTAACAGTCAATATCACCCAAGTTACATAGGCATATTCAACCCCTGAGTAATAACTGTGTTCGTAATAAAAGGTATCCAATTGCGATTGCTTCCATTCCACTTTAGCATCTTGTGCTTTTTTCATGGTTTTTGTATATTGAAATCGGAGAGAATTCCACACTGCATTGTACATTGCAAACTGAGTATACTCTGTTTGTTTACCAGCTTCCGACTTGCTTATAAAGGCTTTGTAGGATTTAAAAGATGGGAAAACGGTTTGCATGTTTGAAAAGCGTTTGGTTTTAAATACTTTATAAGTGGTATCCATCATCCAATCCAAATCTTCTAACTCTTTTATATTTAGATTTACAGATGTGTCAGCCTCTTCTTGAGCAAGGATGGAAGGTTGCGACATGCAAACAGATAACAATATCAGTATTTTCAAGTATTTTAAAAACATAATAGACAAGAAGAATGAAGAGACAAATGCTGGAGTTGGTTTGATTAAACCGTCATTATTTCTTTTTCTTTGTCAATAATCATTTGGTCAATTTTGACAATCAATTGGTCTAACTGCTTTTGGACTTTAGCTTCAGCATCTTTGGCTTCATCTTCACTTAAGCCATCTTTTTGCATTTTTTTTACCTTTTCATTGGTATCTTTACGGTAATTACGGGCAACGACTTTACTTGCCTCACCTTCTTGTTTTACCATTTTCACTAATTGAATACGGCGTTCTTGAGTCAAAGGTGGTATTGTAATTCTTATCATTTGACCGTCATTATTAGGGGCAAATCCCAAATTACTATTAATAATTCCGCGCTCAATATCAGAAATAATGGCACGCTCCCATGGTTGAATGGCAATTGTTCTGGCATCTGGTGCAGAGACATTAGCAACTTGGGTTAATGGAACAGGTGCTCCATAATAATCTACCATTACACTTTCCACCATACCCGGAGATGCTTTTCCGGCACGAATGTTATTGAATTCATGAATGGTGTGTTTTGTACACTTGTCTAAATTTTGAGAATACTCATTTAATAATTCGGCTATCGTTTGGCTCATAGGTTATATAAAAAAACTAAGCACAAAATAAACTATTTCTTGAAACTTATAAAAATTTTTATCGAAAAAACACTAAAATAAAACCATAAGTTTCTAATTTTATATGTAATTTTGCAATCTAAATAAGTTAATTATGTCATTATTATTCTTACAAAACATTGGTGGCGGTTCTATGATTCTTATCATTGCTGTTATTTTGATATTTTTTGGTGGCAAAAAAATACCTGAATTAATGCGTGGATTGGGTAACGGTATTCGCGAATTCA
Organism: Bacteroidia bacterium; assembly: GCA_044377005.1. Classification (GTDB taxonomy): domain Bacteria; phylum Bacteroidota; class Bacteroidia; order NS11-12g; family UBA955; genus JABMMZ01. The sequence continues at coordinate 3,436 of JBILJV010000104.1, forward strand.
ATGAAGCCAAAAATAAAGTAAAAGACGAAATCGAAAAAGGCATTAAAGACGACAAATCTGAAACTGAGAAATAGTCTGGTTTAATGAAGAAGCGTTTTTCATCTTTAATTGAAATTCAAAAAGAGATTAATGAAGGTACTCTTCATTTACCTGAATTAGTTGATTACTATCTTTCTCAAATCAATAAAAACAAGCATTTGAACGCTTTTTTAGAGGTTTTTGAGGAAGAAGCCAAACAAAAAGCTGTAGAAATTCAGCAAAAAATAGCTCAAAAATCAGCAGGTAAGCTTGCAGGGATGGTCATTGCCCTAAAAGACAATATTGTCTACAAAGACCATCAATCATCTGCATCCTCACAAATCCTAAAAGGGTTCACTTCTTTGTTTTCAGCGACCGTTGTAGAACGATTACTTGCCGAAGATGCCATTATAATCGGACGAACCAATTGCGATGAATTTGCAATGGGAGCGAGTAATGAAAACTCTGCATTTGGACCTGTTTTAAACGCCATTGACAACACCCGAGTTCCCGGAGGTAGTAGTGGAGGAAGTGCAGTAGCGGTTCAAGCAGACATGTGTTTAGCCTCTTTAGGCAGCGACACAGGTGGTTCCATTCGCCAACCTGCTGCATTTACAGGCATTTATGGTTTATACCCTACTTATGGCGCTATTAGCCGTTGGGGATTAATTGCCTTTGCAAGTAGTTTCGACCAAATTGGACCATTTACATCCTCGGTGTCGGACATGACCTTAATAATGAATTGCATTACAGGTAAAGATGAACACGATGCAAGTATGGCTCAAGTCGATGCTTTAAACATACAACTGAACGAAAACACTAAGCCCCTTAAAATCGCGTACATCAACGATTGTGTCAATCACGAAGGATTAGAGGAAAGCATAAAAACCAAAACATTCGAATTTATTGAGGCCCTTAAAGAAAAAGGACACAGCCTTACGCCTATCAATTTTCCTTACTTGGACCAAATGGTTCCTTGTTATCAAATATTAACAACCGCTGAGGCTAGCAGTAATTTAAGTCGTTTTTCGGGTTTAACTTATGGCAACCGTAGTAGCAATGCCACAGATTTGGAAAGCATGTATAAAACCACCCGTTCCGAAGGATTTGGGGCAGAAGTGAAACGCAGAATAATGCTTGGAACCTTTGTACTGACCAGTGATTTTTATGATGCTTACTATACCAAAGCGCAAAAAGTAAGACAGGTGATTAGACAAGAAACCTTAAAAATTTTCGAATCTTACGACCTTATTTTAACACCCACCACGAGTACAGTTGCGTTTAAAATTGGGGAGAAATCAAACAATCCAATTGCGATGTATTTGGCTGATTTATTTACGGTACAAGCTAATTTAGCAGGCATCCCTGCCTTATCTATTCCATATGGAACAGACAACAATGGCTTACCAATAGGCATGCAAATAATGGGCAAACCCTTTGAGGAAAGCACTCTTTTGCAACTAGCACAACAATTCCAATAACACCTTACGTCCTTAGGCTTTATAGTTCAATGGATAGAACGAGGGTTTCCGAAGCCCTAAATTCAGGTTCGATTCCTGATAAAGCCACAAGCTTTCTATTTTGCAGCC
>JBILJV010000047.1:0-17495 GCA_044377005.1 Bacteroidia bacterium
TTAAGTGTAGGACTTATTGTTTTGGCCGCATTCTTTCAGTTAAGTGATGGTTTGCAAGCTGTGGGAGCAGGGGTGTTAAGAGGAATTAAGGAAACCAAAATTACAGGATTGATTGCCTTATTTGCCTATTGGGGAATTATGATTCCGGGGGCTTACTATTTGGCATTCAAAACCGATTTGGGAGTAAAAGGGATTTGGATTTCATTTATTGTAGGTCTTTCTTTTGCTGCGGTTTTTCTACTTCTTCGATTTTATACGATACTTAAAAAAGGTTTTGTATTCGAAGAAAAGGACAATTAAGTTTGCTCACTTCATACTTTTGTCTTAAAATTGTCGTTAGTCTTTCATCATGTATAAAATATATTTAATATTACTTACTTTTTTTATAAGCAATCAATTTGCTCATGCTCAAAATGTTCAATACAACAGTTTTATTGAATTTCACGAAAATACCCAGTTCAATAGGGGATACAATGTAGTCGATTCTTACGCACTAAAATTAAATTTAAAGTCTATTCATTTAGAAATAAAGGAAGGTCAAAAAAAGCCAAAATACTATTCTCAAGAAATGCACTTTGATAACAATGGGCGTGCTCATATTTTTTATTCCTATAATGATACTTTCAAATCGGAAATTTTAAAAAAATTGACAAGCGTCTTTGATGAAAATAATCATTTGATTAATGAGGTTTATTATAATAACAGTTATGGTTTTACGGCTGTTTCAAATTATAATGATTCTAACCTATTGCTTAATCGTTTCGTCTATAACAAGAAAAACAAACTGTCAAGTAAAAGAATATATGCTTATAATTTGAATGGCAATATAATAAGCACTCATTATTATGATTCCAAAAATAAAATGATTTCAAATTATCAATATTCTTACTTTCCTGATGGTAAATTAAAGCAAACAGTATTTACTTATAAAAATAAAACCAAAGTCTGGGATTATTCATGTGATGAAACAGGGAAGATAATGGATAAACCCAAAGATACTATTAAGATTTGCACCACTAAATCCTATTTAAATGATGGTAAAATAGTGTCTACAACTCAAGGTTATACATGGAATGGTAAACCCTATAAATATATACGTGTTTCAGATTCTTTTGACAATGAAATAGAGGTTAGTTATTTTGAAAATGTTAATGAGGAATTAGTTTATAGAGTTTTATACTCTTACATTGGTAAAGTTCAAGTTAACAATATTTATAAATCATATTCAAAAGGGAAAATGACATATAAGACTGAAACTACTAGAGACATAAAAGGCAGAGTTATTAAATCTGCCAGTCAATCTTTTTCAAACGCTAAACCCAAGGCACTATATTCTACTCTTTATCATTATCAAAATAATGGATTGATAGCTAAAAAGATTTATTTTAAAAATAATTCAGAGTATAAACATTGTTCTTACCAATACATCTTTTACAAATAACTATATCAATTCATTAAATATAATTGCAATATATTGATTAAGAGTGTTTGATGTTTTTGTTTTAATTGATAATTGACTCATATTGATAATGATTGATATTCTATGAGTTTTTTTATTAAATGTGCATTTTGTTGAAATTAATCTTCTAATCATCTTAAATCTTGCATTGAATTACTAAGTAGTGCTTACCTTTGTATGATGAAATTAAAGGTGTTACTTTTGTTTTTTGTGTTATTTTATAATCGTATTTCACATGCACAAACTCGTTTGTTTTTTTCTGTTCAACCAACAGTTGCCAACAGAATAATGTTATACTCATCTGCTAATCAGAATAATAAAGATTCTTTTTCTAAAGTTGACCAATCTAGAATTACATTGGGAGCAAATGCCCTTTTTACATTACCAATCAACAAGGACTTGTCTTTAATGACTGGACTCAAATTCCAAAGCATGGGTTTTACACGTAGAAAGGAAAATATTAGGTTTTTAGATACCATTCACCCCTCCATTGGTATTCGTGCCGATCAGGTAGATGTTGGTCCAGCGTGGGTTGATTTTAGATACCAATATTACTATTTGTCTATTCCTTTTTTGTTTACGCAAGAAATAAATACGTCGAATAGGGGGAAAAGTGGCTCCTTTCATTGGGTGGCAGGTGGCGCTATTTCTGGACTAATCAAAAGGGATATTAATGCCAAGTTTTTTGGATTTTCTTTCGGAAAAGATAAAAAAGTATCTATTACTGAAAATGATTGGCAACCCGCCCTTATTAATGCTAATTTACAAGCTGGATTTCGTTACGAAAATTTAATTTACGGTAAACAAACCTCTATTTTTGTTCAACCTAATTTAATTGTTCCTGTACTTTTGGCTGATTATGGTGTCAACAAACATCTGTTATATGGTGTTGGATTGGAGATTGGGATTATTCATTCATTAGATAATTAGTAGAGTATGAGAGTTGTTATTCAAAGGGTTTTGTCAGCTAGTGTTAATATCGATGGTGCAGTTCACTCTTCCATTAATCATGGATATTTAGTTTTATTGGGAATTCACACAACCGATAATCAAACGGATGTAGACTACATTGTCCAAAAGATTGCTGGTTTAAGAATAATGAATGATGAACAAGGAAAAATGAATTTGTCTTTGTCAGATGTAGGAGGGAACCTGTTGCTTGTTAGTCAGTTTACCCTTTATGCCAATACTAAAAAAGGGAATCGCCCTTCTTTTGTTGAAGCTGCTGCACCATCGGTTGCTATACCATTGTATGAACAAACTCAATTGAAATTAAAAGAAAAATTGGGGATTCAAATTCAAACGGGTGTTTTTGGTGCCGATATGCAAATAAACTTGTTGAATGACGGACCTGTAACCATTATCATCGATTCTAAATCAAAAGAATAGAGGGATGTTTTAATAATATAGTATATTTGTTGAAACGAATGTTAGTTTAATTTCAATTATGATTCAAATAAAAACAATAGAAGAGTACCATTTAGCTTATCAAAAAAGCAAAGACCAACCTCAGTTGTTCTGGGAAGAAATAGCTTCTGAATTTACTTGGAAGAAAAAATGGACTAAAGTGATGGAATCTGATTTCTTGAAAGGGAATTCTGTTTGGTTTAAAGAGGCAAAACTCAATATTACTGAAAATTGTATCGACCGCCATTTGGCTAACAATGGAAATGATATTGCCATTGTTTGGGAACCTAACAATCCATCTGAATCTGGTATTTCGCTTACTTATAATGAATTGTCACTAAAGGTCAATCAAGCCGCTGCCATTTTGAAAAAAAACGGTGTTAAAAAAGGGGATAGAGTTTGTTTATACATGGGAATGGTGCCTGAATTGTCTATTGCCATGTTGGCTTGTGCCCGTATAGGAGCTATTCATTCTGTTATTTTTGGTGGTTTTTCAGCACAATCTATTGCCGACCGCTTAATGGATGCCCAAGCTTCTGTTATTATTACATGCGACGGCGCTTTTCGTGGAGATAAAGTGATACCATTGAAATCGGTGGTTGATGATGCCCTTGAATCTTACAGAAATATTAATAAAGTGATTGTTGTGGCCCGAACTCATACTCCCGTAAGTATGATAAAAGGTCGTGATGTTTGGTGGTTGGATGAAATGCAAGAGCTTGAAAAGGAAGGGATAGTATACGTTGAGCCTGAAGTTATGGATGCCGAAGATCCTTTGTTTATTTTATATACCTCTGGCTCAACAGGAAAACCCAAAGGCGTTGTTCACTCAACGGCGGGTTATATGGTTTGGGCGCATTATACCTTTGTTAATGTTTTTCAATACAAAGCCAATTATAAACATTTTTGTACGGCTGATATTGGATGGATTACGGGTCACAGTTATATCGTCTATGGCCCTTTGAGTGCCGGAGCAACAACCGTCATTTTTGAAGGTGTTCCTACTTGGCCCGATGCAGGTAGATTGTGGGACGTGGTAGAAAAGTATCAAATAGATATTTTGTATACAGCGCCAACTGCCATAAGGACTTTAATGGGAGCGGGATTGTCGTTTTTAGAAAATAAAAATCTAAGTTCTCTCAAAATATTGGGTTCTGTTGGCGAGCCAATTAATGAAGAAGCATGGCATTGGTTAAATGTAAATGTTGGAAAAGAAAGATGTCCGATTGTGGATACTTGGTGGCAAACCGAAACGGGTGGCATATTAATTTCTAATCTGGCAGGAGTTACACCGTCTAAACCTTCTTTTGCTACCTTACCTTTGCCTGGGGTTTTCCCGGTTTTATTGGATGAAAATGGTCGTGAAATAACAGATCATAATGTTACGGGACACTTGTGTATGAAACATTCTTGGCCAGGGATTATTAGAACAACTTACAACAATCACCAAAGATGTATCGAAGCCTATTTTTCAACTCATAAAGGGTATTATTTTACAGGTGACGGAAGTTTCAGAGATGAGAATGGAAACTACAGAATCACAGGTAGGGTAGATGATGTATTAAATGTAAGTGGTCATAGAATTGGAACTGCCGAATTGGAAAATGCCATTAACAGTCACGCAGGTGTTATAGAAAGTGCAGTGGTAGCATTTCCTCATCCAATCAAAGGTCAAGGGATTTATGCTTTTGTAGTGGTGGAAGACAATCAATTTACCCGAGAACATTCGCCTTTGGATATTGTGGCTACTGTTAGCCGATTGATTGGTCCTATAGCTAAACCAGACAAAATACAAATAGTTAAAGCGTTACCTAAAACCAGAAGTGGTAAAATAATGAGAAGGATATTGAGGAAAATTGCAGAAGGAGAGATAGACTCAATAGGAGACACATCAACACTTCTCGACCCAAAAGTAGTAGAAGAGATTATTCAAAATGCGGTTTAATAATGCACAGAAAAACATTTATAAAAACATCCCTTTTGTTGTCACTAAGTTCATGTATGATTAAAATAAAAGATTTACAGCAGATTACAGAATCCTTGCCAAACACTGAAAAAATGCCGGTTTTGTTTTTAGGACATGGGAGTCCTATGAATGCTATTAAGGAAAATGAATTTGTTGCAGGATTTAGAAACGTAGCTCAGTCTATTCCTAAGCCAAGTACAATACTCTGTATTTCTGCCCATTGGTATATCAATAAAACGGCTGTCACTGCCATGGAAATGCCCAAACAGATTTATGACTTTGGGGGATTCCCAAAAGCGTTGTTTGATGTAAAATATACCCCAAAAGGTTCTTTGTTGTTAGCTGAAGAAACGATAAAAACAGTAAAAAATGTTGCGGTAGCAAAGGATGAAAATTGGGGGCTCGACCACGGTGCTTGGACTGTTATTAAACACTTGTATCCCAATGCTGATGTGCCTGTTGTTCAAATGAGTATCGATTATACCAAAGGTCCTGAATACCATTTTGAATTAGCCAAGGAATTACAAGCTTTAAGAAACAAAGGGGTATTAATCATTGGAAGTGGTAACATTATTCACAATTTGGGATTGGTAGATTTTTATAATTTAAACAAAGATAATTATGGTTACGATTGGGCTATCGAAGCTAGAACAGTAATGAATAATTTGATTGAAAAAGGGGATTTTAAATCATTGACTCAATATCAAACCTTGGGCAAAGCCGTTCAGTTGGCCATTCCAACCCCTGAACATTATTTGCCTTTGCTTTATTCTTTGGCTTTAAAAACGGATAAAGATGAATTAAAATTATTCAACGATAAACTCCAGGGAGGATCACTAAGCATGACTTCGGTGAGGATAGGTTGATGGTTAAATAGTTTAATTATTACCCTGAAGTACGTAGAATCCAATTCACTTTGTTGAGCCTAGGCTAACTACTCCCTAGCCTATTGTTTCCACTCTGCCATCGGCATGTTTCGCAAATCTACCTTTGCTTTTGTCGTGAACTTGGTCATATTTTGGCCATGGCCATCCACCAAATCTCGTTTTGTTGAAATCTTCGTATGCCTGCATAATTTCTTCCTTGGTATTCATTACAAATGGACCGTACTGAACCACTGGTTCACTAATTGGTTTGCCTTGTAATATTAATACACTCGATTCGTGGTCGCCATTCACAATCTCTAAATCCATGTCTGATTCTACCACAATGGAGTGGTAGTTTGGAATAGCTTTATTGGCTAATTTGATTTCATTTCCCTCGTAAAAATACAAGGTTCTGTTAATGCCGGCAGAAGCTTTAGGGATAGTATACTTAGCGTTTTTACCCATTTTGATGTTCCAAATAGCCACTTCATTTTGAGTGTCAAATGCCCAAGAGTTGGGTGGCGGTTCGGGAGCTTTTAAATCTTTAATCTGACCTGCAATAATTTCTATTTTGGTTATATTACCTTGCTCGTCTTTATGTTCCAATAGGGGTAAACTCTCTTTCCATAACATTTTAAAATGAGCATCTACCATCTTATTCTTTTTGGGTAAGTTGAGCCATATTTGGAATAATTCCAAAGGATTTTCAGTCTCACTTTTCAGTAATGGAAACATTTCAGAGTGTTGAACTCCTTTACCGGCTGTCATCCATTGAACATCACCATTCCCATATCGCCCTGCTGCGCCTAACGAGTCTGCGTGGTCAACCAAACCTTTTCTAACTACCGTTACGGTTTCAAATCCTCTGTGTGGATGTCCAGGAAAACCAGGAACGGTTTTGCCATGGTACATTCTAAAACCATCTTTAATGATAAAATCATCGCCTAATTGACGACCTTTTAAGGAAACATCTGGTCCACATTGGGCGTTTCCTTTTGGAAAAAAATCTTCATGATGAACACAAAATATAAATGGGTCGTAGGTGTCCCACTGAAATCCCATCCTTTGAACTGAACGAATTGGTTCTTTTTTAGGGGTGTTATTAGAGAGTGTCTTATCTTCTTTATTTCTAGTATAACTAAGTATAGGTAAGGTGATGGCAGATGCTGTGGCAAACAGCAATTTCCCTATGAAATGACGACGAGGTTGTGATTCTTTCATATACTTTTTTAACAAAAGTAATAAAAAAAAGTTTGTTGCAACAATGTTTTGAAAAAATAGATATTTTTGAAGTTTATTTGATGTCAACAACACACACATTTATTCCTCCGTTTTTAAAAGAAGGAGATACCATTGCCATCGTTGCCACGGCCCGTTTTGTTAAACCTGAACAAATTCAGGCTGCTGTAATGCTCATTGAAAAACAAGGTTTTAAAGTGTATCTTCATCCACATTTATTTGATTCAGATCGTCAGTTTGGAGGCACTGATAGCAATAGGGCTTTGTATTTTAATGAGTTGTTAAAGAATAAAGACATAAAAGCGATATGGTGCGCACGAGGTGGTTATGGAACGGTACGAATGATTGATGGAATTGATTTCGATTTGCTTCAAAATAATCCCAAATGGATTATAGGATTTAGTGATGTAACTTTGTTATTGAATCATGTGTATTTTAATTTAAATATGGCAGTTTTGCATGCCACTATGCCAATTTTTATGTTTGATAAAAGTGCTGAAGAATTGCAGCAAGCAGAATTGTCTTTTATTCAAACCATACATTATATAAAAGGAAATCAATTGCAATATGATTTTGGAAGTCATGAGAAAATTAATGATCATGATTTTGAAGGAAAGGTTATTGGCGGTAATTTGTCTATTTTACTCAGTGCATTGGGGAGTGGTTCTGATGGAAGTTGGCATGATAAAATTCTGTTTATTGAAGACCTAGATGAATATTTATATCATATTGATAGACTATTATTTACTCTAAAAAGGGCAGGAAAGTTTGACGGATTAAAAGGAATTTTGGTTGGAAGTTTTACACAAATGAAAGACCATCAAATTCCATTTGGTTACACCGTAAAAGAGATGATTTTACAACATGTCTCCAATAATTGTCCAGTTATATTTGGTTTAAATTCAGGTCACATACCCTTAAATTTACCAATTCCTTTTGGAATAGATGTAAAATATCAAAATGGTTTAATTACATTTGCAAGCGCGTGAGACTCGTCATTAAACAAATAACTAAATTTGTAATTATAGGTTTGTCTGCTGTTCTAGTAGATTTAATTATTTATTATTCACTTACAGAATTATTTCAGTTCAATACAGATATTTCTAAAGCATGTTCATTTATGGTGGGAACGGTATATACTTACTATCTTAATAAAATGTGGACGTGGCGATATACTGAAAAAAGCAACAGAGGCATGGTCATTACTTTTGTAAGTATTTATTTGGTGTCTATGTTGATTAATATTTTTGTCAATAAATTAGGCTTAACTCTAATTCCTTCTTTTGAGGTAAGTCTGAATATTCAAACAGTGGATAATTCTACCAATTTCTTTTCATTTAAAGGACAAAAGTTTTTAGCATTCTTTTTTGCTACTTTGGCAAGTGCCGTTATTAATTTCTCTGGTCAGAAATTTTTGGTATTTAAGAAAGTTAAAGTTGACTTAAAAGACGAGACTAATATTGAGGTCTCTTAAGGATTTCTGAATAAATCACAGCTTTTCGAGCATCAAAATTCGAAGCTATTTCATTTTCTTCGTACACTATTTTTTGTTTCCCAACTTCAGTTTCACTGATTGAAGGAAAATTACTTGTTTTTTTGATTTTTGAAGGTTCTCTAACCAAAACCATTTTTTCTTTCACTACTTTTTCGCGTTTATTGCTCGATTCGTAGTTGGTTTGTTTGCTTTCTGTTGGAGCATATTCAGGTTCGTTTGGTATTTGGAGTGATTTTTTCAACTCTTTAAAGATGTCCTCAACAGATTGACTGTCAATGGGTCTTTTGTTAACTTCACGTTGGTTTTGTTTCTTTTTTTCCTTGTTGTATAGTTTGGAAATAATGTAAATAACACCAATGATGATATAAAACAATATCTTAAATTCGCTGCCCATAAGTTTTTCAAAATTAATTGAATGTCTTTAAAAAAACAAACAGTATATATTATGCTCGGTGGTAATCAAGGTAAAGTCGATGAAACTTTCTTTGAAACCCTTCAATGGATTGAGCGTCTATTGGGGAAGGTTGTTAAAACATCATCAATATACCAAACTCAAGCTTGGGGTCCAATACCGCAAGCCGATTACTTGAATATGGCGCTCATGTTTCAAACTACTTATTCGCCTTTAATGGTGTTGCAAATGTTATTAAAAATTGAAAGTATTTTAGGCAGAAAACGCAAAGAAAGATATGGGCCTAGAACCATTGACATAGATGTTATTTTTTATAGTAATCGCAAAATTAAGCACTCAAATTTAACAATTCCTCATCCAGAATTAGCGAGTCGTAATTTTGTATTGATTCCACTCAATGAAATTGCCCCAAATTTCTGTCACCCATCTAACCAATTAACAGTTAAACAAATGCTTGATAATAATCAAAATGATTTATTAGAAGTGAAATTATGGAAAAAGTTATGATGAATAATCCCAAACCATTGTTATTTATTCCTCCAGTGAGTTGGTTTATTGGGGTTTATGATTCAGAGGAGTGGCAATTGGGTTTGGAAAGTACCTTTAGCAAACAAACGCTTCGAAATAGAAGTTATATTGGTTCTTTCCAAGGGGCACAATTGGTCTCAATTCCTTTGATAAATCTATCAACAAAAGGAACTTATACTGAAGTAAAAATTGATTATTCTGTCAACTGGCAAAACCAGTTGTGTAATGCCTTGCAAACGTCATACGGCAAAAGCCCATTTTTTGAGTATTATGATTACTTATTGTTTCCTCTTATTAAGGAAAAACCAACGTTTTTGTGGGATTATAATTTCAATTTATTGACAATGATACTCAGGTGTTTGAAAGCGCAAAAATCACTCTCATTTGTTGAAAGTGAGTTTATAGAAGAACAATTCAGTTTGGAAACGCCCTCATATTATCAGGTGTTTAATGACAAACAAGCTTTTATTCCTCACTTAAGTATTTTAGATTTGTTGTTTAACGAAGGAATAAATGCCTCTGTTTTTTTAAAAAATAAATAAAATAGAATAAAATTTGGGGGTTAAACCCCAATTAATTGTTTAAAGAGGTATGAAAGAAAATTTGCAAGCGAATTTATTTACTAAATACTTGGCAGGCATGTGCTCTCAAGAGGAAGAAGCGTTTTTAAAAAATTGGCTAAAAAACAATCCGGCCAATCAGTTATTTCTTGGTTTTGTTCAAAGTAACATACCACAGTATTTAAAGCACGCCAAATAAATGAAGGATTCTAATCATATATATCAATATAGTGATTACATCTCATTAAGTAATGAACCTTTGTCGGACAAAGAGGAATTGCTGCTGAATCAAATTTTTGAAAAATCAGCTCTATATCCATACCCAAGTACTAAGGTAGATTTTGAGTGGCAAAAGTTAGAATCTAAATTGGGAATGCCAAAAGTCATCCCTATTACTAAACCCAAACCTAACTTTTACATGTTTAAATGGCTGTCTGCAGCTATTGTTTTGCTCATTGTTTCTATAGGCTTACTGCAATATATCAACAGTCAAAATGGTTTTATTGAAACATTTCAAACTCAAGCGAGTCCTAATAATTTTACTTTACCCGACGGTACTGAAATTAAACTTTCAACCTATTCACATGTTAACGTTAATTTTAAAGGGAAAAACCGTTCTGTTGAATTGTTAAATGGAGAAGTTTATTTCAATGTAAAACATAATAAAACACCATTTGTAGTTCATTCACAATCGGGTGATATAACAGTTTTAGGGACAGTTTTTAATGTAAAGAATAGACCTAATATTCCATTCCAAGTTGTTTTGTTGCAAGGTTTAATCAATTTTGAAACTCCAACTAATGTTTTCGAATTATCTCCTGGTCAAATGATACAAAAATCATCTTCCGGATTTCAGCTATTAGAAGCAACTCCTGTGGTATGGATAGATGGAAAATTGGAATTTAAAAATAAGACGTTAAATGAGGTAATTAATGAGTTAAATGCCTATTATAAAGTTAAATTCATTGTTCCAGAGTCTTTGCTTAACGAGACAATTACACTTACTGTTGATCAATTAGATGCTCTAAAAACAGCTGATTTACTCGGCAAAGTACTCAATGTTAAAGTTGAGGTTGAATAAGTTGTCAATACTTTTTTAATAATTAGTAACCCTTTCTCTTATTTATAGGTTAAATTGCCCACGAAATGCGGGCTTTCATTTTTACTTTGTTTGTTGTATTAATGAGTGTATGTAATGTGCATTCACAAACTAATGTTTTGGAGGCAACCATTGATGTTAAATTAAAAAACGCAACACTTGATGAGCTTTTATTGAAAATTGAAACTGTAAGTGATGTTAAGTTTAATTATGTAGCCAGTTTATTGCCTACTAATAAACAAAAGTATGTTTTTAAAAAAGTGCCTTTAGCAATTATACTCTCACAAGTATTAAAGCCTCATCAACTTACTTATACGCTTATGTTTGGGAATTCTATCGTTATTTCACCAATACAAACGAGTCGGAAGATTGGTGTAATTTCTGGTTATGTCTCAGATGAGAATACAGGGGAAAATCTTATTAATGCCTTTGTAATTGATTTAATGACTTTGCAAAGCACCTACACTAATGAAGATGGGTATTATTCACTGTCACTTAAAGAAGATTCAATTAAATTGATGGTGGCATATGTTGGGTATGAAAATCAATATAAAAGTGTAATATGGTCTAAAAATCAAAAAATTAATTTCAAGTTAAAAGGAAATTTCGAATTAGATAATCAGCGCATAAGTGCCTATTATCCAATTGATATGAAGTTTAAATCGGATGAATCTGTAATCCACTCTTCAACGCTCAAAAAAATACCGATGTTGTTTGGGGAAAGTGATGTGCTTAAATCCTTACAGTTACTTCCTGGGGTCATTGCGGGTAATGATGGAACGATAGGACTTAATGTTAGAGGTGGAGGAAATGAACACAATCTTTTTTTATTAGATGATGTGCCTATCTACAATCCTTCTCATATTTATGGCTTTTTTAGCATTTTTAATTCCGATGTAGTTAAGCAAGTTAAGTTACTAAAAGGTGGAAATAGTGCCCGTTACGGGGGACGTTTAAGTAGTGTTATTGATATTAGAACCATTGACGGAAATAAGGAAAAACTTAAAACTCAACTTTCAATTGGAGTTTTGTCGAGTAAAATTAGTTTAGATGGGCCAATTTCTAAATCTAAAAAAACAACATTAATGTTTTCGGCAAGACGTTCTTATCTCGACTTGTTTACCAATCTATTAAATGTTGCGAATGTTTTTCCAACTAATTCTCGCTATTTTTTTTATGATATAAATTCAAAGATATCACATCAGTTTAGTGCCAATCATCATGTAAGTATAAGTGCATATACGGGCAATGATGTATCGTTTATTAATAATGAGTTTTCATTTAAAAGCCCCATACAAAATTTAAAAGAAAAAGACAGGCAATCTATTTTTTGGGGAAATTCATTGTTTTCTATACGTGATTATCACTTATTGCATACCAAAGTGTCAGCATGGTTAAATCTTGCAATTACTAATTATGAATTTGGAAATGGTTCTGAATACCAATATGAGGAAACCAAAAACAATAGAATTGTTGAGAATAAATTTGAAAATAGATTTGTTTCCAATATCAGTGATGTAATTACTTCATACAATGTTCAATATAATGTGAATTCCAAGATAAAAATTAAGTCCGGATTAGGTTTTACTAGGCATTTATTTTCAAGAAATATTCGTTCGAGTACAAATGTTGTAAATGTGCCTGATTTTTTTGAAAGCAATAATCAATTTTCTTTTGAATATTCAGCTTATTCTGAATTAAATATTCAACTTCGTTCCAATTTAGAGACTAATGCGGGTATCTATTATGCTGCTTTTGTAACGAAAGAAAATGTTTTCAACTTGCCTCAACCCAGATTGTCAATTAATTATGAGCCTTTTTCTAAGTTTTATTTGCATTATGCTTACCAAAGAACAAGTCAGTTTTTACATTTATTAACCAATTATTCGGTGGGTTTGCCACTCGATTTATGGTTACCTTCAACCAATAAAGCGTTGCCCGAATTTGCTGATTTACATTCTACTGGATTGAAGTATTCAGGTGTTAAAGGGTTTGAATTTGGCGTTGAGACATACTCTAAAACATTATATAATGTCATTGACTATAAAGACCAATCGAGCTACTTAGGATCTGAAACGAATTGGGAAGATAAAATTACCATTGGCAATGGAATGACTAGAGGATTAGAGTTTATGGTCGAAAAAACTAAGGGAAAAACCTCTGGTTGGATTAGTTACACTTTAAGTAAAAACACTCGTCAATTTAATGAAATAAATCAAGGGAAACCTTTTTTGTATAAATACGATAGAAGACATCAACTTTCTGTTTTAATTAATCACCGATTTTCAAGTCAAATTGATTGTTTTTTATCGTGGGTTTATGCATCCGGGGCAAGAATTACTTTACCCGAGGAAATTTATACTGTTAATAATGGCATTTCAATGAGTGAAGTTTTTGTATATGGCGAAAGGAATAAATACCAATTGCCTGCCAATCACCGGCTCGATTTTAGTTTCAATTTCAAGAAAAATAGAAAAAAATATACACGCATTTTTAGTGCAGGGGTTTATAATGTGTATAACCGTTTAAATCCTTTTTATGTTATTCCAGCCTTTAATGTTGATGGTAACAGAGTATTTAAAGCTGTTAGTTTATTTCCGATTTTACCAAGTGTTAATTATAAAATTGTATTTTGAAAAGGGTATTGAATTATAGTGTAATCTTGTTTTTTATTGTTGCTTGCCAAAAAGAAATTAAGTTCGACTTGTCCAATAATCAGTCAAAATTAGTTGTTAACGGACATATGTTTAATGATAGTTTTATTTCAATTGATTTAAGTGTTTCGGGACAAATAACACAATCGGTATTTCAATCCTATGTTAATGGAGTAGTAGAATTATACGACAAGGATACTAATCAATTGCTTACACTAATTAACAAAGGCAATGGGTACTATTTTTCTAACATATTCAAAGCACAAGCGAACACCATCTATCTTTTTAAAATCAAAACTAATGAACGCATTTATTGGATCTGTGAAGAAATACCTGATACTGTTTTTAGTGAAGTTAAGGATTCTTCAAGATTTTTCTTTCAGGGTAATGAGGCTTATTTTCAGTTGAAATTGCAATTATTTGACAAAAGTATTTTAAAGAATTTTTATGAAATAAAAGTAAAGCGTTTTTATAAAGAATGGAATGGAATAGATAGTATAAAAAAAGTCGAATGGGTAGACATAAACACCCAAGAATTTGTTCTTAACGAATCACCTATATCAAAGTTTTCCAAAAAACAACTCTTGTTTTCTGACCGTTTTTTTAATGGTCAAAAGGTAAACTTGAACGTGGGTATTTTTGGTTTGTTTAATACCCCTCAACAAAGAACAACACATTTGCAAGTTTATGTATCCTCATTGAGTTTAAACGCTTTTAACTATTATACCTCTATTAATGAACATCTTTTTTTTCAGAACGACCCTTTTACTCAACCTTCACAAATAATAGGCAACGTACCTGATGCGTATGGAGCCATTACAGGGCGTTATTTAAGTATAGAAACTATCGGTTTTAAATAATTAAATTATTGTCCTTTATTCATTAGGGTTTGACTGCCATTTGTAAGCCAATGGAATGATTACAAAAACAATGAAGATGATACATGAGGTAATGTTTATTAGATTGATAGTGTCTCTATTGTTAATAATCCATGAATGAATTGGGTGTTCAGGGGTTATTATTTTCCATAAACGATTCACACACATTTTTACTTCTTTGGTATTGTCTTCAATTATCTTAAAAATAATAAAGACTAAAGCTAAATAGCCATAAATACTCCAAATTAAAAAAGTAGCAGACAATATTTTTTTGCTTTTGTTTTTAATCAAATAGAAACTCATTGAGAATAAAATAATCCAACCAACTAAATAAACATATTGATATGTGTTGTCTTTAATGAAATTGGATAAAATAGCAAATAAAATGGCCCAAACACCCATACCTATTGAAGCAATAAGCCAAGGTTTTAAACGGGTAATTCTAAACATAATTAGAATGATGGAGATTGAAAGAGAAAAGTAAAAATAGAGTTCCCAATTAAAGATACTTAAAAAGGATTCTTTTCTGTTGTCATAAACCTCATTAACCACACTGTTAACATAACTAAATTCTCCATAATTTGGGTATGTAGGATTTATAATGTCGTAATAACTTAACGAATAAAAATCATGTAAAACTTCATGTTGAGGTGTTTCGAAACACCAATTAGTAAGGTTTCTGGGATTAAAAGAAAATCTAATTTCGTATTTCTTTAAAAGCTCTTGATAAGCTATTAAGACCATTTCAATTGAGTCTTTTTGTTTATTTTTTAACCAACGATGAGCGTTTATAGAATAAAAGTTGGAGTTAATGTTGCTATCTAAATCAATAGCATGACTTCTGCTACAATAGTTGAGGTAACTATAAAATTTGGGTCTTTCTATACTTGGTGCATTTTCTGGATATTCTTCTGCTGGTGTTGCTTCGGTTAATTCATTTTCGTAAGACGTACTATAAGCGTCTTCATTACAGCTATCATTGGGGATATAATCAGGTGCTTCAATGACAAAATAAATAGAATCGCAATGAGCCGCGCTTTCGAAATCAAAATTATCAATAGGCAAAAAACAATTGGCTTGATTAATAATATGAGATTCTTTGATTGGGTCAAAATCAGTTGTTATTTTTATTTTTTTAAGGTGTCTACCATATTCGTAACTATTGAATAAAGTGATAGTTGTTAATGAAATAAACAAGATAATGAAAAATTCTTTAATAAGGTAAGTTTTAGTGACAGGATAAAAACTTTTAAAGGGATTGTTTCGCAAATAGTAAATCAGCCAAGTAATGAAAAATAAAACAATTACAAGTGTTGAGTATAGTCCCACAACAGCACTTTCAAATAGTTCTGAATACTCGTCATGTTCATAAAAATCTCGAATGGAATGAACAGAGATTTGTCCAATAATAAAAAAGATGATATGTCCAATAATGGCAAACAATAAAACATTAAAAAAGCGTGTATTCCATAATAATGGATAATTGACCAATAAATATTGATTGATTGATTTTAACATAGTGTATTAATTAATAAAAAAACGTCTTGATGAATGGGTGATATTTCTGATGTAGTTGAGTTTTAAATCGTGCTTACCTATGCAGCTATATACGGCATTGTTGGGAGTTTTTGGGTCAAAATGAATAACATATACACCTCCATTATAGTTGATTTCCAATAGATTTAATTCTCCAAATACTTTATTAATTTCATCTCTACTTGCATCCGTTTCTATTTCATATACCAATTGCTGAACTTCATCTGTATTGTTTTTTAATTGATATTTGGCTTCACCTCTTTTTAAGAAAATAACCATGTTTGAAACTTTTTCTACCTCGTACAATTGTTGTGAACTTAGGATTAAACCAAATGGTTGTGCAGATGATTCGGATAGAAATTTTAAATCTTGTAAAATGGTTTGTTGAGAAATTATATCTAAATTTGATAAAGGTTCATCCAAAAGCATAATTTGAGGTTTTCTAAGTAGCGATTTTGCCAATTCAAAACGGGTTCTGTATCCTGAAGAAATCCTGTTCCATCCCAAATTTTTGTATGGTCTTAGTCCCAATCTAGCAATAATCATTTCTACCCAAAGTAAATTGTCATGACCTGTAATGCCATGGTGTGTAAGTGTTAATTGCAGGTTATCCATTAATGTACCATACCATCTGGGAACTCGTTGTGGTATATAAACCAATTTGGAACGTAGTAAATAGGGGTCAATTTTGTCAGAATTAAGTTCATAATCTATGGTGCCTGTATCGGGTTTTAAATCACCTGTTAACAATCGCAATAAAGTTGTTTTTCCGTTGCCGTTTTCGCCCACAAGTCCTATAATTTCACCTTTGTGTAGTTGGAAACTTAAGGGAGATATTTTAAAAGCACTCACCTTGTATTTTTTGCTTAACTCTTTGACATTCAGTATAAAAGATGAAGGAGATTTTGATTGATTAATAGGTATTAATTTTATTTTTTCCAATAATTCAAGTGCCTCTTTGGTGAAAAGTATATCGTCTTTATGAGTTTCAAATCGTTCAATTAAGTCGAGATATTCTTTGTAGAATGAGACATTTTGTAAGTCGAGCAAACAATCAATTAACCGTCTATTGCCCAAATGGATATCACCATTATTGAAAAAATCGGCAACTTGTTTCATCGGATTATTTATATTCAGCATAATTATTAAGCAAATAAACTGATTAAAATCAAATTTATTATTCTATGTTGAAAATTATCTACAAAATAATAATTTAAACGTCAAAGTAAAACTGGATTTTTATATTCCATTATTTAAGTTGATTTTTGCAAAAAAAAAATAAAAAATGAGCTTATTAGTGACTGGAACCGTAGCATTTGATGCCATAGAAACTCCATTTGGAAAAACAGATAAAATAATTGGTGGTGCTGCAACGTATATCAGTTTGGCAGCGTCC
>JBILJV010000106.1:0-4847 GCA_044377005.1 Bacteroidia bacterium
AAAAAGATACTTTCAACAGCAGTATTTGCACGTACTACGCCTAAGCAAAAATTAGAAATTGTATCAATTTATCAAGATGCAGGTAATATTGTTGCCATGACAGGCGATGGCATAAATGATGCACCGGCTCTGAAAAAAGCGGATATAGGTATTGCAATGGGAATAAGAGGTACTCAAGTAGCAAAAGAAACTGCAAGTATTGTATTAAAGGATGATTCGTTTATATCCATCGAAAGAGCGGTAGCACATGGAAGAGCCATATTTGATAACATCCGAAAATTCGTTGTTTATCTCGTATCTTGTAATTTAAGTGAAATACTTATTGTTACTGCCTTGGGTTTTATTGCTCCTGCCTCTACTTTGCTGCCCTTGCAAATTTTGTTCTTAAACATGGTAACAGATGTATTTCCTGCATTGGCACTTGGTTTGAGTAAGGGAGATAAAGGCGTTATGGAAAGGCCTCCCAGAGACCCCGGGAGTTTTATTGTGTCGAAAAAAGACTGGATTGCAGTATACCTATATTCCATTCTTATTACCTTAGCTGTAATTGTTGCTATTACATATTGTAAACAAACCATTTCTGCAGATCATAACATCGTAAATAATGTTGCCTTTCTTACTTTAGCATTTGCACAAATCTTCCACGTATTTAATATGTCATCAAAACGTTCTCACATGCTTGTAAATGAAATTACTAAAAATAAATTTGTGTGGTTAGCTGTAATAATTTGCATTTCGCTTCTGCTGTTGGTTTATGCTTTACCACAAATGCGTTTGGTTCTTGGTTTGGAAAGACTGTCTGTAGAATTGTGGTTAATGTCAATTTTGTTCGGATTAATCCCCTTGGTGTTAGTTCAGTTATATAAAATTATTTGGTGGGGCAAAATAAATAAAACGAAATAAAAATAACGTAAACAATTCTTAAAAAAATGAATTTAAGACACAAAATAGTTGTAACAAAAGCCTCTGGTTTAAAAGAACCTTTTTCTATTAAAAAATTGCGCAATTCCTTAGCAAGAGCAAACGCCACATCTGTTGAATTAAATGCGATCATAGAAGCATTGCTGCCGAAATTACACCAAGGAATCAGCACTAAAATAATTTATAGTGAGGCATTACGTTTACTTCGCGGTTGGAGATTTGGAACAAGTTGACGATGATACAGTAATTGGTGTTCGAGTTTAATCTTGGGGTAAAAAACGCATTAATTGTGATAAATTATCAAGATCCCTCACAAAAGAGTTCGAAAAAATATCGATAGAGTCCACTCCGAGGGAAGATTCTGAAAATTCAGATTTCTTCCCTCCTTTTTTTTTGCCAAATCCCTTGTCCTTAGGGCAAATTAGCTCAACGACATCACTTAATTTTGTGGTTTGAATGTGTTACATTATAAGCAAGTCATGCAATTGGAATACATGAAGCACAATCAGTTCAACTAAAAATAATTGAAACAGCTGAATTGGTATTTTTAGAGATTCCTATGGAAAAAGGGGGATTTGGGAATTAAGTTATTTGAAGTCTTGTATTAATAAAAAAACAGGTTGCTTAAACAGATTACGTATTGTGAATCAATTTCATTTACACAATTTGTTAAGTAATTACAATTTAATAGCATTTCATCGATTAAATAGCGAAATTTGATAAGTTAGAAAAATAATAAGAAATGAGAGGATATCGTTTTACACATTTCACGTTTGAAGCTAAATCAAAATTTGATGAGTTGTTTAAAATATTTAAGCAACTTATTACACATACCAGCGGCGATGTAGATGAAGCATTAGACTGGATGAAAGAACTTGATAAGGAATATGAACTTACCAACGAAGATTATACCATTAATGATTTTATTGATGAGCTCAAGAAGCGCGGTTACCTTAGAGATAAAAAAGATGGCAAGGGAGGGATGTCAATTACACCAAAAACAGAACAAGAGATTCGTAATAACGCTTTAGAACATATTTTTGGGAAACTCAAAAAAGGCGCACCTGGAAATCATAAAACAAAGTTCACTGGCAAAAATGGAGAAGAAACAAGTGACGATTTAAGAGCATTTGAATTTGGTGATTCACCACAAAGTATTTCCATGATAGATTCCATTAAACAAGCACAAATAAATAATGGTGTGGAAGATTTTCAACTAACCGAAAACGACTTACTTGTTTCAGAACAAGAATACAAAACACAAACAGCAACTGTTTTAATGATTGATATTAGCCATAGCATGATACTTTATGGCGAAGATAGAATTACTCCTGCAAAAATGGTGGCCATGGCGATGGCTGAAATGATAAAACGAAATTACTCAAAAGACAGTTTGGATATCATAGTTTTTGGTAACGATGCTTGGCCAATACAATTAAAAGATTTACCCTATTTGCAAGTTGGTCCCTATCACACCAATACTGTTGCAGGCTTAGAACTAGCTATGTCGATACTTCGAAAAAAGAAAGCTTCTAACAAACAGATTTTTATGATAACAGATGGTAAACCATCTTGCCTAAAAGAAAACGGCGAATATTATATGAATAGCAATGGTTTAGACCGGCGCATCGTTAATAAATGTTTAACCCTTGCTGCAGCTTGTAAACGTAGTAAGATAGAAATTACAACCTTTATGGTTGCTAACGATTCGTACCTTCAAAATTTTATTGATGAATTTACTGAAGCTAATCAAGGCAAAGCATACTTTACAGGATTGAAAGGATTAGGCGAAATGATTTTTAGAGATTACACAAATAATAAAAGAAAGAAAATTTAACTATGAACACTCCTTCAATAAAAACACTTGGCGAATTAAAAAAAACGAATTACAAATTCTTAAGCATTAAGGATGAACTTCGTGAAAACTTAATTGAAAAATTAAAAACACATCAACCTATTTTTGATGGAATTTATGGTTATGAAGAAACGGTTATTCCTGAAATTGAAAGAGCGATTTTAAGTCGTCATAATATTTTATTTTTAGGCTTACGGGGTCAAGCAAAAACAAAAATGGCGCGACAATTGGTAAATTTATTGGATGAATACATACCAATAATTTCAGGTAGTCTCTTAAATGATGATCCTATGCAACCTATATCAAAATATGCAAAAGAATTAATTTCTGAAAAAGGCGATGCCACACCAATAAGTTGGATACATCGCGAAGAACGTTTTGCTGAAAAATTGGCTACGCCAGACGTAAGTGTTGCAGATTTGATTGGCGATCTTGACCCCATAAAGGCTGCAAATTTAAAATTATCATTTGCAGATGAGAACGTTATTCATTATGGATTAATTCCTAGAAGCAATCGTTTCATTTTTGTTATTAACGAGTTACCAGATCTTCAAGCTCGATTGCAAGTAGCTTTGTTTAACATCCTTCAAGAAGGCGATGTACAAATACGAGGGTTTAATTTAAGAATACCGTTGGATGTACAATTTGTTTTTACTGCAAATCCAGAAGACTACACAAACAGAGGAAGTATTGTTACACCGTTAAAAGATCGGATAGGATCACAAATTTTAACGCATTATCCAAAATCAATTGAATATTCAAAACAAATAACTCAAAATCAGGCAAAACTGAACAGTCTTCAAAAAGAAATTATAGTTCCTGAAATACTTAAAACCCTTGTTGAACAAATAGCAATAGAAGCTCGCGACAGCGAATTTGTAGATGCAAAAAGTGGTGTGAGTGCGCGTTTAACAATAAGCGCTTATGAAAGTTTAATCAGCGCTGCTGAATTACGCTTTTTAAAAAATGATATCCCATACTCTTTTGCAAGACTTGCAGATTTATATTCAGCAGTTCCCGCAATAAATGGTAAAATTGAATTGGTATATGAAGGCGAGCAAGAAGGGCCTGCAATTATTGCACAAAACCTTATCAGTTTAGCAATTAGAAATACATTTATTCAATATTTTCCAGACCCAGGGAAATTAAAAAGAAAAAAGGAAAACTCTGAGTATTCCACTATCATTAATTGGTTTTCACAAACCAATGTTTTAGATTTATTAGAAAATGAAAATGATAAGGTTTATTCATCTGCCTTAACGATTGTTGATGACTTAGAAAATCTCGTAAAAAAATACCACCCAAGCGCGAAAGGAGCAGAGAAATTTGTATTAATGGAATTCGTATTACACGGTTTATCCGAACATTCTTTTTTAAGTAAAAATAAATTAGTACAAGGAGTAACTTTTAAAGATTTATTTAATTCTTTAATGAATTCTGATCAAAATTTTGGAACTGAAGCAAATTAATTTTTTAATACAAATAATAAAAAACACTCGTGAATTTTGCTTCTTGTTATAGTATACCAATTGCAGTTATAAAGCGGATCATAGCTGCGAGGTGATTTTTTAATAACGCAATAAAAAAATCGTATATCTATAATTCGAAAAATATTAATGGTTCTAAGCTTTAAAATATCTAATCAAACTAATGCTCTGAAATGTAGCGCTTTAAGCTCGCTAGCGTGTCAATGTCTTTTAGTACCTGGTTCGAGATTTTGTCTGTGAAGTCCACAAACACAATGATGAAAACCCCTGATAGCAATGCTTTCAGGGGTTTTTGATTTAATAGGTAACAACATCGGTGCAACATTTTATTGTGGATATTTTCATTTGTGTTGCATTTAATGCAAGCCTAGTTTCATATGTAGATTTTTATTTTTTTTAGTTGTCATACGGTATACGCCATATTTCTTCACTTCGACAAGCTCAGCGCAACGCATTTGTTTTTGGGCGCGAAGCACATGGCTATTTCATATTAAATAACCAAACCCAAAACAAGAAATACCTGTTTTCACATCATTAGTTTATTTAAATAAATTTTAAACAATTCTGGACTTCATTTTTTCTTT
>JBILJV010000107.1:0-4835 GCA_044377005.1 Bacteroidia bacterium
GAATTTGAGATTAGCACCTTTAGTGGTAGAACATTATCAATGTATAATAAATTCATTACGGGTCAATTTTATGATGGGAATTCACTACAAACAACGAGTGAAGTGCTATGGCGCGCTAACAAACATATTAATTTATTGGTGAGGTACAACCACAATAATGTAAAGCTTCCGTCAGGTTCTTTTCAAATTAACTTATTAAGTACAAGATTGGAATACGCTGTTAATCCTATGGTTTTTGGTTCTGTATTATCACAATGGAATTCAGCCGCGGACGAATTTAGTATGAATTTTAGATTACAAATTATACCTAAAGTAGGAACCGATTTTTACTTTATTGTCAACCAAATTTATGATACTTCTTCTGGCACATTCAATCACATACGAACCACAGTTTTAGGGAAGTTGGTTTGGCGATTTATGCTTTAAAAATAAAATCATAAATCTATTTTATTTTTATGATTCATCATCAATATGAAAATGCATCATTATACGATGTATAATAGGTGTTACAAAAATTGCAAGTGAGCTTAAAAAAACAACACCACTATATATTGCATAAAAAGAAGAAAATAATTTCGCATTGGTATTTTTCATAATATCTATAGGTCCCATACCTGTTAAAATCATAGAGGCATTGTAAAAACTGTCAATCCAATTTAATTGAGCAAAATATTTATACCCCACTACACCGATAGTCAATGAAAATAAGATAATTAAAAATAAAAAGCTTAAATACTTTAAAAACTTTAAAGTAAATTCTTTATGAGTTAATATTCTTTTTTTATACATAAATATCATTAATTTAAAATTTCAAGAAGATTTATAAGCCTTTTCATGGTACGATTTGTAATGAACCCCTAAAAATAAACGAGAGTACAATCTAATACATGCAATTCCACTTATAACAAAACTAGATGCCACAAAAAAGGCTAAAAATATTTGATTTTCATGAATATGACTGTATACCAAATCAATACCAATAAACGTCAATGATATTGGGAAACCCATAACTCCCAAACAGGCAAGTAAAAATACAAAAGCAAGAAAAGGATGTTCATAGGAATGACCATAATATGATTTTAAGTTAAATTTCTTTTCTTTAGATTTTAGGTAAAATAGTGCAACAAATCCTAATGTCCCAAAAATCAATATCCCACTTAAGTAAAAAGACATCTCAAGTATACTGAAATGTTCATTAAACAAAATGGCTAAAGTGATCCAAATGTGATTCGTTATTAACATCAACCAACTTAACAAGGGTGATATTCTTTCAGAATATGCTTTAAGGGTCATAACTAAAGCAACAAAAGCATATAATCCAGGCAAAAAAACAGAAACATCAATTGGCAATAATTTGTTAAAAAACATCACTACATAACCAACTATAAAAAACGGGAAGATTAAAATCAAAATTTTATTAAAACTTAAAAAATCCAATACTCTGCCCAATCTTCTCATTGGACTCCAAATTATTAAATCCATAAGTGAATCTAAATTAAATTCCTTTAAACTCAAGTGATAGATAGAGTATTTTAGTTTGTTAATTAGAAAATTTGGAGAGTTAAATATTTTAGTATTTTGTTTATCATTGAAAATTTGTTCCCTTATTAAGTAACTTACAACAGAAGGAGATGTCAATAACTGATAGGTTCTTAAAAATGCATTCCCTGCAAAATGTATCAATGCAAGAGTATCCAAACCAAAAGCTAACTCTATAAAAATTAATCCGATTTGAGAAACTGAGGAATAGGCAATTTGACTTTTAGCTGAGGATTGAACACGAGCAATAAACATTGCAATTATACTTGTAAACAAGCCTATTAGCACAATAAATACTCTTACAACGATTTGATTTTCCCAAAAAGGAAAGGTTCTCATCAGTAAAAAAACACCTAAGTGCACAGACAAAGACCCGTAAAAAATAGCACTTGATGGTGTAGGTCCTTCCATTGCTCTGGGCAACCATGATGAAAATGGCAATTGAGCCGATTTTGCTGA
The DNA here is from genome assembly GCA_044377005.1 of Bacteroidia bacterium. GTDB lineage: Bacteria > Bacteroidota > Bacteroidia > NS11-12g > UBA955 > JABMMZ01. Next base: position 1,999 of record JBILJV010000107.1, read on the forward strand.
AGCTGCTATTACGATACATATAGAAATAAAAACACCGATAAAACTATGCCCAAGTAAATGTTCATGAACAAGAATTTCATTATTTAACTTCATAAATGTGATATTTTCGTGCCATAAAAGATGGCTAGCCCACATGGTTAATATCAATCCCACATCCCCTATCCTATAGATTGCAAATACTTTATTGGCATTTTTTACAGGTAAATACCTGTCTCTATAAAAAGAAATGAGTAAAAATGAGGCTAATCCTAAAAGTTCCCATCCTAAAAAAAGAGTTTCAAAATTACCAGACAGAATAACGATGTTATAACCTATAAAGAAAAATAAGATAGTATTGAAAAACCTTTTATATCCAGTTTCTTTGTGCATGTAAAATCGACTGTAAATAGTTACAAGTAATGAAAGGAACGATCCAACAAATAAATAAACTACAGTAATTTTATCAAAATACAAATCGATAAAAAACTCATATTCATTTGACTTTAGTATAGAAATTTCTTTAAGATTAATGGGGTGCATATCAATCTTTATCCAATAAATAAAAAAAGAAATAAACACCAACAAATGAATTAGAATTGTAAGAAAAGCAGTATATGATATTACTTTTTCATTTTGCTTTGGAGTGCAAATATTGATAAAAAACCCTACACAAGGGATAAGAATAAATAAATTTAATAAATAATTCATAACTTGTAATCATTTAATATTTTAACTTCTATATTATCAGAAGAATTTTCGATAATTTCACTCAAATTATTTACAATTTCGATTTCATTTTTAACAAACTCAAAATCCTCAAATTGGCCATTCCTATATATTTTAATATCATTGTTAGATGGATTGATGGAAACCAAATTAATCCAATTTTTACTAAACCATTCATAAGTTTTTAAATTTTCTTTTATTTTCTTCAAAATAATATCTGGAAAATGTTCAACAATAACTAATAAACGAATAGGATCATGTAATTCTATCATTTGGCTTGGCAAACCTGGTCTTAAATCACCATCTATCCCATTGGCAACGGCGAATAATCCCATCACATTATGTGCGAGTTTGGTCCCTGCACCTAATTTATTATTATCAACTCTTGAAAAATAATACTCCAAATTGATACCTCCACAAACTGGAGCAACAGCATTTAATATATTTAACAAATATTCACCATTTGGGTCTATGCTGTAATCGTAAGAATTTAAAAATGCTCGCCTATCTAAAAACAAGTGTTTACTTAATTCTCTTCTACCTACTATACACAATGAATTTGTCGCATGATTAAGTTCTGGTCTTGGTTCAAACAAGGAAACTGACCTTAATTTAACCTTTTCATGTATTTCCTTTGAAGACTCTGATGTATTTATAGAAGAAAATCTTCTAGAACGTTCCTTAGAATTAAAATCTGAAGCTTTAAAAAACACTTGTTCATTTTTAGAATGTTGTTCTTGATGAAATAAACTTAATTTATCTACATCAAAAAAAACAATAGTGTCTCTTGAAGTATCTCTAAGTCCTCCAATAAATTGAGTAGTTTCAGGAATATTAATCCCTTTCGACCTAAGAATAGCTCTAACACCTGGGTGATTTCCCATAAATGATAAAACTCTCGCATTAACAGAACCAGGTCTACCAGAGCAAGCACCGCAATCATAGCCTGCATAATGGGTATTATTTACACTCGTGCTGCCATGACCAACTACATAAATTAGAGGAGAAAAATCTTTTACTAAACCTATGCTTTTTAATAAATTTTCAACCCTTATAGCCATTTCATCGACCTTAAATCCCACTTGCAAACCATCAATCGATTTCTCATTATTATTATTTTCAATGCTTAAAATTGATTGCTTATTCATATGCCTAAAAGAGTAGCTCGTTGCTGGACTCATAGACGGTTTTAAAATATTTAATGCCAATTTGAAGGCAGACCAAAATCCTAAAGATTGTGATATCAACCAACCCAACAATAAGGAATGAGAATACTTATTAAAATGAAAATCTTTTTGACTTTTCACTTGATTACTGGTTTCTTTGATTAGAAATTGTGGAGTAATGGGTGCTGGACAAACTTTTGAAAAATGTTTTGCATTTTCTGTTTGGAAATAAAATTCAACTCCAAAAAAACCAGGTGTTCCATATGTTAAACAATGGGGATCAAAATACTCTAAATACCTTCTAAATGAACACTCTCTATCGTCGATACAAAAAAGTGCTTGAAAAGATGTCAAATCATTCTTATGATTTATCTTTTTAGCTTGAGTCATTCCTAACAAAACTTGATTGTAATAAGTTCTTTCAAAAGCTTTTTGCCATAAAATTAAAACATTAAATAATTTAGTCTTTCTAACTTCTTGGAACAAATCGATTGGTTCAAATTTTATTTGATGTATGATGGGAGCCCAAATAGTTCCAAACTTTGAATCTAAAGCATCTATTTCCAATAATAATTCAAATATAACGACCTCCTCCAAACTAATTTTACGATATTCTAAAAGGGTTGTCGGATTGTGTTCAATTGCAGCAACCATTCCCGACCAGCCTTGATGTGAAAATTGTTGATCAAATAAATACTGTTCATAATACCTTTCATCACCTACAAGTATTTCTAATAATTTTGAAATGGACAAATACTTTGAATGTAAAAGCTTTTTGGCTCTTTCTCCTTTAAAAAAACTAAACAAAGAACGATTTTCAAGCGTTTTTATTGAAGCTAAAAAACCATCTTGATTAATTGGAAATCCCCAAATTGCAATACCTTGATCGAGATAATTACAAAGTGTTCTAAATAAAACTGTTTGTGTATGGGAATCTAAATCAATTTGATATTTTTGACTCCAATA
>JBILJV010000009.1:0-55511 GCA_044377005.1 Bacteroidia bacterium
ATAATCCATAAAATGCTGACCATCATAGGAATTTTCTGAGCATACTTGCACATTGATTAAAAACTCATTGTCAATTATTTTTTCTGAATCATACAATCCTACACAAGAAAATAATTGAATATTTTTGGCATTCACACAATATTGATAATGTTTGATTTGTTCACTCATTTTATTTCAGTAAATTTGCGCACAAATCTATAATAATAATAAGTAATGGGAACGATTAATTTTGAGGAATTAAAAGACAGAAATTTTGGTAAAGACCGCTATGTTCAACCTGATTTTTACAACATTGATGAACTATTAAGCGAAGAGCACATCTTAATTAGAAACTCTGTACGCGATTGGGTTAAAAGAGAATTATCTCCCGTTATCGAAGAATATGCCCAAAAAGCTGAATTTCCTCATCAAATCATCAAAGGATTGGGAGAAATTGGTGCTTTTGGACCACAATTACCTGCTGAATATGGCTGTGGAGGCATGGATTACATTACTTATGGATTAATTATGCAAGAATTGGAACGTTGCGACAGTGGAATCAGATCTACAGCTTCTGTGCAAGGTTCATTAGTGATGTATCCGATATTCAAATTTGGAAGCGAAGAGCAAAAACACAAATACTTACCTAAGTTAGCCAAGGGTGAATTAATGGGTTGTTTTGGATTAACTGAGCCTGACCATGGATCAAACCCTGGTGGCATGACTACAAATATCAAAGACATGGGAGACCATTATTTGTTGAATGGTGCTAAAATGTGGATTAGCAATGCGCCATTTGCAGACATTGCAGTTGTTTGGGCAAAAAACGAAGAAGGTAAAGTAAGAGGTATAATAGTAGAGCGCGGTTACGAAGGATTTACAACACCTGAAACGCATGGAAAATGGAGTTTAAGAGCTAGTGCTACTGGTGAGTTGGTATTCGACAATGTTAAAGTACCAAAAGAAAATCTACTTCCCCATGTTGAAGGCTTAAAAGGTCCTTTGACTTGCTTAAATTCTGCTCGTTATGGAATCAGTTGGGGTGCTGTAGGTGCTGCTATGGATTGTTACGATTCTGCTTTACAATATGCAAAACAACGTAATCAGTTTGGCAGACCAATCGCTGGATTTCAATTACAACAAAAGAAATTAGCCGAAATGTTAACAGAAATTACCAAAGCACAACTCGTTTGTTGGCGCTTAGGAAATTTAATGAACAATGGCAAAGCAACTCCTGCTCAAATAAGTTTAGCAAAACGCAACAACGTTGAAATAGCTTTAGATATTGCTAGAGAAGCAAGACAAATACACGGCGCTATGGGTATAACAGGTGAATACTCTATCATGCGACACATGATGAATTTGGAAAGTGTCGTAACCTATGAGGGAACACATGACGTTCACTTATTGATATTAGGCATGGAAATTACAGGTGAAAACGCATTTGTATAAATCACTTTTATATATAATACTTAGTTTTTCGGCCTTTCAAGTACAAGCTAAAAAGCTTTATACTGAAGTTCCGGCATTAATCCATTTGGCCAAAATAGACCAACAAGACACCAATGGGTTCAATTTGGTAGAACATTTGCCAAAATTGCTTTACGATGCTATCTTGCAAAACAAGGTTACATTGTGGGACTCTCCAAAAAAACAAATCGCTATTTCTGCATCTGCTTTACAAAAAATCGAATCTGATAATTTTGTATCTTTCCAAAAAATAGACAACCTGTTTATCAATGAATTGTGGACAGGTTCTAGAAGAAAAACACAGTTTGTTATTATCGGTTTTTCCTTTTTATCTGAGGGTAAAAAAGGAAAAGTTTCTTTTGGATATATAGATTTTAACGATGCTATTTCTGTATTAACTTCCAATATCATACCAACTAATGTCAATGGAAGTGCAATGCTCAATTATGCTGAAGCACTTTATTCCAGAAAGTATGTGTTTAACTTGATGCAATTTGGGAACAACACCTTTTTTAACGACTTTGATAAATCAATCCAAATTAAAAGAGATGCATTTGCCAATCCTAAAAAAAGAATTCAAGGGTTACATTTACTTAAAAACGACAAAATGATGGTGTATGCCTTGGACAAAAATCCAGGTGAAGTCAATGATCCTGCAAGTTTAATTTATGAATCTGTAGAGCAATTTCTTAACACAAACAAAGCTACCTTATTGAACATAGGAGGAAGTAAATATTACAACAATCGTGTAATGAGCGATGTAATTGTTACCCGAATTGAAATAACAGAATATTGGCAAAAAAATAAAAATAGCATAACATACACCCCTGTCAGTATTCGCATCTTTGTAAACAACAAACCTTTGAATGATATTACAATCGAAGAGTTTAACAAATGGCAATTGCTATTTTCATTTAAATCTCTAGAAGATGTGTTAATAGAAAAACAATTTCATTATCATTTATATAAAATTAACAGCGAATTAATCCCTTTAGATGAGTCAGATTTATTTATCAAAGCCATCAAAGAATACAAATGGTCGCAAGTTAGAAATTACGTTAAATACTCAAAAGAATAATTAAGATATGTATCAAATTAAATTTGGAACCGACGGATGGAGAGAAATTATTGCAGACAACTACACAGTTAGTAACGTCGCTAAATTAGCAAAAGCTACAGCTGAATGGATATTAGGGAACAGTGATAATCAAACTTGTTGTGTTGGTTACGACTGTAGATTTGGTGGTAAAATGTTTGCTGAGACAACCGCTTATGTTTTGGCCGATCATGGTATTAAAGTTTATTTATCTAATCAGTTTTGTAGCACTCCCATGATTTCAATGGCAAATACTGCACTCAATACATTTTGTGGTGTTATTATTACAGCAAGTCACAATCCACCAAGTTATAACGGTTACAAACTAAAAGCTTCATACGGTGGACCTGTAGTGCCTTCAGAAATTGACAAGGTTGAAGCCTTAATTGATTATCAATACAATCCTGAAAGCAACACGCTTAAAAAACATATTGACGAAGGACGCATAGTTTATAATGATTTTGAAGCCATCTATATGTCAGAAATTGAAAAGAAATTTGACACTAAAAAACTTAAGGCTTACGAAACCCATTTTGCATACGATGCTATGTATGGTGCTGGACAAAATGTAATAAAAAAATTATTACCTAATTCAAGTCAATTACATTGCGATTTTAACCCAGGATTTAATGGTGTAGCACCTGAACCTATTTTAAAAAACTTAATTCCATTCTCTGAAATGATAAAAGCCAATCCGAATTTATATTGCGGATTAGCTACCGATGGAGATGCTGATAGAATTGGTTTTTTTGACAGTTCAGGACAATTTATCGATTCTCATCATCTTATTTTACTTTTGATGTTGTACCTAAACAAGCACAAACAATTGAATGGTAAAATTGTAAAAAGTTTCAGTGTTTCCAATAAAGTTGAAAAACTAGCACAACATTTAGGCTTAACCACTATTACTACTAAAATAGGATTCAAATACATTTGTGAATTGATGATTAATGACGATGTTTTAATTGGGGCAGAAGAAAGTGGGGGTATTGCTGTAAAAGGACATATTCCTGAAAGGGATGGTATATGGATGGGATTATTAATTCTTGAATACATGGCTGTAGAAAACAAAAGTATTGAAGCCTTAATTCAAGAAGTATATAGCATAGTAGGAGAATTTGCAGTAGAACGTTACGATTTACATATTTCAGAAGCACAAAAACAAGCTATTATTAAAGCTTGCAAAGGGAATGAATACAAGTCATTTGGTCCATACAACATTGAACGTACTGAAGATTTGGATGGTTTTAAATTCCACCTTGGTAATGAAGAATGGGTGATGATAAGACCGAGCGGTACTGAGCCTGTACTTAGAGTTTATGCGGAAAGTTCTAGCAGAGCAAAAGCCATTGAAATTCTTGATGCTTGTCAATCTAGTATTTTAAAATAAGGGATGATTCGTTTGCTATTTATCGTTTTATTGATGATTTATAGCCAATCATCTTATAGTAATGATTCTGTCTTATTTAACAATAATGACACTATTTCTTTTTTAAAAAGACAAAAACTTTGCATTGGTATTGGCATTGGTGGAACAGTTTTAACCCATGCTGCTTTGTATCAACTTTGGTACAGCGAATACCCTTCTCAAACTTTTACTTTCATTAATGACAATAAAGAATGGATGCAGATGGACAAAGCGGGACATGCTTTTTCTGCTTATTATCTGAGCTATACAGGTATCGAAAGTGCAAAATGGGCAGGTGTAAAACAAAAGAATCAGTGGAAATGGGGATTAATGGGCGTCATTTTCCAAACTCCTATTGAGGTTTTTGATGGATTCTCTCAAGGTTGGGGTGCTAGTTCGGGCGATTTAATTGCCAACACAGTTGGGTCAGCCTTATGTATCGGTCAGGAAGCGCTGTGGCACGACCAATTTATCAAATTAAAATTCAGTTATTCTCCTAGTCAATATGCGGCATTAAGACCAAATACACTTGGGAATTCGTTCCAAACTTCTTTGTTGAAAGACTATAATGGTCAAACTTATTGGTTGACCTACAGTCCATTAAAGAAAACAAAAGTCCCATATTTAGGATTGGCATTAGGGATGGGAGCAAATGGATTGATAGGGGGATACGAAAACAAATGGTTTGACAAATCAGCAAAGCAGTTTATAGACAGAACCGATTTGTTGCGTTACAGACAATATTACTTGGCATTGGATTTTGATTTCACTAAAATAAAAACCAAAAGTAAGGCTTTAAAAAAGATGTTTTTTGTATTAAACTGCATCAAAGTTCCATCGCCAACTCTAGAATGGAGTCAGAACAAACTGAGAGGCCATTGGCTTCACTTTTAATAAAAATTATATTAATTAGGTTTTTGAATAGCTTTAGCAAGCGTAAAGGCAAATGTAGTGCCTTTACCCAAAGAACTTCGAACATTAATGGTTTGATTGTGCGACTCAATAATATGTTTAACAATAGACAAACCCAAACCAGAACCACCACTGTTTCTTGAACGGCTTTTATCTATCCTATAAAAACGCTCAAAAAGACGTGGTAAATGTTCAGGTTCAATGCCATCTCCATCGTCTTCCACTTCTACAAGTACATAAGTATCCATATCAAAAAAACCAACCTTAATAACGCCATTTTCTTTACCTCCATAATTAATAGAATTGGCAATTAAATTATTCAGAACTTGTCTTATTCTGTCTTTGTCTGCTAATACTTTAAAGGGTTCATCACAGGTTTCTTTAACTTTCAGTTTTATAGATTTATCGGTAGCTAATTTATGATACGTATCAAACACTTCTCGCGTCAATTCATTGACATCAAAAACTTGAAAATTCATAGCTAATGAACCACTTTCTAATTTAGAAATATCGAGTAAATCATTCACAAGAGTGTTTAATCTTTCTGCACTTGTAGCTGCTTTTTGTAAAAACTTAAACTTCACTTCTTCATCTTCAATGGCACCATCTAATAGTGTTTCTATGTAACCCTGAATATTAAAAATTGGTGTTTTTAGTTCATGCGATACATTACCAAGAAATTCCCTTCGGTATTGCTCATTGGCAATCAACTTGTTCATCTCATTAATTTGATCGTTAGCCCATTCCTTCACTTCATCATTAACTCTTTTAATAGGGTCAATATCAAAATCATCTATAAATTTTAAAGGTTTAGTTTTGTTGGTTTTGAAATTATGAATGGTTTTATATATCAACTTAATTTTACGATAAATGAAGTATTCGAGTGTAAAAAGAATAATGATATAAGATAGACTTCCAAAAATAAAAAGAGAGAGAAGAAAACTAAGCCAATAAATTTTGAAATAAACTAAGAAACACGAAAAAATTACGACAAGTACGAGAGTCGTTAAAAAAGCAATTCGTTCAGGTGTTATCTTTTTAATCAAACTTCAAATTTGTAGCCAACGCCTTTTATGGTTTGTATATAATTATCGTCTAGTTTTTCTCTAATTTTACGAATGTGCACATCAATTGTTCTGTCAACAACAAGAACATCATCACCCCAAATTGCTTCTAGGATTTGTTCACGGGTAAACACTTTTCCTGGTTTGCTTGCAAGTAGAGAAAGTAATTCAAATTCTTTTTTAGGGAATTGCAATACCTTAGTTTTATAGGTCACACTAAAACTTTCACGGTCTATTTTAAGATCTTGGAAGTTCATTGCATCTGTCTTAGGTGCATCACTTTGGTTACGTCTAAGAATTGCTTTCAGTCTTGAGATTAAAACCCTTGGTTTAATTGGTTTAATTATATAATCATCAGCACCAGCTTCAAACCCAGCCAATTCGCTAAACTCCTCTCCTCTTGCAGTTAAGAAAATAAGAGGCGTATTGAAGAGTTGAGGTATTGATTTAATTTGTCTGCAGGCTTCAATTCCGTCCATCTCTGGCATCATTACATCCATTAAAATAATGTCAGGTTTCATTTTTTGGGCAATTTGAATGGCTTCTTTACCGTTCATGGCCGCTACAACTGTGAAATTTTCTTTCTTTAAATTGTAACTTAATAATTCGATGATGTCGATTTCATCATCTACGATTAAGATTTTGTATGATAATTGTGAACTCATTTTTAATACGATTCAAAACAAATGATTTAAACTGACTATAAAGTTAATTTTAAATTATCAATTTGTTACTGAAACAATTCTTCAAGCTTTCTGTCAAGCTCTTCTCCCCTAAGGTTTTTCGCTACAACTAGTCCATTTTTATCTATCAATACAGTGAAAGGAATTCCGGTTACTTTGTATAATTTTGCAGCTTGACTTGCCCAACCTTTCAAGTCACTTACATGTCTCCAATTTAAACCGCTGTTAGCGATAGAAAGGGTCCAGTTTGCTACTTTATCATCTAACGAAACGCCATAGATTTCAAAACCTTTATCTTTAAAATTAGCATAGTTTCTTTTCAAAGTTGGATATTCGGCACGACAAGGTCCACACCAACTGGCCCAAAAATCGATTAATACAACTTTTCCTCTTAAAGAAGATAGTTTCAAATTAGTACCATCTGGTTGAGGCAAATCAATATCTGGAACGGGTTCACCTATAGCTAAGAATCTAGTACTTTCATATATTTCATTCAAATCTTTGTAGTAGGCACTTTTAACCATATTAGGTTCCATTTTTTTCATGATACCCTTCACATCTTGTGCATTTTTTTCCTCTACAAATTCTTGAAGAACAAAATATGCTTCCAATGGAGACCCATTTTTAATAACATCCTCAATGAGTTGAGATAACGATTTTTGTTTCAAAGTAAACTCTACTTGCATATTATACATAGCGGTAGCATCTTTTTCAGAATAAATTTGCTGTTCTAACATACCCAAATCACGCATGTAAGTGGTGTATTGTTTGATAAACTTGTATATATTTTGTGACTTTTCAGTATTAGTACCAGTTATTTCATAGTTGAGGCCTTGGGTTAAAGGGAATATTTTAACATTGGCAGCCATTCCGTTTTCAATAATGATAGGTACTGCTGTATTTTTACTATATTGTAGATAAACGATGCAATCTTCAATTACTTTACCTTGCATCATAAAATTACCTTCATTATCAGTTCTTACTGAATCAATTAATTTGGTTGTTTTAGATTGAAAAACACTTAACACCAAAAGATGATTACCCATTCCTTCCAACTGACCTTTTATAGAATATGCGACCTTAGCTATTGGTGCTTTTGGACTTTTAGTTGAGGGTTTGGTTGTTTTTTGCACACTAGTTTTAGCGGCAGGTTTTGATGTTGGCTTGGTTTGTGCATTAACACTTAGAGTTAAACAAGCGAATAATACAATGCTTATCTTTTTTAACGAATACATAATTACAAATTTAATGATTTATTTGATTATTGATTTTTTGAATTTCCTCTTGTATGAGATGTAATTTAGGTTGATTGGGTTGTATGAGTATACTTTTAATTCCTGCTTTGGTTGCGGCATCAATATCTCTATCTGTATCCCCAATCATAAAGCAAAGGTTTTTGTTAATTTGGTGTTTTGCAATGGCCTTTTCTAACATCATTGAATCAGGTTTACGACACAAACATTTTCCCACTATTGGATGATGCTTACAGTGATAGAAGTCATCAATAATGGTGCCACTTTCCAAACATGCGTTTTGTAATATTTGGTGAAACCCAGCTAAATCATCGGCAGAGTATAAACCTTTATCAATGCCTCCTTGGTTGGTAATAACAATAACTTTGAATCCATTTTCTTTGGCAAATTTAATACAAGCAACACTGTCGTCAAGCACTTTAAAATCCTCTTTTTTACATACATAATTACCTATCTCGTGGTTTAACACCCCATCTCTATCGAAAAAAACTGCTTTATGCATCATTTGATTTTAAATTGCTACAAAATAAATGTTATTTTGCACCGATAAAAAATTTAATTATCCAATTGTCTGAACAAATAGTAATTATACCGACCTACAATGAGATTGAAAACATTGAAGCCATTATTAGAAAAGTGTTTCAATTACCAGTTTCATTTGAAGTATTAATCGTTGATGACGGTTCACCTGACGGCACAGCTAAAAAAGTAAAAGAGTTACAAACGGAGTTTCCTGAAAAACTTCACATGCTTGAAAGAACTGAAAAAAACGGTTTAGGGACTGCTTACATTGCAGGATTCAAATGGTGCTTGGCTCGTCCCTATCAATTTATTTTTGAAATGGATGCTGACTTTTCTCACAATCCCGATGACCTCATCCGATTACTAGATGCAGCCAAAAATGAAAAGGCTGGTTTGGTAATAGGTTCTCGTTACGTAACAGGTGTAAATGTTGTCAATTGGCCTATGAGTAGAGTGATAATGAGTTACTATGCTAGCGCTTATGTTCGTTTGATTACAGGCATGAGTATTCGCGACTCTACAGCAGGTTTTGTATGTTACACTCGTGAAACATTAGAAGCAATTGATTTAGATAAAATTAAGTTCAAAGGCTATGCTTTTCAAATAGAAATGAAATTCAAAGCCTATCTTCAAAAAATTAAAATTGTGGAAGTTCCTATAATTTTTACAGACCGTACATTAGGAACGTCCAAAATGAGTAAAAAAATTTTCAAAGAAGCCTTTTTTGGAGTCATTGAATTAAAATTAAAAAGTTTATTCAAATAATGAAACATACGCCAGAGATATTGGCTGCACTTAGAAAAAACTACAGCCATTCGGAATTACTCGAAGAGAATATAGAGGCTAATCCAATTCATCAATTCAGACTTTGGTTTGACAATGCTTTAGAAGCTGAACTATTGGAACCCAATGCCTTTTGTTTATCCACAGTTGACGTATTAAACCGTCCTGACAGCAGAATTGTATTATTAAAAGCAATAAAGGAAGAGGGTTTTGTTTTTTATACCAACTACAACAGTAAAAAAGGCAATGACATGGCTCAACAAGCACATGTAAGCATGAATTTTGTATGGTTGGAATTGGAAAGACAAGTAAGAGTTAGAGGTACTGTTGAAAAGATAAGTGCCGAAGAAAGTGATCAATATTTTTATTCACGCCCATTGGAAAGTCAACTTGGAGCTATTGTTAGTTCGCAAAGTGAATCATTAACAAGTAAAACGTTAATGGAAAACGCAATGCAAGAGGCTTTAAATAAATATGGTGTTGAAAAACCAACTCGTCCAGAACATTGGGGTGGTTACCTTATTAAACCAACAGAAATTGAGTTTTGGCAAGGCAGACCTAACCGATTACACGACCGATTGCGTTACTTAAAGTCGGAAAATAATTGGACAATTGAACGATTGTATCCATAAAAAAATCCAGAATGAATCTGGATTTTTTGTTATTCAATCAAAACAACAATTCCTAAAGTTTATAGTTTAATCCAAACTGTATTATTGATTTGGCAAAACCAACTTCGGTGTAAATGCCAATATTTTCAGTAACAAAATATCTAAGCCCTAATGTTGTTTCGAAACCCAAACCTCCCGCATCGATATCTACTTCGTCCAAATCAGGATCGTTTGTAGAAAGACCCACTGAACCAATTCCATAACCCACTCCAAATCCCCAATAGGCATCTAACTTATTACTGTTTGAAAAATGAATATTTGTTCTCAAATTGAACTTAGTTGAATTGTAATTATAATTAGCAAAGTAGTTCTTATTATCAATTTCATCCAAATACTGTGCATTAAACTTAGTGCTTACATGATTAATTGATAGTCCTATACCAATTTTATCGGAAATTCCATATTCAACTTTAGCATGTAAGGGCCCTAATCCGCTTACAGTTGCATTTAAATTTTCACCTGCAATACCTGCTTTAAATACAGCTTTAGTAAGATTAGGTGTTCCATACCCTAAACTAAAAACAACATCTTCTTGTTGAAATGCTTGAGCTTTTGCAACCTGTTGATTGATTAGCAACAACATTGAAAGCATTGTTAAACTGACAATTTTTTTTATGTTCATAATATTAAAGATTAATTGACACAAATCTAATGACAAGTATTGTTTATGAAAACGAAAAAACAATAATCAATAAATAAAATTAACATTAATTAATAATCAAAATTCCAAAAAAAGAGTATAATTCGATTTTATTTGCAAAAATTAATAACCCATAATATTTAATTATTGTTTTTCGATAACTCATGTGACTATATTTATCGAAAAATACAAAAAATCATTTTGACTCAATGAGTTTAAAACTACCTTTTTTATATACATATTTATACCCTTCCAATTGAATAATTTCACCTTCTTTGATAGAAGATAGGCCATTCAAATCTTCTTCAATGGTATGAATACTGCCTTTATTTTTCTTAATCATATTGAGATAGTTCACATTAAATGGTCCTGTATGTGTTCCGCATAAAATAAGACGTATGGGCACTCTTACTTGCGACAACAAATCTAAATCGCGAGGCGTAGCCATATTGTCTGCTATCATTATCACTTCTTTAATTTGTTGCCCCCTTTTTATACCGGTCAATACCGCTTCTATGTTATTTTCTGGAATATCTCCACCATTTCCACGCAACATCGCCAATTGCAATAAATTCATTAACGAATCAAAATGTGCTGTTTTGATAAAATAAACACCTCCAACTTTTCCTGCTACTTTGTTTTTATCAGGGGTTCTGTTTCCATCATTAAAAAACACAAACTGACGATTCGTACTATACAGAATATTTTGTTGATGCCAAAGTTTAAATTGGGCCAAATAGGGATACATACTTCCCGTAACATCGGTTACAACTAAACAATTTTTCCATTGTTTGTTTCGGTCGAGCACTTTTAATATTAAATCGGGAGATTGTTTATAAATTTGGGTTCGTTTTGTTACGGTATCAATACTTTTACATTGAATGGATTTCACCGATGTAAATAAAGCTTCATCTTCATTTACCAAATTACCATTAGGCAAATAGAGTTTTTGATTAACCTTAATTTGTTTAAGTGTTCTGAAATCAAAAGCTATTTCAAATTCTGAATCTGTGAAGTTATTTTGATATTTTGCACGTTTGATTATCACATTATTGCGCACATAATTCAGCACTTCTTTTTGTTTAACAGGCAAAGGATAATCGGGATGAAACTCTAAATTATTCTCTTTATCAAAGATAAAATGAAGGGTAAACTGAGGATTGATTTTTAAGTTCTTATTTAAATATTTAATAAGTTTATAATCTGATTCAAAAGAAATGGTTTTTATTTTTGCCAATTGAAAAGAGGAACGCACTTTTTTGACGACTGTGTCACATTGTTCAATAAATCCTAGTGGCAATTCCTTGATTACTTTAGAGGTATATGTATTGATATAGGCCGACTTGTATAAATTATAATAATCGTCTAATAGATTAATTTCTTTGATTGTGGCTTTGTCTTTGAGTTTAATAACGATACCGTGAAAAAAATCGAGGCAAGTGTTTTTGTCTTGACAATCTGTTTGTTCTGTCAATAGCCATTTAATCATTGCATTGTTTTTGATTAAAGGCATTTTTTGATACAGCTTATCCATTCGTTTCTCATTGAGTTGCGCTTGGTTAAACTGCTCACTGAGTTTGTATTGGGTATAAACTAAGTTTATTGAATAAATTTCAATAGGTGCAATATTATTAATTAATGAATTGGTAATAGCCTCATTAAATTGCATCGGAATAACAATGGTAAGAGAATCTTCTTTGGGTACGTTAAATTTGGCAACTTGATTTTTTTTAAATCTTTTCCAATCATCGTTTTCAGGAAGAAGCGACTGTGAATACAATGAGAAAGAGAAAAACAACATTGCAATTAATAGGTATAGTTTGTTCCTCATTATATGTTTCAACGCATTTTTAAACAAAATAGTATTTTCTTTGATTTCTAACTTAAAAACAACAAACTATTAAGCACTTCATTAAGACTGAGATTATCCAGGAACAGCAGGTACTTCAACGATTAAATTACCAGTACTTTGGGTAAAAGTGATGTTTAAATAAAGTAATCGCTCTTGATTCGATTCTACAATAAAATCGGGCGCATCGATGGTAAAATGCTCTTGGAGCGACTTTAACAATGCCGGCAAGCGGTCTTCATTTATCCATATTTCTAAAGACAAATCAAGGTCAGAGAAAGGTTTAAAGTCCATGATAGAGCCATATTGAGAGATAATCTGTTTGAACAAATCTATGGCTTCATGCCTGTTTAAATGGGTGTATGCTTTCCAAAATAGTGTTTTCATTTTTGAGTTTAGTGCATTGTTTTACTTCATCTCCACAATAATAACATTAAAAATCAATCATTCATTAATAATCTCTCTGTAACTTAAGTATCGATTTATTGACATAAATAATAGTAATTTTGAAATCTTAATTTTCCTTTAAATCATTTATTGATTACCATTTACAAATACTCCAATTTGAAAACAAACAACATAGAATTAGGGCTTAAAAACAACTGGAAACAGTTCACTATCTTAGTTATAGTCAACGCCTTTGTAGGTGGTATGATTGGGATGGAAAGAACCATATTTCCGCAATTTGCTGAGCTAGAGTTCGGAGTTGCATCCAAAACAGCCATTCTTTCTTTTATAACCGCTTTCGGAATTACCAAAGCCTTTGCCAACTACTACACCGGAAAATTAGCCAACCGTTTTGGCCGAAAAAACCTGTTAGTTCTAGGTTGGCTTTTGGCTATTCCTATTCCCTTTATTTTGATTTATGCACCCAATTGGTCTTGGATAATTGCAGCCAATGTATTGCTTGGTGCCAGTCAGGGTTTAACTTGGAGTAGTACTGTGGTTATGAAAATAGATTTAGTTGGGGAAAAAGACCGAGGTTTGGCTATGGGCCTCAATGAGTTTGCAGGTTATTTTGCTGTTGGCATTATTGCATTCCTTTCAGGTTATGTAGCCAGTGAATATGGCATTACCCCCTACCCTTTTTACATTGGAATTTTTATTTCTATTGTTGGATTAATATTGAGTCTTTTGTGGGTCAAAGACACCCGTGGATTTGTTAAGAAAGAAAGCGAAAGCAACCAAACGCAAACACTAAAAAATATCTTTTGGGACACAACCATGCATCATAAAACCTTAAGTTCTGTTACTCAAGCAGGATTAGTCAACAACTTGAATGATGGAATGATATGGGGACTTCTTCCAATTCTACTATTTTCGCTTCACTACAATACAGAAAATATTGGCATTATCAGTGCAATTTATCCTACAGTTTGGGGAATTGGACAACTTTTTACCGGTAAAATGTCCGACTTGTATTCAAAGAAAAAAATGCTGTTTTGGGGTATGCTTTTGCAAGGATTGGCGATTTTAGCCCTTCCGTTTACTGAGAGTTTTATTGCATTAAGTGTATTGGCCGGTACATTGGGATTAGGAACTGCATTAGTATATCCCACTTTCTTATCAACCATTGCTCAAGCCACTAGTCCCTCGCAAAGAGCTGAAAGTATTGGCACATTTAGGTTGTGGCGCGACTTGGGTTATGCCTTTGGAGCAATTATTTCGGGGATTACGGCGGATTTATTTGGGATTAATAATGCCATTTATTTAATTGGCGTTTTAACGATTTTGTCTGCTATAGTTATTCAAGTTAGAATGCCCTTGCATTTGAATAAATAGTGATTATTTGTTGTTATAACTAAGCTGTTATGTCGAAGAGGGAGATGTCTTTTTCCGATAGCTTTCCAATAAAAAAACAATAGACCCTTTGTCGGAATGACAGCTAAAAAGAGTTGAAGAAATAGAAATTAAATTAGATGAACAAATATCTCTTCAAAGTATCTTAATTTTGCTGAAAATCAATCAATGATGTCAATTAAAAGAGTAGAATTTGTAATGAGTCCGGGGGAGCCCCATTTTGTTGGAGATGGCTTCAGAGTTCATACTTTTATTCCAAGCAGTTACCGTTTGGATATGCACAGAATGGATCCTATCATCATGATGGACTACAATTCCAAACACTATTTTGAACCAAGTATCACTCCAAAAGGAGTTGGCGTTCATCCTCATAGAGGTTTTGAAACCGTAACTATTGCATACAAGGGCAAAGTGGAACACCATGACAGCAGCGGTGGTGGCGGTATTATTGGCGAAGGCGATGTTCAATGGATGACTGCGGCAAGCGGTGTTTTGCACAAAGAATTTCATGAAAAAGAATGGAGTAAAAAAGGAGGTGAATTTCAAATGGTTCAACTGTGGGTCAACTTACCTGCTAAAGATAAAATGAGTGCACCCAAATACCAATCAATAGAAAACACAAGCATGAGCAAATTGTCTATTGATAATGGTATTATTGAAATAATTGCAGGCGAATACCAAGGTGTTAAAGGAACTGCAAACACTTTTACACCTCTGCATTTATTGAATGCCAGGTTGAAACAAGGAGCAAATTCACACTTCAGTTTTCCAGCTCATTACAACACTGCTTTACTAGTGATAGAAGGGAATATTGTAGTTAACAATGAACACGAAGCTCCTTTAGACCATTTTGTATTGATGGGTAATGTGGGTGAAGCATTTGAAATAACAGCACAAGAAGATTCGGTGGTATTGGTTTTAAGTGGTGAACCTATCAATGAAACTATTGTGGCACATGGACCTTTTGTAATGAATACCAAGCAAGAAATTATTGAAGCTTTCAACGATTTCAATCAAGGTAAGTTTGGTTATTTGGAAGATTAATAGATTTTAAATGGTATTAAATTAATTATTGAGGTTATGAATAATATTATTCAACTTTCCGAAAAAACAATCACTTTAAACAGAAGCGAGTTTTTATGTAAACAGGGGCAAATTGATACAAACATTTATTTTATAGAAAGTGGAAGTGTGAAGGTGTCCATAAATTTAGGTGAAGAAGAACAAATTATTCGTTTTGGATATTGCGACAGTTTGGTGGTAGCACTAGATTCACTTTTAACGGGCTTGGCTACGCAATTTGACATACAAGCCATTAAAAAATGTAAGATAAAAATCATTTCTAAAAAACAATTGGAAGATTATTTAAACATTGAAAATAACAGACTCGTTTGGACTGAAATTCTAGGGAAATTAATTGTTCAACAAATGGAAAGAGAAGTTGACTTATTAACTCAATCGCCTATCAAAAGGTATCAACGCGTTATACAGCGCAGTCCACAATTGTTCCAGGAAATCCCAAACAAATACATTGCAAACTACTTAAGAATGAGTGCAGAAACCCTATCTAGGTTAAAAAAATATTGATTTCAATCAATAAAAAATAGTTTTAGAGTTTGGACCTTTGTTATGTAAAAAAATAGATTAAAAAAATGCAACTGACCCAACAACTCATCAATGAATTAATAGCTAAAACTAAGGAGACAATTAACGCAATAGAACGATACAAATTGCTCGACATTCAAACACTAAATTGGAGAATAAATGAGCAATCTTGGTCAGTTTTAGAATGTGTAGCACATTTGAACTTATATGGCGACTATTATTTACCAGAGATTGACAAGCAACTTTCTAATGCCAAAATTGGCAGCGATACCAAAGTAAAAGGTGGTTTATTAGGTCAATATTTTGCCAAAAGTATGTTACCTAAAGAGAAATTGAATAAAATGAAAACCTTTAAGGATAAAGATCCCATTCATTCTCAATTAAGCATTAACGAATTAGACAAATTTATAAAACAACAGCATCAACTTTTGGTTTTAATAGAAAAATCGAGAGCATACAATTTAAATAAAATTAGAATTAGTATTTCCATTTCCAAAATACTAAAATTAAAATTGGTAGATACTTTTCAATTTTATATTAACCATCAATTAAGACATTTGAGACAAATGGAGCGAGTTATTGAGGCGTTCGATCGCAATTAAAATAAAAGAGGTTATAATATTCAAATTAGGGTTAAAGTCGGGCATTTTTTTACTATTTTAAAGAAAATTCTTTGAAATTCGAAAAACCCTTTAGATATTAGCAGTTCCAAAACTCATTACAAAAAAGCATGTAACTGAGGGGCACGAAGTGTAAACAAACATTAGAAATAACAAATGATTTGGCAATAAAAGATATAATAGCAATAAATTTATTTTTTATTGCCAAAGTTTATTAAAACCTATAAATTCAAATTCAATAAATTATCCTAATCATATTTACATAATGAAAACAATTCTTCCAAACTTTAAAAGAACATTTTTGATTGTTGGTTATACATTCACTCTATTACCATTCAGTCTTTTTAGCAGAGGCTTAATGAAAAGCATGGCTGAATTCAAAGTACCTGAACTCATTCTTAATTCATCTCATTATTTTGATGCAATACTTTGGGTTTATGTTCATATGACAGTAATAGGCTTGCTTATTATAACTATTGGCTATTCTGTCAATGATTTGAATAAGCAGAAATGGATAGCAACATTCCTTTTTTTAGTGACCGCATTTTATGTTTATTTGGATTTTCGTAGTGCTGACTGGATTTACGGTAATGCCTTATACAAAGGCGAATCTTCTATAATTCCTGCTATAATTGGCTTATTTGTTAACTTGCTCTTTTTTCAATTAATGATACGACTCTTTACCAGTAACGAATTTAAAATGAAAAATATTGACGATAACCAGAACAGACTATAACTTCTCCTACAAGAAATTTGATATTCATTGCTTAAATGAAGCAATGTGCTTCTAAGTTCAGTGCTTGCAGACAGTTTAGGGATTGTTTATCGCAGCCAGCACAATACATGCAAATCGTTATGCCCAATATTACAAAGAAAGTAATGATAAATTAAGTCTTAACAGTCAGCATTTAATCAAATTATAATATGTCATACAGGTTCAAGTGGAATAAAAATTGATTAATATTTCATAAAATGAAAATAAAAAAGAACCTTTTAACAATAACTTGCTCCAGTATTGTAACATATGCTGGGATTAAAACGGTTGAAAATAAGATTGATCCATATACAAGAATGTCATTAGGGCTTCTTGCAACAGTAGGATTATCACTTTCAGAAAATTAAACAACCAGAAATATTGGATTAGGGCTTGGTATAGCATCTTTACTACAGTTATTAGACATAAAAAAAGGAGGATTAATAACGTAGAATGATTCAAATATTCAATTTTATATTTTAGACGAGAATCAAGGCGTGACAGTATTAGAGCCTAGTCAAACGCCAAGTAATTCCATCGATGGATTAACATTCAAAGGTTTAAATGGTGTTTTTAAAGTGTCTGAAGGTATATACGTTGAATTAGGAACGGACAATAGTATTAATTATTCGTTTGGATTTGGAAGAATTATAAATCAAAATTTAAGAAGTGGGGGCTATATGTCAAAACAATGGTTTGACCAGCAAACCAATCTTCGTTGGAAGGAATTATACAGTAAATCAATTTAAATATTGGGCATAACAGCACACACTAGAAAGCTAAGCATTTCGAGAGTTTAAGGCATCCGTTTTTCTTGTTGTATTCGTCTTATCTAAAGCATTTCGTTCACCTCGTTTGGCTCTTCAGGTGTGTGCGGAACGTTAAAGCCAATGTTAAAAAATCCGATATGAAGCAACTGAATTTAAAAATAGCCTTAGCCATGAGTCTCATCTCAATGTTTCTGTTAACCAAGTGGTGGTTTGCACTGCCAGTTGACGGTCCAGACAAACTTTATTGGGGCTTTCCTTTCGCATTCATGGGTGAAGGTTTTCACACCTCTATGTCGTATCAATTTTTCATCTTGGAGTTTATTGCCAACTTCGCTGCTTATTTTTCCTTTTGGGAAATCGTATCTCTATCAAGTAATAAATGGGTTCCTAATTTCAAGATGCCTTCTATAGTTTCTAAAACTATTTTAACATTGGCTTTGCTTCTTTGTATTGGTTTTGGCGCTGTAATAAGTACTTCGAATCCAATTTTTCACATCAAAAGACCTTATGAATGGGAAATATTACAAACAGGCAAAGTCTTTATTTGGGAAAACACACCAAAACCTGAACATTATGATTCTTTTAATAAATAATAACATGAAAACATCTTTCTATTACCTTATAATACTCGTTTTTGGGTTACAAGCTTGTAATTCATACAAAAAAACAGTTTTATCCTATGAAAATATAAGTACAATAGTGATCAATTGCAAGAATAGTAGTGTTCCAGCATCATACATTACGGGCAAAGTAACTGATATCAACACACAAGAAGAAATTTTCAATGCTAGAGTGGTCCTGCGTGATTTGAAAACCTTACAAGTAATTGAGGGGGTTTTAACGGATGAGCACGGAAACTTCAAACTAAGTAACATTCCATTAGGACAATACAATTTAAATATTGAACATGAGGGGTTCGATGATGTTGATATGAATCTGAATTTTGACGAACACCGTACTTGTTCGGCTGAAATAAAACTTGCCTTATATACCATGAAACCAGAAAAGCCAATAATTTATCTCTATCCAGAACAGAGGCAGAAAATAAATGTGAAACTCGATTATGAAGGCACTTTAAGTCATTCCTATCCCAAATATTATGGAGATGGTTGGACAGTTACGGCAGAGCCGAATGGTACGTTGTGGGACGAAAACAATCAGGAATATTATGCTTTGTTTTGGGAAGGAAATCCTTCAAAGCAGATCATTCCTACAGATGGATTTATTGTTGCGGGTAAAGAGACTGCGTCATTTCTTGAAGAAAAGTTAGCCTACTTGGGATTAAACAGACGTGAAGCCAATGAATTTATCATGTATTGGTTGCCTCGTATGGAAAATAATGCCTATAATTTTATCCATTTTTCAGGAAAGCCATACGAAGAACAAGCCGCATTGGAAATTACCCCAAAACCTGAAACCATAATCAGAGTAATGATGTTGACACAATCGCTTGAATCAAAAATTGACTATCCTTTGCAAGATTTGAGTACCCTAAAAAAGACTAGAAAGGGTTTTACTGTTGTGGAATGGGGAGGAAGTGAAATCAAATCAATCATTGAAAAAATTTAAAACAAAATCATGAAAACCTCTGGCTATAAAAGCGCCTTGGCAAAAGTGGCGGGTGAAGTGGTAAATTGAATATTCTACCTCGCATCAACTTTTGTGGTGTATTGACAGTTTAGTGCTTCGAATTCCGCTTCTTCGCCAAGCGCCAAAACGTTAACACCAATTTTAGGACGCTCGCAAACATTGACTAAACGAACTTAAATAATAACAATCGTAACAAATATAAACAATGGCACAAATTAATCCACACATCAACTTTAACGGAAATGCAGAAGAGGCATTTACCTTTTACAAATCAGTTTTCGGTGGCGAATTCACAAAAATCATCCGATTTAAAGATTTACCAAGTAACCCTGACTTCCCAATTCCAGCGAGTGAAGCCCATAAATTAATGCATATAGCATTGCCAATTGGTCAAGGTTTTTTATTTGCAAATGATATTTTGGAAATGATGGGACGAGTAGATGAAAACGAAAATCGCAGTAAAATTGCGATTACTGCCGAAAGTAAAGAAGAGGCACATAAGTTATTTAATGGACTTTCCGCAGATGGACAAGTCGAAATGCCAATGGACGAAAATCCTGATGGAACTTATTTTGCAATGTTCAGAGATAAATTCGGAATTGAATGGATGGTAAAATTTGACCCCAAAGAGTAACGAATAAATCATCTGTGTTCACCGACAAAAAAGAAAAACTGTTGCTAACAGCGGTTTGGCGTAATGGCAGGTGACGTGCTACGTATGAACATTTATGGCAATAATTCACCACTTCGCCAAGCCCCAAAACGTTATAGGTGATTTTTTATGAACAGTATTCTATCAATATCAATTGGACTTTTATTTTCAATGAGTTCGTATGGACAAGGCGCAAACCTTGACAGAAATATTTCTACTCAAGACAGTGTACTTTTACACAACTTTTGGACAGATTTCACTAATGCAATAAATACTAATGATAAAGACAAATTAGCTATTCTTTGTGAATTTCCGTTTTATTGCAGACCTTGTATTGACGACACAACACTTAAAAACAATAACAATGTAACAATTAAAGTGACAAAGAAATTATTTTACAAAAATCAATATAAAGCGTTTTTTGATAAGCCAATAAGAAGCAAAGTTGAAGAGCATAAAATCTTTGAGACTTACATTTTTTATCCTACATTTAACGAGAAAAACAAACAGGATGGCTTTATGTTTTCATATACAATAGTTGCTCCATCAAAAAAATCAGAGGGATTGCAAGGCTTTATTTTTCTATGTAATAAAAGTGGTAAAATTAAAATTACAGGCATAGACACAGTTCCATAAAACAGCCTACAATATGCGTTTTGATGATATGCCGGCTTGACCGTTTCATAATAGATTTTGCACAAAATTTAATCATCAACTTTCTAATCGGTTTCCAATGCCGGGCTGACTGTTTTTCAAATACTGGCATAGCAGCATGCTTTAATCGATATTGGTTAAGCGATGAACTACCCGGCATATAGATAAACATTAAAAAATGAAAGAAATTAAAATAAAAACAATTTGGCAAGCACCATCATATTTGCCTCATATTCATTTGGATTTATCTGAGGAAAAAATTCGTAATGCTGAAAAAATGATTGGATATAAATTGCCAAAAGAATATTTAAATTTATTAAAAATTCAAAATGGAGGCTATATTCGGTATACAATTGAAGACACTCTTCACCATCAAATTTATGGCATTGGGAATAATTTCCCTTCAATAACAGATGTTGATTGGACAGATTATGATGGTGTAGTAAGTTTTGAACTTGATGGACTAATTCCTTTTGACGGAGACGGACATTGGCATATTTGCTTTGATTATAGAAAAAATAAAATTGAGCCAGAAATTACGTTTATAGACACCGAATGTGACACTGAAAAATTAATTGCAAAAAGCTTCAAAGAATATTTAGAGTTATTAAAAATAGAAGCTGAAAATGAATTTGTTATTGAAACTAATTTAACCCTTGAAGAAACGATAAAAGAGATTTCAAAAATTGCAAAAATTGAATTTGAAGACCCCGAATTTTACAATTATGGATATGCAAGCTATAGAAGTAAATATAATGAAAGTTGGATTTGGATAAGTCCAAACAAAGTGCCGAATGGATTTGTACCTGAAGACCATGAAAGATTTAATGAACTGAAATCAAAAATATTTAAAACGGCTTTGAGATACCCAGAAATTTCGGAAGATTTTCTATTTATTAGTGTATCAGACGACAATGTAAGAGAGAACTTGTTTAAAGAATTAGCAGATAACTCAATTATAATTCGACCATTGAAAGATCTCTTATAGATAAACCCGAACCGTTAACATGGGTTTTTCTAAATGGGAGCAGAACTGCTAAATTGAAAGTAAAAAAATATTAATCAACAACTTCGCCAAGATGAAAAACGTTTTTGGCAACCTTAAAGACAGACAATAATGGCAACAAATGGAGTTAAAATAATTGACGGTGACACAGCCCACGACACATACTGGGGTATTATGGATTTGTATGATAGCGGAGCAGACTTCGACACCATAAACAAAGAGTTTCATTTAATACAAGTTGACTACATTGATGATTTTGACAATGAAATTTATGTTACATCTTGTGCTTTAGCTCTTTGGGAAATGGGACAAATGACAGAAGACAAACTCACCTATATTAAATCAGTAATCGACAAAGGAGCTTGTGTGAAGGTTTGGTCAGAGGAATATGACCTGAAAGAAGGCAAGGCACGACAAAAAGAACTTGACAAATTTTGGAAGAAAATAAGTCAGACAAACACGAAAGTTAGAGCAAGAAAAAAGTTCAGAAAAATTACCAACTTTTTTTTTCAACCTGACGACTTATTGACATTTCAACTTAAAGACGGTAATTACAGAGCTGTTATTTGTGTATCAATAGACCAATACAGAGGACAATGCAATTATATTTTAGTTCCAACAACTTATAACGCAAATAAAAAACCGACAGTTGACGATTTCAAAGACAAAGAAATTTTAGGCAGACAAATAGGTAGCGGTTATGACCAACAAACAACAAAAGAGCGTCAACCAGGAATAGAGAGAATTTGGCAACTAACTGGTGATTATTGCAACTTCTTTTTTGGTGTTATCAAACTTGCAGTTGACCAAAAAGACTTCATCAATTTTAAAGACAGATTTGAAAAAGTTGGAACATTGAAAATTATAGAAGGTCTAAAAGAAACGGGGTCTTTTGGTTATGAAGAGACCTTTGAAAGGTTCGAGACAATTTTTAGCGACTTAGAAAATTATATAAAAATATTTCAATATAAAAAATATCCCGTTACAACATTGTGTGAAATATGACGACAGAAAGAAAGGAAGCCTATAACAGGCATTAGGCAAAAAAGCGGGTTCAGTGCTAAAATAAAGTCTCGGCTCAGCCGAGATGCTTCGATCTCACTTTAATGCCGGACACTTCTTCACCAAGCTCCAAACCGTTAGCCATCATTGTAAACAACCGTGCTTAAATAGAAATTTAGAAAATGATTGACAATTTACCGACATCTATTTCACTAACTTTTGGACTGACAACCATTGTGACTTTGTTACTTTTTGTTTGGACCATTAGAAACTCAAATTCAGAACATACTCGAAAAAAAGCAACGCCAATTTTTATCGGCATGACAATTTGGTTAATAATCCAAGCCGTTTTAACCCTGAAAAACATTTACAACTCTGACACAAACTCTTTTCCGCCCAAAATAATATTGGCAGGAGTTTTGCCGACAATTTTGACAATTATTTCATTGTTTACAACTTCGAAAGGAAAACAATTTATTGACAGTTTGCCACTTAAAAACTTGACTTATTTGAATGTGGTAAGAATTCCAGTTGAAATAGTTTTATTTTGGCTTTTTCTTAACAAAGCAATTCCTGAATTAATGACTTTTGAAGGTCGAAACTTTGATATTCTTGCTGGAATTTCTGCACCAATTATTTCATATTTTGGACTAACCAAAACAAAACTGAACCGACAAACAATTCTAATATGGAATTTTATTTGTCTTGGACTTTTAGTAAATATTGTTGTGAATGCTTTATTTTCAACACCTTCACCAATTCAAAAATTTGCTTTTGACCAACCCAATATTGCAATTTTGAATTTTCCATTTAGTTGGTTGCCGACTTTTATTGTTCCTATTGTATTATTTGGTCACTTGTCATCAATTAGACAACTAATAAAAACTAGAACAATTGGAATAAAAAAGTGCAATAATTGTTTTGAACGAGAATATAAATCATTTCAATCAGAAAAAGAGTGGTTAGCCTTTGACATAGAGTTAACCAAAAAATTGGGATCAAATAAAATTAAAAACATAGAATTTAGTCAAGATGGAGTAAGAAATAAAGATAAGGGTGAATATATTTATGAATGTTTGGCTTGTATGCAAAAATGGAAACTAAAAGACCCTGATTATTCATTCAGAGGCTATTTTTTAAAGACAAAATGAAAAGAAAAACTGCTCACAAAATTCCCTTTCATTAAATTAGCAAGTGAATACCTATTATCTGAACCAAAATAGTCTAATTCTGTTTTATTACTAAAACGTCATAATTCAAATCCCAAATCGCTAAAAGCATTTTTATAACAATACTACATACATTGAAAAACAATACAACAATGAAATGGATGACAATATTTTTATTACTTTTTAGCCTTAATTCTTGTAACAATCGGGCAGATAAAAACTCAGTTGACGATAAAGCCAAAAAGATTCATTTTGACAGTTCTTATATTGACAGCATGGAAATTAATGTTGACAGTGAACAATCTTTCAATGAATATAAAAACTGCAACTTTGATGAATTAATTGAAGACAAGAAAACGCCTAAACTTGCTAAAGACATTTATCTTAATAACGATTGGAATTTAAATAACGATGTTAAAACACTTGCTTTACTTGATAGTTTGACTGCAAAAAACAAACAATCAAGACCGTTTTATTTTAAGGTTGTGACAAAGACTTATTTAAAATCAGACGGATATTTTTCCGAAGAACTTGGACTTGTTGGGAAAGAGTATGTCGAAAATAACACCAAAGAATTTATATCATATTTTGACGATCAAGGCTGCTTTACAGAAAACGACTTATTAACTTGGGCGAAAATTATAATTCTTGAATTGAGCATAAGCGTTGAAGGAGAATACGACAAACCAATAATTGACAACTATTTCAATAAGCTTAAATCAAACTGTATCAACTGTTCTTTGACACAAAAACAAAACATTAATAAATTAGGATTGACATTGAAAAAAGAATGGAAAGAATTTTTAAAAACCATAGAATAAAAGTTAGGCGATACGAAATATCTAACAGATTAATCCGAAATAGCTTCTGACTTTAAGGACTTTGAAGATGCAATACAATATGCTTGTGCATTAGAACATAATTTAACAACAATTATCACTAGGAATTTAAAAGACTACAAAAAAGCAACGGTAAGAATACTGACACCAGAAACTTATTTAACAAAACCATGACACAGATTCCATCATCGCTTAACGGCAAATCAAGAAAGTGGCAATCTACAATATGGTGATTGCAATGACATAGTCAACCAACATAAGATTAATAAATACAACAAAAAAGAAAATGGAAATAATAATTATAATAGGTTTAATTCTACTTAACGGAATATTCTCAATGTCAGAAATGTCATTGGTTTCATCAAGAAAATTTAAACTTGAAAATGCAAAAAAGAAAGGAAAAAAAGGGGCGGAAACAGCCTTAGAACTATCTGACAATCCAACAAAATTTTTAAGCACTGTGCAAATTGGAATTACCTTAATTGGGATTTTACTTGGTGTGTATAGTGGCGAAAAATTAACCAATAATGTTTTTGATTTTTTAGTACAATTTGAATTAATCAAGAACTATGCAGATCATTTATCAACTGGAATAATTGTGGTTTTTGTAACCTATTTGTCTATTGTATTAGGCGAATTATTACCAAAAAGAATTGCCATGACTTTCCCTGAACCTATTGCTATTGTTTTATCAAAACCAATGAAAATTCTATCTGTAATTACTTCACCATTTGTTTGGCTTTTAACTTCCACCAATGATATTTTGTTGAAAATAATGGGAATTAAAAAAACAAGCGATAGCAAAGTTTCAGAAGAAGAAATAAAATCAATTATCAAAGAAAGTGCAGAAGGTGGAGAAATTCAAGACATTGAACACAATATTATGGAACGTGTTTTTGAATTGGGCGATAGAAAAGTTAATACCTTATTTACTCACAGAAGTGAAATGGTCTATTTTACTTTACAAGACAATTGGGAAGAAATTAAAACTAAAATAAACGAAGAAAAACACTCGGCTTATCCCGTAAGTAAGTCGAATGATTTAGACGATATCATAGGAATTGTTTTACTAAAAGATTTATTTACACCTTCATCTGATTCTGAATTTAATATTAAAGAATATATAAAAGATCCGATTTACTTTAATGAAAACACCTTTGCCTATAAAGTGTTAGAAACCTTTAAAAAAGAAAAAATGCACTATGGAATTGTTGTAGATGAATATGGAACAACACAAGGAATTGTTACTATGGATGATGTAGTAGACGCATTGGTGGGAGATGTTACTGAAAATGACCAATATGAATACCAACTAACACGACGTGACGAAAATACTTGGTTAGTTGATGGACAATATTCAATTCTTGATTTTATAAAATACTTTAATATAGAACTGAAAGAAAACTACCAATCAAAGTTCACAACGGTTGCCGGACTCATTATCTATAACAAAAGTACTTTGCCAGAAATTGGTCAAAAAACTAGAATAGATAATTATGAATTAGAAATCATTGATAAAGACGGTCAACGAATTGATAAAATTTTGGTTACAAAAATACAGT
Organism: Bacteroidia bacterium; assembly: GCA_044377005.1. Classification (GTDB taxonomy): domain Bacteria; phylum Bacteroidota; class Bacteroidia; order NS11-12g; family UBA955; genus JABMMZ01. Next base: position 26,354 of record JBILJV010000009.1, read on the forward strand.
AAAAAAGGAGATGAAATAAAATCTATATGCAATCGGTGGACTTAAAAAACAAATTAAGATCAGATGCTTATGTTGCATTAACAATCTTTGATACAGATGAAGCAAATAAAACATTAACTATCTTTAAAAAAAAATCCTCAGATTCTATTGACAAAAATGTAATTGAACTTGGTGAATCTTTTTTAAATAATAAATGAGATCATACCTGATTATAACAATAACCCAATTACTGTTTATGGCTTGTGACTCACAAGTCGCTAATAACAATTCCTCTAAAGAAAATATTAAGAAAAAGGTTACAGAATGGATATTATCTAATGCTGACTTTCCATCTTCATACAAGTCAATTTCATTTGCCAGTTTTGAAGTGATTGACTTTAATGTGACAGGATATTCTTCAAAAAAGTATTACAGAATAACCCATAAGTACAAACTAAATTCAAGGAATAACAAAGAGGTTTTAAATACGCATTTATTTGTCCTTACAGAAAATCACAAAGTTTCAATTATTTCCGAAGAAGAAACTTTAATGTTGCAAAGTGTTCCGCCTTCAGTATTTGATTGGGCAATTAATTTTGGAGAGAAATTCGAATATACAGATTATGGTGACCTAGAGGAGAATTACTATTTTCAGAAATTTCGTGATTATAAACAAATTGGAGGACATTTATGGAAAGACTTTGATTATTTGGATGATGAGTGTCTTGAGGAGTTTACAAAGGCAATTAACACTAATTCGAAACAAAAATTGACAGTCAAAAGAGTTATTCGAGCAATTCCGAAATTTTCAAACACTTTAGATTCACTAGGATTAAATGAATTGGGAATGTCTCTTAGTAAAGTTTACAACAATAACCCAAGGCAAAATTTTATTGTAATTAAGGACAACTTAAATGATTCAGAAGGATTTTGGCTTTCTGATTTTAATAAACAAAAACAGCATTTAAACTTGGTTGAAATTGAAACAGGCCTTGTTAAAAAAAACCCTGTTGACCAATCATTTGTTAAGTCAAATTGTTTCATTATGGAAATGCAACAAAGTGAATAAAAACTAAGCTACTTTTCCCAAGCCCAAAACTTATTTTATAAAAAGTGCAAACAAAACAACCAACATAATGAGAAATATAATTATCCAGTATTGGGTTACTATCATCACATTTATATCTTTCATATTGCCCTCGAATGCACAACATTGCGAGTGGGATAACTCTGCATTAATAGCAGTGCGACCATTGTATAACGGGGAATTTGTTGAAGATTTACAAATTGAATTGATAAGTACCGACAATCCTTATAGTACAAAAATTGAAACTCACCGAAACGGCATATATACTATTTACAAAGACAACACTAAATCTTTTGCTAAACGAAAAGACATAAACAGAATAAAAAATAGGGCCTATTTTGATTTTATTCAGAACGATTACGTAGTTTTAACCGGTAATCATTTTAAGGAAAGTATCTTTATAAAAATTACGGATGTAAGCGGCAATGACAATAGGCAAAAAATTGCAACCCAAATTATACCCGTTTCTAAGGAGAATTTATTGGGATTATGTGGTATAAGTGGTGGTTTAAGGAGTTTCGATTCTTTATACAAACCAATTGTTATTGTTCTAAGTTCGGAAAGGTCGATGAACCAATATCATTATGAATTACCTACAATAACAATGCTATCTGAAACGTTTTACACGCCAGCAGTTTTATATAAAAATGATTCTATTGTTTTTCAAATGATACAAACGGGTGTTATTAACAGAGAAACGACAAAAACCATTGAACACGAATTTTTCAAAATACTTCCCCATCAATTTGCCTTGCAACATTTTGATTCTTTGAAAAATATTTATGTAGATGAACAAGGTTGGGTGTTGGACCATGTACCACTAAAGCAACCTATAAATTCAAGTAATTCAAACAATAATAACACTAAATCTAATGATAATTTACCTCAACCAATACTCCCCAAAAAAGTAGCAGAAATGTATGACGAAATACCCACCCTTAAAGCTTTTATAGCCCACAAACTGGCAAATGGCAATGAGAGTATGGAAAAGTATTATCTTAAACAAAACATAGAGCAAATTAATAGTACCTTTTTGTATGAATATCTTGTTACTTATAATAAAATTGATTCTCAAAAACTAGAATTCGATTTAGGCGGAGATAGGAATATGGATTATTGCATTGTACATCGAAAGCCTATACCACATATAGACTTTTATATCTTTGATAATGTTTTGAGGAAATATGTTTTAGACACATTGATGAGTAAAGCGCCTTATTTATATCTCAATTTAAAAGAATATAAATTAATAACGGCTGATTATGCATTGCCACAGCCGTCTAAAACAAATAAAATACAAACCTATAAACGATGGAATAATGATTGGATATTGATAGAATGGGAATTACAAGATTACCTTACACCCCATAATCCTCAAAGTATAAATGAAGCCAGACGCAGACGTTTGAATGACACTTTATGTACTTACGATTCCAAAACTAAGCAGTATATCCAACAGGCAGATTATAACTTTGACGGTTACATTGATACTAGAACAGCTCATGATAGTAATGTCGTTTTTCATAATACAAGCTATTATTGCGAAAAATTTGACTACTACATCTATAACAATGAAAAAGGCAAAGCTATCAAAGATGAATTTTTAAGTTCAGGCACTTTCACTTTTAACTTCTCCAATAAAACTGCAACTGGCTATACTGAAGAAAGAAATTATACAAATAAAAATGTTTGGCAAACCATTTCACATAAATACGAATGGATTGATAGTAAATTCATAAAAACAGAAATTGTGGAGCAAATTCAAGCTTGTCCCAATTGTGAAAGAATAATTACGATTACATCTAAACTAATTGATGGCAAATGGCAACAGGTCGATTATTATCCTGGGGCTGAATAAATTAATTAAAATTAAAAACACAATTTTATATCCTCTTAAAGGTAAAAGAATTAGTAATCTTAATCCCTTAACTACGTTTAGCTATTACGTTACTTGATTAGGTTAATAGTGAAACTAAAGTACAATGCTGAACATATTTGGTTTTATTTGTATTGATATTAAATTTGAACATTGCTTAATACTAAATCCCAATTAAAAAATCACCCATTGGCAAAATATTTTATAAAAGTAAAACAACAAAACAACCTATGAATAAAATCATAATCCTTGTAGTATTTATATCATTAACAATCAACCTATTTGCTCAACCAGGTGATGAGCCTACATACATAAACGAAAAGGCCTACACACAAGCATTTTTGCATTGCGTGACCGATGAAAAACATTTTGCCACATATGCCATTGAAGCACATTCAGGCAATTTTGATATTACGGAACCTTTCAAGTGCAAATTACATATTCCTACGGGAATTAATAAAATTTGGCGAGATGCAGAAAATAGTAACTTACACACGAAGGGAGACTATGATTACTCCCATGACTTTTGGGTTGGAATTAGATTTAATTTTTATGTAGGTGGCGTATTGGTTTCAAAAGCCATTAAAAAAATAGAAAAACCTCAAAAAGACACCAATTCATTTACATTTTACTTTAACTTAGACCCACTTGATTTCGAACAAAGCAAAGGTGATATCAATATTGCATATATTGAATGCTTGAAGAACATTAAAAACAAAGGAAGTCAACTTGGGATTGAAGCAGCTCTGACTTCAAAAAATTTAAATCACAAAAATTACATTCCGATTGCTTATGGCAGTTTTTACCTTCGTTATGATGATTTAAAATACAGAGAATGGACAAAATCGGCAACGGATTATAACATTCAACTTAAGCAATTGGCAGACAGTACTATGAAAAGTATTTTCGGTGAAACAGGATTTTATAAAAACTTCGCAATGACTTGCCTTCAAAATCCTTGTGAAAAAGGTTATTTTTATAACAATTCTTTTGTATCAAACAACCCTTGCTCTACACAACCACAAGACAGTTGCAAAGAAGCAATTATATCCTATAGTTACATAAAAAATGGTGTACCGCTAAAAATCAAACTGCTAATTACAATCACGGAAAACAGAAACTTAGTAAATATAGAAAACAACCCATTTGGTAAAAATAAAATTCCTTTAGAAAGGCAAAACCTACTGTCTATCTCTGAGATTCAAAAAACTATTAATAAGAAATTCTCCAAAGATAGTATAGTGATTCTTCCTTATGGAAATGCTTTAGTCTATTCAAATACTCGCATTAAGCAGCCGGAATACAAAGATGAGGGTAATAAGTTGAATAGAGATCCAGGATACCGATTGATAAAAGTAAGCAAAGCTGGAAAAAACTGGGAAAATGGATTTGTTTACATAGCCCGAAGTAAAGACCTAAAAATGCAGAAAAGAGTTTATCACTTTGATGCCGTTACCGGAAAACTTCTTTTTATTACTGAAATTTACAATGTTACAAATTAGTAACTCAGATTAACCATAAAATTCAATAGGCTTGTTAAACATTCGATTCTCACACAATACCATTTAGATTAATATCTCCAAAACTAACATTCTCCAATCCTAAGGGAACCAAATCTTTAGCCCTCTAAAGCAATAATGTTAACTTCAACTAGCCATAAACCTACTATTCCCACTAGCAACCTTTTTCTAAGTTTAATCTAGTATTCTTAGGGTATCCCAACTATTCAATCCCAAAAAAACATTATTAATTCAATCTACCAACTAGAACTTTTATCTTTGCACTCGCTTTTGCTTTCAATTAAAAAATAGGCATCACAATTAAATGGAGAATTTTAAAGCTACTGAATGGACCGTTTGTGAGGAATGCAAAGGACTCGGTAAAAAAAACCGTGCAGTTAAAAAAAAAGTAAAGAAACTTCACCATTCTTCAACCCAATCAAGTGAAGTAACAGAAGACACACAGCCTCAGTTCCATTTAGAAAATTGTTTGGTTTGTGATGGCAAAGGACTTATTTCATCTGTCTCCCCTCCTACTATTGATACAGCGCATTTTCCACATGTGGCCATTATCGGTGCAGGTATTGGTGGAGTTGCGCTTGCGGTAGCTTGTTTACACCGTGGTATTCCTTTTACTTTGTATGAACGTGACGATAGTTTTAATGCACGATCGCAAGGATATGGATTAACCTTACAGCAAGCAAGTAAAGCCATGTCTGGATTGGGTATTTCTAAACTCAATAAAGGGGTGGTTTCTACCAAACATATTGTGCACAATACAGAGGGCAAAGTAGTTGGTGAATGGGGCATGCGTAAGTGGATGGAAATAAACCCCAAGGCGGCACCTCGAAAAAACAACATCCACAACATACACATTGCCCGTCAGGAATTGCGGTTGGAATTGCTCAATCAACTTGGCAAACACTCCGAAGTGCAATGGGGACATCAACTGACCGAACTAAAAACGACCGACTCAAATAACATAAAATTGAGTTTTACGGTCAACGATTCCATAAAACAGGTAAACGCAGATTTGGTAGTAGGTGCCGATGGGATAAGAAGTGTTGTGCGTAAAATTATCATTGGCGAAGAAACCACTCCCCTGCTTTATTTAGGTTGTATCGTTATTTTAGGCATTTGCAAACTAAGTGAATTAAAACATATCCAAAGTCACTTGCTCGATTCGGCTACAGTTTTTCAAACTGCCAATGGTCACGAGCGTATTTACATGATGCCTTATGACTCTGAATCGGTTATGTGGCAATTAAGTTTTCCTATGTCCGAAGAGGAAGCCAAAACATTAAGCGCAAAAGGTGCCACTGCGCTAAAAGAAGAAGCCTCTAATAGAATAAATTGGCATACACCCATTCCTGAAATTTTAGCAGCAACAGATCTCGTCAATATTTCGGGATACCCTGTCTATGACAGAGAATTACTAAATCCAGAATGGCTAGCAAAGGCAGGACCAATCACTTTAATTGGCGATGCCGCCCATCCTATGAGTCCGTTTAAAGGACAAGGAGCCAATCAAGCTTTAATTGATGCATTGGTGCTAGCAAGAACCATTTATACCAATTGCAAATCATCCAATCAATGGCAAAAAACGGGATTAAGAACACAGGTTTTATCTGAGTTTGAAAATGACATGATTCACCGCAGTGCAGTTAAAGTCAAAGAATCGAGGGCAGCGGCACAATTCCTTCATTCAGATGTTGTATTACAAGAGGGTAATATAACACGTGGCGGTTGTGCCAAAACTTTAATGGAATAGTCTTTTGATAGTATAGAAAGTAGCCTATTCATGAACCCAAAACTAAAAAAAACACTTACAGTCTTAGGACTCATAATTACGGTTCTTATTGTGAAATTTGCCATCGACAAGCACAATTATTACGAACTTGGTGAACAAGATACTTTCCTATTAAATATCGGCGAACGTTTAACTATAAAAATTCGTGAAAATGGGTCGACAGGTTACCAAAATTGTTGGGTCAATGAAGTTGATTGTAAGCACTTAAAGATTAACAACAGAGATTACAAAAGCAGCTTTCATGAATCTATTGGTTATATTGGTGCTGGGGGCACAGCATACTTAACATTTATTGGAACATCAATCGGAACAGACACCATAAAAATATCAATCATTGAATCGGGTGACACTTGTTCTTGCAAAGAAAACCCTAGCAATAAAAACAATAATTTTAATCCTCAGACAGGATATCAATTTATTGTTAATGTGAAACAATAAAAATAGAACTATTGAAATCTCTAAACATAAATATCAACCCAATGGAGTTCTTTCTATTTAAATGATTAAACAACAAATTAAACCGAGCAACCATTTTATAATTTTGAAAATCACAAAACCTCTAATCGCACTGATACTAACATTAACAACATTTTGTTCCTATGGACGTGACAAAACAAATGACAATTTTCCTACCGACTTTAAAAGAGTTCAAATAGGCATTAATTTTTCACCTGATCTTTGTTTTCGGACTTTAAAGGACAACGAAAACAGTGCTACAAGCAATATTGTTATGAAATATAACAAAGAGAGACTTTCAAAGTGGCATATACGGGTGGATTGAATGTCTGTTATAACATCAAAAAAATCATTGGCATTGAGTTAGGCGTTCAATATTCTAACAAAGGATTCCAAACTAAGTTAGATAAGGCTGTCTCTTTAGTTCCTGACCCTGCTAATCCAGATCAATTCAAATACATTTTCAACTATCATTACTTAGACATTCCCTTAAAGGTTAACTTTACTGTTGGGGAAAACAAGATTCGCTTTTTTAGCAGCGTAGGAATAACGACCAATGTCTTTTTAAAACAAATACAAACCAATGTTTATCACTACCCTGACCGCACGGTTAGAACTTCTAATCCAACAAGATACGATTACAAAAAAGTAAATCTGTCACCAACCATAAGCGTTGGTATTGATTATAAAATTAACGAGAAAATGAATTTGAGAATTGAACCGACATTTAGATATGGTGTAATAGCAATCAGTGATTATCCAGTTACCGATTATTTGTATAACGGTGGACTAAATATCAGTTATTATTATGGTTTATAAATCACAATCTTCAAGACCATTTTAACAAATTTTATAAAATCAAGTTTATTTTCTCCGATTTCCCATTTATTAGTTCAAAATGCAACAATCCGCAAAAAGAATACAAACAACCTGAATTTGTATTATACTGACTATAAAAGATTAATACACTTTTGTACCCTCAATTAAAAGTTAGAAAAATGAACAAAACAATTTTTATTACAGGTGCAAGTAGTGGCATAGGAAAAGAAACTGCAAAATTATTTCAATCAAATGGATGGAACGTGGTTGCAACCATGAGAAACCCCGAAAAGGAAACAGAATTAAATCATTTAGACAATGTTCTAGTTACCAAACTAGATGTTTTGGATATTGACTCAATTCAAAGTGCTTTTCATTCAGGTATTCAAAAATTTGGGAATATTGATGTATTGCTCAACAATGCAGGCTATGGCGCATACGGGCCCTTAGAATCCTTCAGTCGTGAGGAAATTGCTCGTCAGTTCAATACCAATGTTATTGGTCTTATTGATGTTACTCAAGCTTTTTTGCCACATTTCAGAAAAAACCAGAATGGTATTATCATCAACATTTCGTCGATTGGAGGCAAAATGACATTCCCATTGGGTTCATTGTACCACGGAACCAAATTTGCAGTTGAGGGAATCTCTGAATCGCTTCATTATGAATTGGAGCAATTTGGCGGTCAGGTTAAAATTGTAGAACCGGGCATGATTGCTACAGACTTTAGCGGTAGGTCTTTTGTTTTCAGCAACAATGAAAGCATGGGTGAATATCAACAAACAGTAGGCGCATTGATGACAGCATTGCCCGTTATGACTCAAAATGCGTCTCCTGCAAGTGTAGTGGCAGAAGTTATATTTGAGGCCGCAACAGATGGCAAAAAACAATTGCGTTATACTGCTGGCGAGGATGCTAAAGTACTAATTGAAAATCGCAAACTATATGATGATGAAACATTTATAAGCGGAATTAAATCACAATTTGGACTTTAAAACCTCTTAAAATATGAATCCAATTATTAAATATTTCAACGGAGAAAAAAGCGAAAGCTATGTGTTTATCATAATAGGACTATTGGCTTTTGCGATGGCGTTGTATTTTATCTTTGTATTAAAATCTTCCTTTTGGAAAGGGGTTGCTATTCCATTTATAATAGTTGCACTGCTTGAGTTTATTGTCGGTTATACCATTATCAAAAGAAGTCACAAAGACATAGAAAGGGTTGAAACATTTGTTAAAAACCAAGCTCAAAATATTAAAACAGAAGAAATACCAAGAATGGACAAAGTTTTAAGTAATTTTGTCATTTATAGATACGTTGAAATTGCACTTATAATATTAGGAATTGTGTTAATGTATAGTTCCATGAATGACACCTTTTGGAGAGGAATTGGTTTGGGTTTATTTATACAAGCAAGTATTGTATTGTGTTTAGATTTTTTTGCTGAAAGACGAGGTCATATTTACATGGAATATTTAAAAGAAATAATTGAAAAAACATGAGTGAAATAATCCATCTTCAATGTATTGCTGACTTAAACAAGTTGTTTAATTTAGGGAATAGTCAACATCCCTTAATTACAATTTTCGACTTCAGCAATGTAACAGAGCAGGTTGAAAACAACACCAAAATAAGCACCGATTTCTATTCCATAATGTTTAAAAATTACTGCAAAAACAACTTTAAATATGGTCGAAAAACAATTGATTTTCAAGAAGGTAATTTAATATGTATAGCTCCAAACCAAACAATAGAGATAGACAATGAAGTAGAGACAAGAGAAGACAAGTTAGGTTGGGGCTTGTTTTTTCATCCCGATTTAATTCGTTCAACGTCATTAAACGATAAAATAAAAAATTATAGTTTTTTCCATTACGAAGTTTCCGAGGCGTTGCATCTTTCTGACAAAGAAAAGAAAACACTTTTTGAATGTGTTCAAAAAATCCAATCAGAACTTCATGAGAATATCGATGTTCATAGTCAATCTATTATTGTTTCATCCATTGAACTACTTTTGAATTACTGTTCAAGATACTATGGCAGACAAATGATAACCCGAAGTCAGTCCAACAAATCAATAATAACACAAGTTGAAACGTTATTAACACACTATTTTGAAGAAAACACAATTAAAAAATTGGGAATACCTTCTGTTAAATTTTTAGCTGAAAAAGTGAATTTATCACCCAGTTATTTGGGCGATTTACTTAAAAAGGAAACAGGCAATAACGCTCAAGAACACATCCATTTACATATTATTGAAAAAGCAAAGGATTCCCTTTTAAATTCGGATAAGAATATTAACGAAATTGCTTACGAGTTAGGATTCGAATATCCCCAATATTTCAACAAACTATTTAAAAACAAAACTGGCAAAACGCCTTCGGAATATAGAAACTTGAATTAGGGAAGTGCAATAAATATCAGAATAAAATGATTAATCAACGTAATAACAAATTATTAGCAGCAATTTCAAAGATAGACAACACCATTTATTGGAGTGGGTAAGCTTTAAATTCAAATTTAATAAAAACTAAAGTAAATAGTTGCTTATTTACCAATAATTTGGCTTGCCATAACGCGGTAATTGTTACGAAAAAATAGTGTAATTTTGACTCCTTTTAAAAAATCGAAAAGCCATTATAGTGGTCAATAAAAATTCAATAAAATGACAAAAAATATATTTTTTTCAATTTCTTTTATGCTTTTGCTTAAAAGTTCATTATTTGGGCAATGGACACAATTACCCAATCTATCTCAAAATATCATTTCTATCTATGTTTCAAACAACAACCTACTTGCAGGAACAGATTCAGGGATTTACTACTCCTCAGACAATGGGGATACTTGGAACACATCATCAGGCATCTCTACTACTGCAAAATCTTTTTCAAAAGACGGCAATAAACTTTTAGTGTCAAGCTATGAAAAATTATTACAGTCAACTAACGATGGTGTTTCATGGTCAGCTTTGCCCACAATTTATACATTCCAAAACGTTAACAATGTTTTAATTAGTAACACGAATTACTTAGTTGGGATGAATGGAAGTGGCGTTTGGTTTTCCAAAGACAAAGGTTCAAATTGGGTTCAATCTTCAACAACTCAACAAGGTCCTAATTCGGCCATTGTTACTAAGAAAAATAAAACATTTTCGTCTTTCCAAAGTTCAGGATACTTTCAAGCTTCAAACGACAATGGGCAGACGTGGTATAGCCCAAGTTGCAATGGAATAAAAACAGGCATGAGTTCTTCATTTCAAGACATTAGTTGCCTTGCAGTTAAAAATGATTCTATCCTAATTGCAGGAACTAAAAACTATGGAACAGCCTCTCAATATGATGGCGTTTACTTTTCGTATGATGATGGCAATAACTGGACAAAGAAAATAAATGGAATAACAACAACGGCAATAAATAGTATTGAGGTAATTGGAAATCTAATATTTATAGGCACAAATGGCGGTGGCGTTTTTTATTCATCAGATGACGGCAATAATTGGACTGTATTAAACACCGGTTTGTCAAATTCTACAATCAATAAACTTTACATAAATGGTTCAACACTTTATGCTGGAGTTTCAACAGGTCTCTTTAAAATTGATATTTGTTACTTAATCAAAAATACATCTTCTTTAAATGCAAATAGTTCTACTACAATTTTAAGTGGTGATTCTGTAAAATTAGTTGCCAATAATAATGGATTAAACTATCAATGGTTTTTGAACAATACATTGATATCAAGCGCCAATAACAATGAATTTTTTGCAAAAACGAACGGGAAATACAAAGTAGTAATTTCTTATTCCTCTGGATGTTCTGACACGTCTAACACGATTTCAATTGTTGTTAATTCAGCTACAAAAATCAATCATACTATTTCATTGGGTAATTTTCTAAAACTATATCCAAATCCATCAAATGGTATTGTTACATTTGAATATACAACACCATTATATTCAGAACCTTTTGAGCTATTAATATACAATGTAACTGGCAGTTTAATAAACACCTATTATTTGTCAAAAAATCATGAAAAACTCACTATTTCCGATTGGGAAGAAGGAGTGTATTTTGTTTTAACACGAAACCAAATATCGACAAGTCAAACACAAAAAATAATTGTCATAAAATAGTTAGAAGTGAGCTGAGTAAATATATTGAATGATATAAAAACACGATTTAAATATTTTTAAAGAAAGCTGTCAAAGCAACATTAATTTATCACATATTGAATACCAAATTGATTCAATTTTAAAATCACACCTCAAACAATACACCAAAAAAAATGAAAAAAAAGCTTCTAATTTCAATATTTATTTTTTCCTTTTGGGGCTTAAAATCTCAAACATTCAACTCTTTACTTTCCAAAATGTTGCAAGATACTTTAAATACCTATGTATCTCAGATACCAAGTATAAAAGGAATGTCTGCAAGTGTGTATGTCCCAGGTCAGGGCATTTGGAATGGTGTTAAAGGAAATTCATACCCTGGAAAATCAATTACAAGTGATATGAGGTTTGGTATTGCAAGTAATTCTAAACTATTCACATCAGTAATGATATTAAAATTAGCCGAAAACAATATTTTAAGTTTAAATGATTCTCTAAAAGATTGGCTTACAATTTCAAATTCAAATATTAATCCCAATATTACAATTCGTCAATTATTAAATCATTCTAGTGGCATATCTGATCCATTTTTTGCAGCGCCTTGGTTTGATACCATTAATTTAAATCCAACAAGAGTCTTTTTGCCAAATGAGGTTTTAAAATGGGTTGGTGCTCCACTTTTTAAAGCAGGCACCAGTTATGGTTATTCCAACACCAATTATGTTTTAGCTGCCATGGTTGCTGAAAAAGCTAGTGGTTATCGATTATCAACTTTAATTCGAGATAGCATTTTAAACATCATCAAAATGGATAGCACTTTTATTGACATTGAAGAACCTATTAATGGAACTATTGCTCATCGCTTTTGGAATAATGTAAACTACAACGATACTTCGCGTATTGGATTAAATTCTGCAGTAGGATATGCAGGTTCAATCTTTTCAACTTCTTCAGAATTAGTTCAATTTTACAATGCATTATTTAATGGAATATTCATTAATCCAAGTTCAATGAGTGAGCTTACGACCTTCATATCAACATCAAACCCAAATTATCAATATGGGCTTGGTTTGAGCAGAGATATAACACAAGGATACAGATATTGGGGACATGGTGGAAGAACATGGGGATATAAAAGCAAAATGATTTACGACACTTGTTTAAATGTTTCTGTTGCAGGACTTACCAATTCAGACCCTTCTGGTGTAGATGCTGTTACTTTTTTATTATATCGAGTTGTTAAAAATCACATTCCAGGTTGTTTAGGTTCTATAAATGGTATTAATGAGATATGTCATGGAAAAGACTCTGTAACTTATTCTATTTCTCCAATTTCAAATGCTGATTCATATGAATGGACTTTACCTTCAGGTGTCTCAGGAAAAAGTAATTCTAATACTATTTCCGTTAAATTTGGTCAAAGTACAAATTCAGGTAAAATTACAGTTAGAGGCATTAATAAATATGGCCCAGGAGGCTTTTCCACTTTATGGGTAAATGTAAAACCTAAGCCTAAAACACCTCTAATTTCAATTAATGGAAATACATTAAAATCAAATGCTCCTAATGGGAATCAATGGTATAATTCCAAAGGTATCATAATAGGGGCAACGGATTCTATATATACTATGACCTCAAATGACCATTATTATTGTATTGTTACATTAATGGGTTGTAGTTCTGATTCATCTAACAACATTACTACAAAAAACACAAATGTTAATGACCCCTATTTTGATACTCAAATAAGCCTCTTTCCAAATCCAAGTTCATCAGAAATTACGTTAACAAGCACTGCATTTTTAAACAATGTAAATTTATTACTAATTGACAATTGTGGTAAAATCGTGTTAAATATAAAAAATTTAAGCGGCAATTCATTCGTTTTAAAGGAATTAGACTTAGAAAATGGATTTTATTTAGTTAAGTTAATTGGAGAAAATCATTTAATAAGTTCAAAAAAAATAATAATTGCTAATTAAATTGTTTAACTACCTAAGACATAAAAAAAACAATCTATTTTAAATTTAAAATAAATATCTAACAAATATAAAAAATGAAAAAACAAAAAATTGTATTCTGGACAGCAACTACTATTATTGCTCTATTCGAAGGTGTTATGCCTTTATTAACTTTTCAAACTGAACTAGCTAAAGAAGGGATAATACATTTAGGTTATCCCCTATATTTTGGAAATGCAATAGTTGTTTTTAAAGTATTAGGTGTATTAGCCCTGATGATTCCTAAAATTCCAAAACGCGTAAAAGAATGGGCTTATGCTGGATTTACTTTTGATTTCATCTTTGCTTCAATCAGTCACGGAGCTGTAGATGGAATAAATGTTCAAACATTTTTCCCAATGGTTATTTTGGGAATTTTAGTGATATCCTATATTTATTACCACAAACTAAACGCTAGTGAAAATTAATTAGTTTTAATGAGGACATCATTCCTTTTAAATGAAAACTAAATGAACGAAGCTATTAATCAATACAACCTCCAAACAGAAACAGACCAACCAATTTGTGACTTGTTGGCAAAGGTCATTTCAAATGAATTGTTCGAAGCTGAAGATAAAATATGGCATGCTCACCCCGTTTGGTTTTTGAACGGCAACCCAATAGTAGGATACAGTAAACAAAAAAAGGGAATAAAACTAATGTTTTGGAGTGGGATTGACTTTGACGAAATTGACTTAAACATAAAAGGTCAAAAATTCAAAGATGCTGCCATTTTCTATAACAATGTAAATGACATTAACCAAAATGATTTAATTCGTTGGCTTAAAAAGTCTCGAGAAATACAATGGGATTACAAAAACATCGTAAAAAGAAAAGGTAAACTAGAAAAAATTGAACAATAATTGATCCCAATATGAATAAATTAAGATTTTATGAAATTATTAATGCTCCCGCAAATACGGTCTATGATATTATGTTAGGCATTAATAACAAAACAACTTATGAGGAATGGACCGCATTGTTCAATCCAACTTCCACTTTCGAAGGAAATTGGGTAAAAGGCAGCAAAATGCTGTTTATAGGAACCGATGAAAAAGGAGAAAAAGTTGGAATGGTTTCTGAAATATCTGAAAATATCCCTAACCAATTTGTATCAATTCGCCATTACGGACTAGTAAAAGACAGTATAGAAATTACCGAAGGTCATGAGGTAGAGAAATGGGCAAATGGTTTTGAAAACTATCTATTTAATGAAATTAATGGAATTACAACGGTTAACGTTGAATTAGATACTACGGATGAATTTATTGAATATATGAATGATGCTTACCCTAAAGCACTCAATAAATTAAAAGAAATTTGTGAAAAATAAAATAACTTGTCAATTAAATCTGGAAGATATAAGATTCTATTAAATCTTTAATCTCAGCATATACGATTGAAAATAAACGATCGATGCAAATAGATCTTATTGGCTCAATGATAGATGATAAACAAACTGAACTTTTTTTTTCGTTTCAGGTGCGGAAGTCATTTTCAAATATAGACAAAATAATATATGAATACAATAAAAACAATGACTAAGAACAAAAGAAAATTAATCCTTTACATTTCTTGTTCTTTAGACGGTTATATTGCTAAGCCAAATGATGACTTAAGCTTTCTATCAATGGTGGAACAAGAAGGGCAAGACTATGGTTATGCTGACTTTATAAAAACCGTAGACACCGTTATTGTAGGGCGTAGAACTTACGATTGGGTGATAGGACAAGGCTACGAGTTTCCTCATTCAAACAAGGAAACGTATGTCATTACAAGACAAACTAGACCCAATAAAGGGACTATCAACTTTTACAATGGCGACTTAAAATCCTTGCTTACTGAATTAAAAAACAAAGAAGGTAAAACTATTTTTTGCGATGGTGGATCTGAAATTGCTAATCAGCTTTTGACTGACAAATTATTTGACGAACTTATTCTTTCAATAGTACCAATAATTGTTGGAAATGGGACTAGACTTTTTAAAGAAGGAATTCCTGAACAAGAACTTTTACTAAAATCGGTTAATCATTTTGAAAAAGGACTTGTTCAATTACATTATGAGTTGAAAAAGTTTGAATGATTTATCATATTAATTTCATACAAACATTTTAACCATTAAATTGTTATCATTTCATGAAAAAACACATTACTTTTTTTTCACTTTTTTTTATTTTTTTTACCAATGTATTTTCCCAAAATGTTGGAATTGTAAGAAAAAATTACATTTCAAGCTTCTTTGACAGTTTATCCATGTCAAATATAGATGTTTTTGACTCATCAACCATAAGACTAGGTAGTATAGATCCCACAACTGGTATTGTAACAAATATTGGCAATTCTGAATACAAAATAGGCATTAATCTTACCGGTGCTACTTTAAATCCCTATTTAAATCATTACTATATTGCAAGTGGAGATAGAATGTTAACTTTTGATTTGAACACAGGTAACATTATCAATAATGTTCCAATTACAGGTCCGTATCCTACATTTGCATTCCAAAATTTCCGATTCAACACAAGTGATTCTGTCATCTATGGAATGGTTCCAAATAATTTTTATTCTAGATATTATGACAGTACTGTTATGGATAGTATTGATGTTTTAGATTCAACCCAAATACGCTTTGCGACTATTAATCCTGAAACTGGAAATTACAATATTATTGGAAATACATCATACAGCAATCTTTATACATTAGCAGGTAATTCCATAGACCCATATCAAATGGTTTACTATTATTCTGCAGTTGATACTTTGGTTGGAATTGATTTGTATACAGGAAATACATATAGTGAAGTTAAAATTCAATTACCTTCAAATTCAATTTTTGAAAATATTTCATACAGTTGTATAGACACTGCCATATATGGTATCACTCGTCAAAATTATACCTCTATGATTTATGATAGTCTTTTAATGAGTAACATTGAAGTTATAGACTCTACAACTTTCAGGCTTTCAAAAGTTAACCCTAATAATGGTAATGTTGAAATTATCTCTCCATACAGCATTGGTTTTGGCAGTAATTTAAGTGTTGGTTCTTTCATTGATCCTAGTTCATTGACATTTTACTCAAGTGATGGAAATAAAATTATTGGTGTATCATTAATCAGTGGGCTGGTAACCTCCATTGAAACAAAAACATTTTCTTCGGGAGCTATTGCATTAAACATGATTCGAAGTACAGAAAATTGTTATGGAACTAATGAAATTAGAATTAATACAAGAACCGGGATTGATGAAGTAGAAAATATAGAATTTAATATATTTCCTAATCCTACTCAAAACCAAATTTCTGTAATAAAAAATAAGATGTTTAAAACGATTGAAATTATTGATCACAAAGGATTTTCAGTTATAAAAACAACTGATGAAACTATTGATATATCAAACTTACCACAAGGTATGTACATATTAAAAATAATGAAACAAGATGGGAATTTTGTTTCAAAAAAATTAATTAAAAATTAATCCCGAATAATCTTTATTGACGGTTTTAGATAAAAAACCAACTTATAAGTTGATGTCCTTTTTGCAACTATTTTTTTATTTAAATTTGTGATTGATATTATTTTTTATAACCCCCAATCATTCTCACTCAATGAAAACAACTATGTTAAAAACAATCGCTTACTTCATAGAAATTATCAATTGGTTCAAAATAGTGTTATCTCCAACTATTTTAGGTGTAATTTTGGGTTATATTATTTATTACAACTTTCCAACTAACTACGGATTAATTACAAGTATTTCATTAAGTAGTTTAGGACTATTAATAGGAATTATATGGGCTAATAAAATTTGGAAAAGCAAAGGAACATCCTTTTTCATGTCACGCGTGGAGGCTAGTCCTGATATTGATGAAGCGGTAAAACCCAAATAAATTCAAAAAAGCTATCTCTTTTTAACTGACAATAATCAGTTTAAACATTCAGAAGAAGTTGTAACTTTACATTTCAAATACTCCATCATATAACATGTCGCTGAAATTTATTTACTTAACATTAATTACAACAACTTTGAACACTTTAAATGCACAAAAACTTCATACAGTACCATTTGTTGATTTAGTAAAATACGCTGGCAAATGGTTCGAAATAGCTTCATTTCCGCAAACGTTCCAAAAAGGCTGTCACAATACCACCGCAGAATACACCTTGTCTGACAAAGGTTTTGTGATTGTTGAGAACAAATGTAATCGAGACAGTTTATCAGGAAAACTATCTTCAATAAAAGGAAAAGCATTTGTAGATAAATACTCAGGCAATGCCAAATTAAAAGTTCAATTTTTCTGGCCTTTTAAAGGGAAATACTGGATTATTGATTTGGCCGAAGACTATAGCTATGCGGTGGTGAGTAATCCAAGTAAAAAATATTTATGGATACTTTGCCGCACATCAACTATAGACAGTTCCTTATACGAGAAAATTTTAGAACGAATAAAGCAAAAAGGATTCGACCTTAGTAAACTTCAAAAAACTAAACATTCTTAAATTAAGAAATAAAAAATTACTATTTTCTTTTATACCAATAATAGTACTCATCGTGCTTAATCCAATTGGCATAACTCTTATATAAATAATAGTCGTGATGAAATTGTTTTAATGATACAGAATCTAAATAAAACTTCTTATTATATGAAAAATGATAAGTATGAACAGTATCTGGCAATTGCCATCCAAACACCAAATCAACCTTTTTGCCTCTTTGCGCCAAACTATCATTGATTAATAGTAAATTACTTAAACTCAAACTGTCTTTATTCTGTTTAGTGAAATGAGAAAATCTAGCTATTTTTTGCTCCCTTACGATATAATATGGGTTGAAGTAATAATACATAACAGATTCCATAAGATAGTCAGGTTCAGCAATGACTACTCTTTTTGAAGTATGTGTAACTTTCAAATCATGTCCCAATTCATTGGCATTGGAATTTGTAAAACGCAAATCCATTGAATAGGCCTGATATCCTCTGTAAAACAATAGTGTCAATATAAAAGTAAATGATATTATTCCGACTAACATCAAGTTTCTAATAACTTTTGACCTCTTATAGTCTAAATTTAAATGATTGTAACTTCCAATAATTAATGCAATAAAACCAAATAAAAACACACCTTGGTGATGGAGATAATTTTCCCTAATATTTTGATGAAAAAAACTCATAATTACCATCAATGCAAAAGCAGAAATCAATAAACTTTTTCTACTTACAAAAATCAATAAACTCATCAATAACAAAATGGTTGTTAACTCACGTTCAAAAGGTATTGAAAGATTTAATAACTGAGGGAACCCTAATCCAACGTCCCATAAATGTACCCAAGAAAGCTTACTCCAAGACCATGTGTTAATTACAAGACTTTGTTCATTAGGCAAACAAGTTAATACCGCAAAAAAGATTGAAAGTAATACTAGTCCAATCATTAAAATTTGACTATTTCTCAATTTGGGGTTTTGGAATATATATAAGGCCAAAAAAACTGGCGTAAACATGGTGGCATAAAAGTTAGATTGAGACAACAAAACCAAGCAAAACAAGGGCAATATACCCTCCTTTTTTTGGGACATCTTATACGCAAACAAAAACATGAGAAATACAGATATTCCATAATTTCGCGCATTGATGGAATATTCATACAGACCGTAAAATCCAAAAACAATTAGTATAGAAAAAACCCAATGAATTTTAGTTTTGAACAATAGTAAATAAACAAAACCAACTGCAAATAGAAATGATAATAATCCTAAAACTAATGGCGAATTAAAAATTGAATAAAATACTTTTAATAATAAATACCACAGTATTGGATGACCTTCATTTTTTAAATTTACAAATAAATCAAAAAATGAATCTGAAGAAATTGCAATGCTTAGTGGTCTTACTTCATCTCGCCAATATACATGATTGGCGATACCATAAACAAGCAAAAACCCCCAAGTGATAAAAATCAAAAGTCGAATATTTCTATTGACTTTTATCATTCTAGTGTATTTTTATTGAATTAAATTGAGGCAACTGTAAGTTAACGGTTTTAGTTTCACCTGTCACTATACCACCAAAATTCTTATTCTCTGTCGCTATGTAATGATGTAAAGTAGCATTATCAGCCTCTGAAAAAAGCTGCATTTTTTCAACAATTGCCTGAGCCACATTGTATTGAGGCCCCATTTTACCATCGTCAATTTTAATACAAACACCCAATTGTTGCTTAACAATTCCTAAAGAATAAACCCCATCAGCGCCAGTTTTTCCTATCAACTCCCCTTTAGAAAGTTTCATAAGGTCGGTGCAATACCTTTGTTTACCTGCTATCATTTCAGGATATTCCACAATAGAGTCAACCATTAATTTACAGGCAGTTTGAATCGATTGATCGAAATTTATTGGTGCAACCAATTGTCTGTAGGCTATCGCTTGATTGTAAACAGGGAAAGAGAATATAGGGGCAGAACATCCATCAACGCCTTGTTTTATTAAACTAATTGGGTATTCATGAAAGTCAGATATAACAGTCAAGATAGTTTGATGGAGCGAATGATTTGGATGAATATAAGTTGCAATATCTAAATTATTGTAAACGCAATAGGCCAAAAATCCTGCATGTTTACCACTACAATTATTGTGTATTTTTTGAGGTTTTAAATCATTTTTAATCAAAAGGTGTTGATCTTCTCTTAAAGTTGGCATTTGAGGTCCGCATTGCAAATCATCTTCTTTTAAACCAATTTTATTTAAAATAGAACGAACAGTTTCCACATGGGTAGATTCACCATTGTGACTACCACACATAATTGCTATCTCTTTTCTTGTAAAACCAAAATGCTCAATAGCGCCGGAACAAAGCAAAGGGATTTGTTGAAAAAACTTAAGTGCAGAACGAGGAAAACAGACTTGTTTTACATCGCCTTGTTGGTATAAAATATGATTATCAGCATCTACAATACAGATAACACCACGGTGAAAACTTTCTAGTACGTCTCCACGCATTACTTCTACTAAAATCGGGTTACTCATTAATTTTTTGTAATATTATTAGCTAATAAAAATAGGCAGGCCATTCTGATGGCAACTCCATTTTCAACTTGATCTAAAATGATACTTAAGTCACTATCAGCAACCTCACTTGTTATTTCCACGCCTCTATTGATAGGACCAGGATGCATAATAGTGATTGGTTTATCTAGCTTTCTAATTAAGTCCATTGTTAATCCATATTGTAAACTGTATTCCCTTAAAGATGGGAAATATTTATCATCTTGCCTTTCCATTTGAATGCGCAACATATTAGCAACATCGCACCATCGAAGGGCTTTTTCCAATTGATGTTCTACTTTTACACCTAATTGTTCTATGTGTTTTGGAATTAAGGTTGTTGGTCCGCAAACCATCACCTCGGCCCCTAATTTTTTAAGACACAATATGTTTGACAAAGCAACTCTACTATGTAAAATATCCCCCACTATTAATACTTTCTTTCCTGTTACATCGCCATAAGTTTCGCGAATAGAATAAGCATCCAAAAGAGCTTGAGTAGGATGTTCATGGGTTCCATCACCTGCGTTTAATATTGCTGCATCAATGTGTTTAGACAAAAACACACAAGCACCAGGACTAGGGTGACGCATTACCACCATATCCACTTTCATGCTTAATATATTTTTAACAGTATCTATCAATGTTTCTCCCTTAGTAACTGAAGAGGAAGAGGATGAAAAGTTGATAATGTCGGCACTTAATCTTTTTTGGGCAAGTTCGAAAGAAATTCTTGTTCTAGTAGAGTTTTCGAAAAACAAATTAGCAACCGTAATATCACGAAGAGAAGGCACTTTTTTTATAGGTCGGTTAATAATGGCTTTAAAATTATCTGCCGTTTCAAAAATCAGTTGAATATCCGCTTCTGAAAGGTCTTTAATGCCCAATAAATGATTTACTGATAATTTACTCATGCGTTTTTAACCAAACTTTATAATTATTTTCTTGCCAATCTACTTTAACTTTTTGATTTTGACCTCTTGTATCAATGGATTTTCCAACATAATCGGCACAAATTGGATTTTCTCTGTGGTATTTTCGGTCAATCAACACACACAATTCTACTTTATCGGGTCTGCCAAAATCCACTAATGCATCCATTGCACTTCTGATAGAACGTCCTGTGTATAAAACATCATCTATTAAGATAATTTTCAACCCTTCGGTACTAAAAGGAATGTGAATGGGACTTGCTGACAATTGCTTTTCTGAAGTCCTGAAATCATCTCGGTAAAAGGTTATATCCAATTCACCATAATTGATTTTTTTTCCTATAATTTCTTCAATTTTATTTTTGATAAACCTAGCAGGTAAAACACCTCTAGGTTGCAAACCAATGATTGCTGTATTCGAAAAATCATCATAATTTTCAATCAACTCATAAGCCAATCTATTGAGAGTTACAATGAGTTTTTGGTGATCAAATAATAATTTCTCTTCCATTGTTTATTTCGATTCTGAAAGTTCTAAAATGATATCAAACTCGTATTGAGTGAGCTTCATAACACTCAAACGACCTTGTTTAACCAAACCAATGTTAGCCAAACGAGTGTCATTTTTTATTTGTTCTAAAGTTACTGTTTTTTTAAGCGTTTGAAATGGTGTAACATCCACAACAACCCAATTAGTATCATCGGTTGTTGGATCTTGGTAATGCTCTTTTACTATTTTTACAATTCCCACAATCTCTTTTCCTTCATTGCTGTGATAAAAGAAACACAAATCCCCTTTTTTCATTTCTCTTAGGTTATTTCGTGCTTGATAATTACGAACACCATCCCAAAAAGTCTTCTTGTCTGTCAACATTTGTTGCCAAGAGTACTTAAATGGCTCCGATTTTATCAACCAATGATTCATTCATGCAAATGAAATAAAAAAAAATTGACTTTTCAACAGAAACAAAGAAAGATTATTCACTTAATATCTTGATAACTTAGTATGGATTACTTGCGAATAAATTTTCAACATGAATAAAATCTTCTAATAAAATTAGTATTTTTGCTGTCACAATTAAAAAACTGTTTTGGAAAATTTCATTGTATCCGCTAGAAAATATCGCCCTTCTATCTTTGATGAAGTGGTGGGTCAAAGGCATATAACAGATACACTTATTAATGAAATCAATTCCAATCAATTGGCTCAATCATTCTTATTTACTGGCCCTAGAGGTGTTGGAAAAACAACTTGTGCTCGTATTTTAGCCAAAATCGTTAACCAAACTGAAAATGACAATCCCGATAACGATTATAGTTTTAATATTTTTGAATTAGATGCAGCCAGTAATAATTCTGTAGATGACATTCGTGGCTTAATTGAACAAGTTAGAATCCCGCCACAAATTGGCAAATACAAAGTTTATATTATTGACGAGGTTCACATGTTGTCCTCTGCCGCTTTTAATGCTTTTTTAAAAACACTCGAAGAGCCACCTAGTTATGCTATTTTTATATTAGCTACAACAGAAAGACACAAAGTTCTTCCAACTATTTTATCTCGTTGCCAAATCTTCAATTTTAGAAGAATACAGGTCAATGACATGGTGGAACATTTAAAAAAAATAGCTTTAAAAGAAAATATTACTGTAGAGGATGAAGCCCTTCATGTTATCGCTGAAAAAGCAGATGGTGGGTTACGTGATTGTCTATCAATATTTGACCAAATGGTTAGTTTTTCAAAAGGTATAATCACTTATGAAAAAGCCATTGAAAACTTAAATATTCTCGACCGAGGTATTTATTTTAAAATGACAGAAGCACTTATTAGTCAAGATATTGCACTAACATTAAATTTATTCGACAATATTACGCAATTAGGTTTTGATGGTCAATTATTCTTAAATGGTTTAAGCGATCACTTTAGAAACTTATTGGTTTGTAAAAATCCAAATACATACAAACTTCTCAATGTAAGTGACAATTATAAAGATCGTTACAAAGTACAAAGTGAAGAATGTCAACTCTCTTTTTTACTCAATGCTCTTAATATCAACAATCAATTTGACATTGAATACAAAATGAGTAAAAATCAAAGACTTCATATCGAACTAGCTCTTTTAAAACTTTGTCACATTAAAAGTTTAATTCAATCTAACTTGACTTTGGATGAATTAAAAAAAAAAGTGATGAGTATATAGCTTCAGTTAAAGAACTTAAGAACAAACGGTTAATTGATTCCAATAAACCTAAACATGGTTTGTTCGAATCAGAATTGGCAACAAAAGATTTTAAGCTTCCCAAAATCCCTACAAAAGGTTCAACTATTATTGATGAAAAAGCCAAGCAAATTTCTATTCTTGAATTAGCCAAAGACGAAGAGTCTGTCATTAAAATCACAGAAGATTTAATCAAACAAAGCTTGCCTCCATTGGAACAGGTACCTTTATTGAACGATACAACATTAATTACTGCAAATCAATCATTTGGCAAAAGTAAACCTATTGCACTAGCTTCTCTTTTTAAAATTCTAAAATATGATTTAGCAGGAACTAACATCAATGTTCACTTAACCAAACAACAAATCGAAAAAATTGGCGACCATAAAATAGATTGGCAAATTTTTTTAAGACAGTACTTTCAAATAAAAGAAATTGTTTTAAACTTTATAGAAGACAATACCGTAGAAGCTCCCAAAATCGCATACACCTCAGCAGAACAATTTAAAGAAATGTATGATGAAAACAAATCGGTTCAAGATCTTGTGAAAATCTTTAACTTAAAAATAAAATATTAAGTAAGTTTTGATTTAACAGATTGATGATGGTAAATCTTTAATGCTGATATAATGGCTAAGTAACCCCAAAATGGTGTCGCTATTTTATCAAAATCAGTAAAGTTATTCAAAAAGGAGTGTACGTAATAGGTAAACAAGCCAAGCATAACCGCAGTTCCCAAACTCTTTACCCAAGGCATTACTGAAGGGTGATAAATGAGCCCCATTGCCAAATATATAGAACTTAAAAATACTGCGACCCAACTCAAAAATCCAATCAGTCCCATTTCAGAAAGTGCATTAAAATATTCACTGTGTGTGTTACCCAAGTCGCCACTATTTGTGCTAATAAGTGTTAAGTTTTCAGGTCTTTGAAAAGGCGCATATTGGAATGTGTATGTTCCAGGACCGAAACCAAAAACAGGCCTTTCTTTGAACATTAAAACGGCACATTGCCACCTATTTACTCTTTCCAAATTGGAAGGATCTGTCGTAATATTTGAAACAGATTGTGCGTGAGATTCAATATCATCAGCACTCCCCTGCTTATTCTTTTCGAGACTGTATAAAAGTTGATCTTGCTTAAGCCATGCTATTGATAAAATCAAAAGTAAAGCATACATCATGTGCTTAAAAGAAACTTTGAACTGCAATAGCACATAAAAAAACAATGCTGCCAACAAACTTATCCAAGAAGCACGGGTATAAGAAAAAACAATTCCCACGACCAAAACTATGAAGATAGAAAAAAACACTGAGCGATAAATCCAATTAAAATTGAATAACTTACCTCGCAAAGCAAACATTAATGCTACAGGAACCAAAAATGAAATATAGGCCGAATACATGGTATGTTCCTGAAAAAAAGGTTTCATTATATCATACCCCCAACCTCTCGAAAAATCTTCTCTAGCATGTTTCACTAAAGTATAAAAAACCACAATTACTGTCCCGTATAACAAATAACTTAGAAACTTTCTAATAACGCTTGGGTTCTTAAATAACTGAAGTAAGAAAAAATAAAATACAACCATGAACCAAGTTCTAGCCAAAAAATACTTAATTGAAACTACTGGCATAGAACTTGTAAAAACTGTTACAAACATCCATAACCAATTGATAACTATAAATAAAATTAAAGGATTTTTAAACAATAAAACCTTTACGTCTCCATTAATAAACAACTGTATGACATAAACCAAAAATAATAACCAAATCATTGGTTCTGTTGGCAAAGACAAGCCAAAACCACCTCCAACATCATCAACAAATAATGAAAATGGAATTAAAAAACAGAGAATTAATGTATAAAAAACAGGTCTGTAAATACAAATATAAACAGCAACTAACGCAACAGGTAATAAAAGCATTTCATAAACACCAAAAAACAAAGAGATACCAGTGATAGCAATAAAAATCAACCCAATTAGATAGATTAATTGGGTTGATTTTTCTTTGAAATGGGTGTTTAAATAATTCAAATTAAACTGACTTGGTCGTTTGAATTTTCTCGTAAATAGCAAAAACAAGAGCAGAAAACAAAATAGTAGCAATAAGAGTTACTAAAACAATTAACTTTCTAACAGGATAAGCGCGTTGTTCAGCTACATCGGCACCACTTACAGTAAATTTATTATTCAATGTTTCCTTAACATCCACTTCGGCTCTTTCAAATTTGGCTTTCAGTGCCGAAAAACGCTCAAGTTCCAAAAGTAAAGTCTCAGATAAGGAAGTAAAATTTCCACCATGTTGAGCTAAATTCTTTTGTTGTTCCATTAAGTCTAATACTTTGTTCATGTTTCCAGAAGCCCTAGCTTTGTATATTTCCTCTGATACAGCTCTTGTTTGTTCTATATAGTTTGTAACACCTTCCAAACCCAACTTATACATATCTTCCTTTATTTTATTTATTTCATTTTCTTTGGCATCCATCTGACGTTTGATAATTTCCAAGGCAGGTATTGCAACTTCCAATTGAATTTCATTTTTTATAGAATCGTATAAATCTAAAATACCATTCGCCATTTTGGCAGCCATTTCAGGATTTTCGTCCATAACATCAACTTTAATTGAAAGATATCTGGTTCTAGAAAACTTAAAATTAGAATTGATTTTTTCATTTAACTTAGTTTTCTTAAAATTACTTTTGGGATCAATTTTATAATGTTCCATCAGTTTATAATTTCTAATTAAACGCTCCGTTAGTTTAGAAGATTGTAAAATTTGTAAAGCTTTTTCGGCTTCCTCTTCTGCCCCAAACTCCAAAACATCCTTTTGTCTTTGGTTTAATTCCGCTAATAGTGCGTTACTTATGGAATTATTAGTAGTAGGATAAAAAACAACAGTTGACTGATATTTGGGCGTAATCATAAATGAAACAACCGAAGAAATTACAATTGCCAAAATTGACAATACTATAAATTGTTTTCTCCATCTGTAAAAAAGAGATATGACATCAGCAAAAGTTACAATACCACTTGAAGGTTTTTCGAAAGAATTTTCCATGCTCATTAAATGAAACGCAAAAATAAGAATTTTAAGCAATTCTCAAGACTAACTTAAATTAAAGTATTTTATTGTGTCTTATTTTTTAAGAAATTAACAAAAGTATGAGGATTTATTAACTTTAAAAGTATTGACAATAAAACAGAAAAAATTGTAAACAATCCTATACTTAAAACAGTATTACCGATGGCTTTTACAAAAAAGTAGATCCCAAATAAGCAAATTACAAAAAGAATGTAACGCATTATTAAACTTAATGATAACTTAAATTGGTACAAATGAAAACATCTAAACAAACATAAAAGAGCAAATATACTTTGAGTTACCAATGTTGCAGTAGCGGCACCTATGATATTGTGCTTGGGGATAAGTATAAAGTTTAACAATAAATTAACCATTAAAGCAGTAGCTGCGAACAATATTAAATAATAAATATCCTTTTGTGCGGTTAATAAAGTGCTAAAAACAAAGATTAACGCCATTGGAATAAAACTAAGCATGATTATTTTAAATGTTTGTGAAGAATACTGCCACACTGATACATCTGCATAATCATACATCATTTTCATAATTCTTTCATTGTAAAACATGGAACCCATACCCACAACAAGTGCTGTTAATAACAGAATAGTAGTTGCAGTCTTAGTTAGAGGCTTAACATCTTCATTATTAGCCAATAATTTGGCAAACATAGGAAGCAAAAGTCCTGCAAATAGCATTGCAAACATGGATGAAGCATCCAAAAAACGATAACTTTGAGCGTACAATGAAGAGTAATAATTGGGATTATCGAGTAATAAATTCATCAAAACAACGTCCACACGGGTGTACAATCCCATAAGAGCAAATAAAAAGGCAAAAGGAAGGCTTTTTCGGATGAGAGACTTTACTTGGGACGTATTAATTTTATCGTCAAATGTTTGAATTTGAGAATGAAACTTAATATTATAAAATAAGGCAATAAGCAATGTTATAGAAAGAGCTACTAATTGAGCCATTGCAAAATAAAACACGTTAATCAATTGAAATCCATACAACAAAACACACAAAATAATTCCAAAAAACTTATCGCTAACTGACAAAAAACTATCAATTTTATAATGGTGAAGACCATTTATATTACTTCTAAAATACAATATAAAAGAGGTAATTATTTGACTTGCGGCCACTATCATCAATAGGGATACATTGACTTGTTTAACCCACCCCAACGTAAAAACAATACCAAAATACAGTAGTGACAAAATCAATTTAAGACCAACCAATGTTTTAAGATTTTTTTTAAAAAACAAAGGGTCAGATGCTACGTGGGTATTATTAAAATTCTGAATTCCAATATCAAGTAATACGCCAAAAACTAAAGACAAATTGAGAACGATATAATATTCACCGTAAGCTGTACCCAACAAATTATTGGCCATTCTATCTATCAACAAAATCCAAACTGGTTTGACAACCAAATTAAGACCTTGCAATAGAAATAAATTTTTTAGAAATAAAGACCTCATTAATTGTTACAAAAAAACAATAATTAATACATATTTCAATGATAAATTATCACCAACCATTCATTGTAAGCATTCGATAAAACAATGATTGAATAGACAAAGTCTATGAAATATTTTGATAATTTAAATTTATCTTATACATTTGTAAAAAAAACAACATATAAAAATACCATGGGAAGAGGAGATCAACGTACAAAAAAAGGTAAAATTACAGCTGGTACATACGGCGTAAGAAGACCTAGACCAGTTGCTAAAGCAACTCCGTCAAAAGCTGAAGCAAAAGCCGCAGCCTCAAAAATAGTAAAAGTAAAAGCTGAGCCAAAAGCTAAAGCTAAAGCTAAAAAAACCAAAGATTAATTTAAAAAAAAGTAACTATTAAAAAATGCTAAATTGGCTACTTCAAAAATAGACCAATTTAGCATTTTTTTATTCATATACATGACCACACAAGACACTATCGAGGAAGAAGACATAGACCTATACGAACACCATAGATTTATTGCAGATAAGGGACAAACCCCCATGCGATTAGATAAGTTTGTAACGATGAGAATTGAAAATGCTACAAGAACTCGTGTTCAAAAAGGGATTGACCTTGGCAGTATTTTAGTTAATGACCGCCCTTCTAAAAGCAATTACTCGATTAAACCCAATGACATTGTTACTGTTGTCCTTCCTAATCCCCCACGAAATCCTGAATTAATTCCAGAAAATATCCATATAAACATCGTTTACGAAGACGATGAATTGTTAT
>JBILJV010000049.1:0-16385 GCA_044377005.1 Bacteroidia bacterium
TATTTGAATGGCTTCTTGATTTTTTTTGATATTCAAACTGCTTGGTTTATTGGGAATAATTGACAACGTAACACACTCAGATAAACTTAAATCTTGCGGCGACTTGCCAAAATAAATATAAGTGGCGCTCCCTACCCCTTCTATATTACCACCGTAGGGCAATAAATTAATATACATTTCCAATATCTCATTTTTAGAGAATTGGTATTCCAATTGGACGGCTCTAAAAAGCTCAATCAATTTATTGACATAGGTTCTTTTTTGAGGATTTACAAGTCGAACTACTTGCATAGTAATTGTGGATGCGCCACCTATTCTTTGTCCAGAAACTGTATTATAAAAAGCCGCTTTAATGATTGAAACAGGATTAAAACCACAATGGTAATAAAACCACTTATCCTCTTTTAATCTTATTGATTTTAAAAACAGAGGTGAAACTTCATTGATGGAAGAATGCAAGCGCCACTTGTCAGTCTTATTTAAATATACCCCTATTAATTCCCCATCCTTGGCATAGATACTTTTAGAATAATCGACAGAAAAACGAAACGGGACGAGCCAATTGAGTATAACAAAAATCAAAACAAGTCCATACAGAAAATGGCCTGTTTTTTTCAATATTTGATTGATTTTTCGTCTCATTTATTTTTCAAAATTAAGTTAATTTTATTATTATTAATTTGTTTAATTTTGCATCAATGTCAAAATTTATTATCAAACAAGCCCATGTTATCAATGAAGGTAAAACAGAAGTATTAGACGTATTAATACAAAATGAAAGAATCGAAAAAATCGCTTCAGCAATAAATGATCCACATGCTAAAGAAATCAATGCAGAAGGTTTGTTTTTAATGCCGGGAGCCATAGATGACCAAGTCCATTTTAGAGAACCTGGATTAACTCACAAAGGGGATATTATGACAGAAAGCAGAGCAGCTGCAGTAGGTGGAGTGACTACCTTTTTCGAAATGCCCAACACATCACCACAAGCTGTTACACAAGCTTTATTAGCAGACAAATATGCCATAGCGCAGAAAAATGCTTTTGCCAATTATTCTTTTTTTATGGGCACTACCAATGACAATTATGATGAGGTAATGCGTACTGACCCTAGAAAAGTTTGTGGTATCAAAATCTTTATGGGAAGTAGCACCGGTAATATGTTGGTTGATGATGCACTTGTTTTAGAAAAAGTATTTGCCAATGCCCCAACTATTATTGCAACCCATTGTGAAGATGAACAAACGATAAAAAACAACTTAGCACATTATTTGGAAGAAAGCAATCAACAATTAAACATCCATCACCACCCACTTATTCGTTCAGAACAAGCGTGTTACCTAAGCAGTAGCATGGCGATAGAATTAGCAAAAAAGAACGGAACACGTCTTCATATTTTACATATATCTACAGGAATTGAAACAGAATTATTTACCAATAATATCCCATTAAAGGACAAAAAAATAACTTCTGAGGCTTGTATTCACCATTTGTGGTTTTCTGATGAAGACTATAAAGAAAAAGGAAATTTCATCAAATGGAATCCTGCTGTAAAAACAATTAATGACCGATCAAAAATATGGGAAGCCTTGCTAGATGGAAGAATTGATGTCATAGCAACCGACCATGCCCCTCATACATTGGAGGAAAAAAACCAAGAATATAACAAAGCTCCATCTGGAGGCCCATTGGTTCAACACAGCATTCAAGCCATGTTCGATTTTTATCATCAAAATAAAATCAGCAAAGAAATGATTATTGAGAAAATGTGCCATAATCCAGCCATATTATTCAATGTGAAAGAAAGAGGCTATATTAGAGAAGGTTATTTTGCTGACTTGGTTTTAGTTCAACCCAAATCACAATTGGTAAAGAAAGAAGAATTACTATACAAATGTGGATGGAGTCCATTCGAGAATCATACCTTTAATTACCGAATTCATACCACTGTAATTAATGGTGTTCTTGTCTATGAAAATGGCATCCTTCATTCAAACCCTAATGGACAAAGAGTTGAATTTGATAGGTAAAATCACATTGTCTTTATTTTTATTGTTGTGCCCTTTTAATATACGGGCACAACATAACAAACAAAATATGAGCTTTGGTTTAGGATTTCCCAATCTCCCTCGTTTTTATTTCAATCAATTCAATTACAAAACCTCTTTTACATCATCAGGAACAGGACCTTTCCACATAAAATATGAAAATAAACTTAATTCACGTTTTGGATTAGTCGCTAGTATCAACTATATGGCCTATCAAGTCTCATATAATGAATTAATTTTCGATACCACCCTAGGTAGTATAGCTAATAATAAAACCACAATCAAAAGCAACAATTTAGCCCTTAATGCAAGAATCAACTACCATATTTTAGCCCCCATTAAATACCCAAAAACAGCCTTTTATATTGGATTTGGTATGGGATATAGGCTTGGTCGTTTTACCACAGAATCAGATTTTCCAAGTAATACCATTAGTATTACACTTCCCAATTTATATCGATTAGGTTTAGAATCTACCATTGGGTGGAGACAAAAAATATTTAAACAAAGTAGCTTTTATTTAGAAATGGGTCCTGCTAAATCGGTGATTCAAGCAGGTATAAACATTGGAATTAGTAAAGAATACTAAGTGCTTTTAATTTTATTTTCAATTGCTGTTGTAGAATAGCCATCAATAAAGGCAATAGTTTCTACTCGACCGCCATTCTCAATAACTTCTTTATATCCTACAATAGACTCAGGATTATAATCAGCCCCTTTAACTAAAATGTGGGGGAGAATTGAACTAATCAAATTAATGGGAGTTTCATCATTGAATAAAATCACAAAAGACACACTTTCCAAAGCAGCAATTAAATACGCCCTAGCCTCTTCATCTTGTATTGGCCGAGAAGGCGATTTCCCCAAGCGTTTCACTGAAAAATCAGTATTTATTCCTACAATAAGAAAATCCCCTTTGTCGGCTGCTTTTGCTAAATAATCAACATGCCCTTTGTGTAAAATATCAAAACAACCGTTGGTAAACACAATCGACTTATTTTGATACTTTAATGATTCAATCAATGGCAATAGAGTTTCCAATGTATGAATTTTAGACTGTATTAGTTGGTGGTGTCTCATAAATATATTAAACCTTTGTTTTAATTGCCATTATTATAAACGAGATAGAACCCGATACAATAATCATAAGAATATTACTGAAGAACAAGACGACACCAAGTGTACTTGCATTGACTTCAGTAAAACCATAAATTTGAGTTAATCCAATTTGAATACTACTAATAGTTGCTATTCCAGCTGGTGCAGGAACAATAACACCTAAAGTACTGAAGACTAATGTAGAAAGTGCTCCTCCTATTCCTAAAACGGACGAAAAATCAAATGCCATAATGGCGAAGTAGGTCATAAACAAATAACAAATCCAAATAGAAGCAGTATAAATCAAAAATAAAATGGGTTGTTCTAAAGTAAATACACTTTTAATTCCGTTGATGAATCCGTTTATAAATATTATTATTTTATTTTGTGAATTAGAAAACTTTTTGATAAAAACAAAAAGCCCAATAATACCAATAAATATAACAAGCCCTAATATAATTAAGATAGGGCCATTGAATTTAGATAAAAGAACCTCATCAATATAACTATAAAGCTTGTCAAATTGTACTATCACACTCAAAAAAACAACAATTGCCAACATAAGTAAATCAATAATACGTTCACTAAAAACAGTTCCCACAAGTGTATTAATAGGCACTTTGTCCGACTTTGAAAACACTGCACAACGGTATATTTCACCGGAGCGAGGAATCCCTAAATTCACCAAATAGCCACTCATTGTAGAATGATAAGCATTACTAATTTTAGTTTTGTAGCCAATTGGTTTGAGCATCAATTGCCATCTAAGTGCTCTAATAAATACTGCCAAAACACCCACAAAAAGCGATGCTATAATAAAACCAATGTTAGCTGTTTTTACTTTAACAAGAAATTCATTAAAATTGAAACTTTTTGAAATAAAATAGACGATGATAGCTCCAACGGCAGCAAAAAGTAAAAACTTTATGATCCCCTTTTTATTTAGCATTTATATTTTATTTTGTGCATTGGGAAACACAAGCCATGGTTTATGCGACTTGGCTTTTTCAAAATCCATCAACGCAAAACTAATAATAATCAACTCATCGCCCACAGCACCTCTTCTAGCAGCAGCTCCGTTTAAACCAACTACACCTGAACCTCTTTCTCCTTTGATAACATAGGTTTCTATACGTTCCCCATTGTTATTATTAACCACCAACACTTTTTCATTTTCAATCATGTTAGCAGCTTCCAACAATGCTTCGTCAATAGTAATACTGCCAATATAATTTAATTGGGTAAAAGTGATTTTCACATTGTGAATCTTTGATTTTAAAACCTGAATCATCATAAAAGGTTGCAAAGATAGATAATATATTTATAGCTTAGTGAAATTTTATTAAGGTTTAAAGTGGCTTTTTTGAAGTATTTCTTCCGAATTAACTGACGACATTAGTTCAGGCAATTTAACCTTAGGATTTTCTAACATGTATTGTTTTATCAATTGCCATCCTATAAATTTACCCAACATAGGTGGTGATTTTTCAGGAACTCCACTTGCAATAGTGTAAGGTCCTTCCTTGAAAAAACGATCAAACTTTCTATTGTCTGTTTCATACAATACTTTTTCTTTCACAAAAAATGCCCAAATATTGGCTTGTTCTTTCACACACCAATCATATTCTTCTTGCGTTAAACCAATTTTTATTGGATCAGGGACTTTTTTTAAAGTAGCATCCAAAAAGTAAAGCAATTTTCCTTGGTACACCAATTCATCTAAAAAGTGCTTTCCACGGTTGTAAACTATAAACTTATCATTGGCATGTGCTAAAATATGATGTACAGATACGGTTTGAGGTGTCAGTATTTTCTTCCAATAATTCTCAATATTCGTGTATTGATAAGGAGCAAAATCTTGCCCCATATGCATATCTAATGAAATCCCAATGTAACCATCACCTATTGGATTCATGTAAAAACTAAAATTACTGATGTAAGTTACAATTCTAGGAATACTATCTTTAGGGTAGTAATATTTAAAGTATTGATAAGCTTGTGTGAGTTCTTTTTCATAAACTGAAAAATCGGCATATTTTTCTTTTACCAGCTGATAGAGTCTTTTAGCATTTGGATCAGTTTTGTAAAGCATCAATTGAGAAAAAGCTTCATTTTCATTACCAGGGAAACCCATTATTCCCATAGTGTAATCATTAACAAAAGTACCGTATTTCTTCTTAAAGGCATCGAGAGTATTGAGCTTATTTTCAAATAAATCGACTTCAAACCTTAAAACATCTAATTTAACATCAACATCAGAAACATCAACATCAAGTTGATTTGACTGGCAACCTGAAAATAAAAACAGAAAAACTGAGAAGAATAAAGTGGTTATGTGAGAAAATTTCATCATTTTTGCGCAAATTAATAAATAAATTTATGAATATAAAACTTAAAAACCGCATTTTCTCTATTTTGTGCATATTGTTTGTTTCAGGTTTATTGAAAGCACAAGACGACCGCGACTTTAGAGTTGGTTTTAAATTAATTCCCGGTGTCAATTGGGTTAAATCAAAAACTTCTTTTTCACAAAGTAATGGTTCGGGCATTGGTTATTCATTCGGATTTATGTTGGATATTAAAATTGCCGACAATTATTATTTTACTCCTGAAATAAATATCACAAGTATGACAAATAATGTGAAGCTTAAAGACACTAACATTCATGTTTTAAACAATAATTCAGGCCATAATTTCAATAACATATCATACAAATACAATTTACAATACTTTGAAATTCCATTGACATTCAAATTCAGAACGAAAGAATCCGACGGACTACGTTTTTGGGGACAATTTGGTGTAGCACCAGGTTTTATTATTGGCAACAATGTGACAACAAGTGCTACGGCAATCTCTCCTGCAACAGCATTTCCAACTGATGAACAATACAATCCGAATCCAAGTGAAAGTGATATCTACGATTTTATTGGGTACGAAGACAATGTCAATATATTCCGAACTTCAATGATTATTGGCGCAGGTATTGAATACCGTTTGAGTGGCAATAATAGCCTTTATTTAGGTGCTAGATTTAATAATGGATTTACTGACTTATTGAATGACAAAAGAGGCAAAGTAATTAACAATGTTCTTGGTCTTGAAGTCGGTATGTTTTTCTAATTTTGTAATTTGTATTCGTGAAAATAGCACTTTGCCAACTTAATTATACCATTGCTGATTTTGAAGGCAATACTTCACTGATAATTGAAACAATCAAAAAAGCAGAACAAAATGAGTGTGATTTGGCTGTTTTTAGTGAGTTGTCTATTTGTGGTTACCCACCAGACGACTTATTGGACTATGCACATTTTATTAAAAACTGTAAAAAAGCGATAGAAACCATACTTCCTTTTACTCATCAAACCGCTGTTATTATTGGCTGTCCTACGCCTAATTTACAATCAAGCGGGAGAGCATTATTCAATAGTGCTTTGCTTTTGCATGAAGGCAAACTTATTTCAACACGACATAAAACGCTTCTTCCTACCTATGATATTTTTGATGAATCTCGTTATTTTGAACCCAATTCATATTTTGATTGTATTGATTTCAAAGGAAAAAAAATAGCACTCACTATTTGTGAAGACCTTTGGGATGAAACCAATTTTCTTAAATACAAACAACACCCTCTTCGTGAATTACTCATACAAAAACCAGATTTTATAATCAATATTGCTGCTTCACCTTTCAATCAATATAAAAAAGAACAGCGCTTAAAAATACTAACAGACCATTGTCAAAAGGCTCAGCTACCCCTTATTTATGTTAATCAGGTAGGAGCACATACCGATGTGATTTTTGACGGCAATTCCAAAGTGTTGAATAAAAAGGGAGAAGTTGTATTAGAGCTAAAATCATTTGAAACAGATTTTCAAATAGTAACACTCCCCAACCTTCCCTCAAAAATTGAAAGTAAAGTTGAGTCAAATATTGCGGTCATACACAATGCCTTAATTTTTGGCATTCGCAATTATTTCCAAAAAATGGGCTTTTCAAAAGCAATTCTGGGATCCTCTGGAGGGATAGATTCTGCCGTTGTTCAAGCATTATTGAGTGAGGCCATTGGTGGAGATAAAGTGATGGCAATGATGATGCCCTCAGAATACAGTAGTGAAGGCAGTGTAAGTGATGCAGTTCAACTTTCAAAAAACTTAAACAATCCATACGAAATTGTTAAAATATCACCCATTTTTGAAGCTTTTCAATCGGGTTTAAAAACTCAATTTGAAGGCACAGCGTTCAACTTGGCAGAAGAAAATATGCAAGCAAGAACTAGGGCCGTTTTATTAATGGCTATGAGTAACAAGCACAATTACATACTCGTAAATACAAGCAATAAAAGTGAAATGGCGGTTGGATATACCACACTTTATGGTGACATGTGCGGCAGTTTGAGCATTATAGGCGACTTATATAAAACAGAGGTATACCAATTGGCACAATACATCAATAGGGAACAAGAAATCATTCCAAACGAAATAATCTATAAGGCTCCAAGTGCAGAATTGAGGCCCAATCAAAAAGATAGCGATAGCTTACCCGAATATGATTTGTTGGACAAAATATTATTTGAATTCATAGAGAATAAAGAATCTGCAGAAAGAATTATATCTTTGGGATTTGACTCAGACACCGTAAAAAGAATACTTAAACTAGTTAATAACAACGAATTCAAAAGGTTTCAAGCCCCTCCTATTTTGAGAATTTCGTCAAAAGCATTTGGCAGAGGAAGAAGAATTCCTTTAGTTAGCCGATTTTAACTGCACACATTGTAGAATAGCCTCTAGCAACTAGAGTTCTTACACCCTTATCTATTGCAAAGATATCTGCTTCACAAAAATACAATAGATTTCCTTGCTTAATTACATAACCTACCGCCTCTATGGTATCACCCAATGCAGGCCTAAGGTAAGACACTTTTAAGTCGGACGTTACGGTACCTTCATTTTCAGAGACCAAAGAAAAAGCCGCAAAACCCATTACCAAGTCAGCAATTGTTGCTGTAACTCCTCCATGTAAATATCCGAATTGCTGAAGGTGTTTCTCTTCCATTTTAAGACTACCAGTAACCTTACCTGCCCCAATATCTGTAAGATCAAATTTGATATGGTGCATAAAATATTGTCTTTCGAGATGATTAAGTATATTCGCTTTAAAATTTGGATTTTTGGGAATGAAGTTCATGTTAAAAAGTTAATTCTTCAAGAGCACTTCTAAGTTCAGAAGCTGTTTTTATATCTTTTTGGGTCAATGCTAATTCAATACCTTCCTCATAAGTGGAAACAGCGAGTTTTTCATTAAACACAGTTTCGTATGCTTTGGCCAATTGATAATACAAAGGCAAATAAGTTGGTTCTATTTTTTTTAATTTATTGAGCCAAAAAATTGCAGATTCAAAATCATTGAGAGAGAGGTATTCCATAGCTACTGCATAATTTAAAAACAAATCTTTTGGTTGAGATTCAACGAGTTTTAAAACAGTTTCCAAACGATTCATTTTGAAATTATAAAATTATGGAGTGCAAAGATAAGAGAGAGTTCAGTAAAATCAAGATGAAACTGAAGTGAGTACTTTTTATAATTCAAAATGAAGCTGTTAATTAATTTTTATCAAACTTTCTTATTCTCATTTTTTCTTAGGACATTTTTAGCTTAATTTTGCAAAAAAATTATCTTAAATGAAGCTATTAGTGTGTATGAGTGTGGTACCTGACACCACCACAAAAATTACGTTTACTGACAATAACACCAAGTTTAATACCCAAGGTGTTCAGTTTATCATCAATCCATACGATGAATTATCATTAACAAAAGCCTTAGAAATTGCAGAAAAAGTTGGGGGTTCCGTTACTGTAGCAACTGTTGGTTTAGCTGATGTAGAACCTGTAATTAGAAAAGCATTGGCGATTGGCGCTAATGATGCTATTAGAATTAATGCAGAACCGGTTGAGGGAATGTTTGTAGCTCAAC
Organism: Bacteroidia bacterium; assembly: GCA_044377005.1. GTDB lineage: Bacteria > Bacteroidota > Bacteroidia > NS11-12g > UBA955 > JABMMZ01. Next base: position 9,120 of record JBILJV010000049.1, read on the forward strand.
AATTGGCTGAAATTATTAAAAACGACAATTACGACATTGTTTTAACGGGTCGTGAAAGTATCGATTATAACGGTGGTCAAGTAACTGGCATTTTAGCCGAATTGTTAAATTGGCCTTCTGTAAATGTTTGCACCAAAATGGAATTAGTAGATGGTAAAATGCATTTTGAAAGAGACATAGATGGCGGAAGACAGTCTGTTATAGCTAACTTACCTGTAATAGCTAGTGCTCAAAAAGACCTTTGTGAACCTAGAATTCCAAATATGAAAGGAATTATGGCAGCGAGAACAAAACCATTGACTGTGAAAGAGCCTGTTCAATTAGAATTAAAGGCGCACTATGAATCATTTGAAAGCCCAAGTGCCAAACAAGCGGTTAGAATGATTGATGCAGAACAAGCAGGTCAGTTAATTGATATCTTAAAAAACGAAATAAAAATAATTGCATAACATCATGTTAGGAATATACGCAGAATTATCAGAAGGACAATTTAAAAAAGCAGTTTTAGAAACAGCTTCATACGCTTCTCAAATTAGCACAAATGGCGTAACCGCTATATGTGTGGGTGAACCTAATGAAGGTGAAACGCAAAAACTTGCAACTTATGGCGTTCAAAAATTAATTGTAATCAAAGGATTTTCTTCTTTTGATTCACAAACCTATACTAAAGCTATTGCCAATGCAATTCAAGCCAATGGCATAGAAACATTCATTATAGCAAACACATACGAAGGCAAGTCTCTTGGTCCTCGTATTGCGGTTGGAATTAATGCTGCAATTGCAACGAATGTCATTTCACTTCCTAACCAATCAAATGGTTTTGTAGTAAAAAGAGGTGTTTTTTCAGGAAAAGGATTTGCTTATGTTCAATTGGGCACTGGCAAAAAAGTAATTGCATTAACACCCAACAGTATTGATATTAGCGAAAAACAAGTTGAATTAAGTGTAGAAACATTAAATAACTCACCTTTGTCAGCAAATACAAGCATAGAAAGCACTCACAAAGCAGAAGGTAAAATCCCTTTAACAGAGGCAGAAATAGTGGTATCGGCTGGTAGAGGCTTAAAAGGCCCTGAAAACTGGGGTATGGTTGAAGAGTTAGCTAATTTATTAGGTGCTGCAACCGCATGTTCAAAACCAGTAAGTGATATGGGATGGCGTCCACATTCAGAGCACGTTGGACAAACTGGTATAACAATTAAACCTAATTTATACATCGCAATTGGTATATCAGGAGCAATTCAACATTTGGCAGGAGTTAGCAGCAGTAAAGTTATTGTTGCTATCAACAAAGACCCTGAGGCTCCTTTCTTTAAAGCGGCTGATATTGGAATCGTTGGTGATGCTTTCGACATATTACCTAAAATAATAGAAGCAGCCAAACAAGCTCAAAATTAATTCTTCATAAACCCACGTTTTGAAAAAAATTGAGTTAGAGATATATGGAATAGCTCCTTCACACATGAATGGCTCATACAGCTTAATCATGTCTGAAATAGATGGTGGAAGAAAACTGCCAATTATTATTGGACAGTTTGAAGCCCATGCCATTGCGATTCCTTTGGAAGGAATTAACATTGACAGACCTTTAACTCATGACTTGTTTTTAACTTTTTCAAAATCTTTTGATTTTAACATCACTGAAGTATTTATTCACCTTTTAAAAGAGGGCGTTTTTTATGCATCTTTGATTTGCGAAAAAGAGGGAAAATCTTTAAATATTGATTGCCGTACTAGTGATGCAATTGCAATTGCGGTCCGATTTAATTGCCCCATATATACAACAGACTCCATAATGGAAACAGCATCTATTGAAATGGATGACAATTCCATACAAAAACCTGGTAGAGATACTACAGAGAATGAAAGAGTTAACCCTAAGGAAATAAACCCATACAGTAAACTAAGTTTAGATGAATTGGAAAATTTATTAGACGATGCCATTCGAAATGAAGATTATTTAAAAGCAGCCCAAATTCGTGATGAAATTGACAAACGCAATTAAACGTAATTCTCTCATAGCATTTTCATTTTTAACTTGGAATGCTTGTCATTACCAATCTAAAGAATCTTTTATCATTGGACAATGGCAATACCGAAAAATTGAGGGATTAAAAAACCCTGTAGAAATTGGGCTAGAAGATCATTTTATATTTGACTCTGCACACAATTTCAATTACCAAATTAAATCGCTTAACAAGCAAATGAAAGGTCTTTGGCAATTGAGTAATGACACATTAGTGTTGCATTATTTAACAGAAGACACTACTCGTTACTTTAAAATCAATATATTATCAAAATACACTTTAGACTTAAACGAAGGAAATGTAAATTTCATATTGAGTAAGTAAGAATTTATTACTGCTATTTATTTGCCCTTAGAATCTTTTTTTAATTTCACAACAACTTCACAATTGTCTTTTTTATCTAATTAGGCCCTAGAAAACAATTTATTTTGTTAAATAAACAATAACTATTAATATTAGTATTTAATCTTTGATATTCTTTTGTAATAGAGAAATTAGAGCATAAAAAAAGTCCTGCAAATGCAGGACTTTTCGATATCAAAATATTGTTTAAATATTATTGTTTGTATTGGAATTCGTAGAAATCATCTTCAGAACCTGTTCCATCTTGTACATCGTTGATACCGATAACAAAATAGTAAGATTGTCCTGAACGAACTACTTTAGCGATAATTAAATCTCCAACGTCAACATTATTTACTGTTGTAGATTTATTAGCAGCAGGAGCAGCATTCCACGCATCAATAACATCTTGCTCTGATGCGAATTGACCGTAAATTTTACCGTTGATTTTACCTGAAGCATCTGATTTTAAAAACTCAGTACCGTTTTGAGATTTCCATGTTTTAGACAATGTAGCACCTGTTGAAGCGTCAACGATATCTCTATCAGCTTGATTAGTTGCACCAGCAGCAGCAGTAATTGCTTCGCCCAACATCAAATCAAAAGCGCTGAAATTATCAACAGATTTTATGCTATGAAATGTTCCAATTCCTCTATCAATCAATGGACCTTTTGCGATAATTGTAATTTTTGAAGTTTTTGAGTTGTTATCTTTGTCAGTTGCATAGATAGTAAATACATAAGATCCTTTTTGAGTAGGGAATTTATAAGTTACGTCTTTGCTACTAGTTTTTGTGTTGCTAGTATATGTAGAGTCATGTAATACAACATCACCTACTCCGTTAAAATTAACAGCAATTTTTGAAGTTTTTAAATTCACATCTGAGGTTAATCTCATTCCAATTTTAATTACATCACCTGTCAATACGCTTCCGTCAGCAAAGGTATAAACCCCTGCACCGCTACCTGAATTTGTTTGGAAAGTAATGTTTGGCCCTAATACAACTGGATTTGTTGGATCGACTGTCTCATCTTTGCCACATCCTACAAACAATGTAGATGCTATAATAGCAAAGCTTAATGCTGAATAGATTAATTTTTTCATGTTGATATAAATATATTATAATGCAAATTTAACAAATTAAACATCAAAGCAAAATTTTTTTATCAAAAACCTAAGCTTTTAATCTGATGTTTTAACGAATTCAAACCTCGAAACCATCTTATCTTCTACTAACACTTTCTCAAAAAACAAATCATAAGGTCGTACCCAATAGGAAAAATCTCCATACAATGCCTGATAAACAACCATTTTTTCTAGGGTTTCGGAATGGGTAACAATTTCTATAAGTAAATACTCCTTGCCTTTAAAATGTCTATAAATCCCGTTTTTAACCGAAACTTCTTTTATTTTACCATCCATAAAAATTAAACATTAGATTACATTCTTTCTGGACAATCTATTCCTAACAGTGCCAATGCATCCTGAATTATATCAGCAGTTTTACTTGCCAAAAATAATCTAAACGAACGCTTAGAATCGTCTTTTTCACGCAAAAAAGGAACATCATTGTATACCCTGTTAAATGCTTTAGCCAAAGACAATGCATAATGAGCGATAATAGCAGGACTATATGCTTGTGACGCTTTTTCAACCTCAAATTGGTAATTATAAAGGGTTTTAATTAAGGCTATTTCTGAACTTGAAACGTCTACTGTTTTAAACGCAATTTCTTGATTTAATTGTTTGGCAGCTTTGAGCATACTTGTAATACGCGCAAAAGCATATTGCACAAATGGACCAGTATCTCCCTGAAAGTCAATCGACTCTTGTGGATTAAATAACATTCTTTTTTGAGGATCTACTTTTAACATATAAAACTTCAATGCCCCTAAACCTAATATTTTATATAATTGCTGTTTTTCCGCGTTACTCAAACCTTCTGTTTTACCAAGTTCTTCGGTTTTTTCCTTTGCAGTTTCAATCATTTCTGCAATTAAATCATCTGCATCTACCACTGTACCCTCTCTACTTTTCATTTTTCCACTTGGCAAATCAACCATTCCATAACTCAAATGATAGCAACCGTTTGACCAATTGTAACCCAATTTTTTCAATATCAAGAACAACACTTTAAAGTGATAATCTTGCTCGTTACCTACCACATAAATACTTTTATCGCACTGGTAATCTTGGTATTTCAACAATGCCGTTCCAATGTCTTGTGTAATGTAAACCGAAGTACCATCACTACGTAACACAAGTTTATGGTCCAAACCCTCTTGGGTTAAATCTATCCATACACTTTGGTCGGGTTTTCTATAAAAAATACCATTTGTTAAGCCCTCTTCTATATTATCCTTTCCAAGTTGATAAGTGTTACTTTCGTAATAAAAACGATCAAAATCAACTCCTAATTCTTTGTAGGTTGACTCAAATCCATCATAAACCCATGCATTCATTGTTTTCCAGAGTTGCATAACTTCTGCATCTCCATTTTCCCATTTTCTAAGCATTTCTTGGGCTTCTAAAATCATTGGCGCTTGTTTTTCTGCCTGTTCTTGAGCCATTCCATTGTTAACCAATTCTGCTACTTCAGCTTTATAAGCTTTATCAAAAATAACGTAATATTTCCCAACCAAATGATCGCCTTTCATATTGGCAGATTCAGGTGTTTCACTGTTACCAAACAATTGCCAAGCTAACATACTTTTACATATATGAATACCACGGTCATTGATTAAGTTGATTTTATAAACCTCATTCCCACTTTTCTTTAATATTTCAGCTACACTGTACCCTAACAGATTGTTACGAACATGACCTAAATGTAAAGGCTTATTTGTATTAGGAGAAGAATACTCAACCATTACTTTTTGATGGGTACTATTTGCAAAATTACAATTGACTTCAACAAGTTTGTTTACCCAATATGACGAACTAATCTCTAAATTCAAGAAACCTTTAACAACATTAAATTGCTCAATTTCAGAGATCTTTTGTACAAGATACAAACCCAAATCTTGAGCTGTTTGTTCTGGATTCTTTTTTGAAAACCTTAAAAATGGAAAAGTTAAAAGCGTAAAATCTCCTTTAAAATCAGAGTTTGTAGGTTCCAATTTTACTTGTTCAAGGGTAATTTCTGTTTGATATAAATCGCGTAAGGCGTTTACTGTTATTTGCTTAATGGTATTTTCCATGATTCACTGCAAATATATTGAACCTTGGCAAGAGTTTAAAGATAATTTATTGTTTGATTTTAACCCTACTCTTTAACTTTAGTATTCTTTTGACTATTTGCAATTCTAACTCTTTTTCACCTGTTGTTTGGTACAATTGTTTTAAATATTCTAAAGCAAAAATTAAGTCGGGGTCGAGTGATAATGACAAAACAAGTGATTTTTTGGCATCTGACAACTTCCTTTCTAACAAATGAGCATACCCCAACAAAGCATGGGCTTCAGCGCTTTTACTGTACAATAAATTGTGTTCTTTCAACACCTTTACTGCTTTTGTAGTTTGTTTGTCTTTTATTAATAGTCCAGCATATTGAAGTAAAAAATCAAGATTTTGAGATTCTTGTTCCACTACCAATTGCATCCATTCTATTGCTTTTTTTATTTGACCTTCTTTTTCAAATGCTTTAGAAATCCTGTAATTACTCCAAGTCTCTTTCAAGTCATTTCTATTGGAAACCAGTTTAATAATTGATTGATAATCAAACTTTACATAATTCAAATGTATTAATGTTTGCAAATGAAGCAACTCTTTTTCTTTCAATTGTTTCGCTTTTTCTTCTGCAATTTTCAAATACAATGGATTACTTTCAAATTTCTCATAATAACTAATATAGGCCTTAGTTTCTGTTAATAAATCAGGATTGGGGTTAGTAATACATCTCAACCCTTTGAGAGCACCTATTTTGACATCGTCTTTTTGAGGTTTTCTTATGTAATGGTCGTGAACTGTAACATGGGGAATATCCGATGTGCCTGAACTTGGCATATGACACGACACGCAATCGCTAGATTTTAAAGATCCTTTTTTATCTCCACATTTTTTCTGTTGGGGAGTATTATGGCAACTTACACACACATTATTATACTGTAAAACATTGGTTTTGCGAACCGACACATGCGGATTATGACAACTTATACATGTAAATCCAACCCTTGTTTTTTCATTCTCCAAGTCACCCTTGGTAGATTGAATAAAGCAAGCACTTTTCTGAAACCTTTCTGCATGAGCTGCCATTACAAAAGGTTCTTCACCCTCGTATGTTGGAGAAAATTGATCAAGTGTTTCAGACAGCTTCATACCTGGACGAAAACTTAAGAAAGTTTTTCCAGGTTTAAGTACCGCATTGCCTTGTAAATGGCATCGCTGACAAATATCAATTTGCCTATTCCAACTTAATTTTCTTGGATTTACGATACTATAATCAACTCCGTTTTCAACATCTACAACCTCACCTTTTCTCATTCTTTCTACGTGAACCTGACCGGGGCCATGGCATCTTTCACAGTTTATTCCATGAGGCAATTCCTCGTATCTGTTATCAGAAAGTGGCGAAAACGTAGTTACTGCATTATGACAACTCATACATTCCAAACCTATTTTTCTATTAAATCTTGTATTTTGACCATGTTCAAAACCGGGAGGCAAATCCCATTGTCCTTTTTGCGTATAAAAAGTAAGAGGTGCTTGAAAAACAAACCCATTTTCTTCGGTAAAATGAGAATTGGTATGATGGCCCGAACCAACGATATACTTAATTTTTTCTATTCTAGAAAAAATAGTATCTGTACCACTGATGCGATATTCTTTGATATAAATTTGACTGTCAATTAGTAGGGGCAAATAATACAAATCTAAATAAGCATCGTATACTGGCTT
>JBILJV010000050.1:0-16383 GCA_044377005.1 Bacteroidia bacterium
TTCATAGAAGTATGTTTGTGTCTCTCTATGCTTGGGTTGTTTCTTGTGGTTTCAAAGCTTTTTTGTAGGTTTCTAAACATCGGTTTCTGGCAAATGTGTGTTCTACAATGGGTTGTGGGTATTTATTTGTACCAAACTCAGGAACCCATTTTTTGATATAGAGGTGTAAAGGGTCGAATTTGGCTGTTTGTAATTCAGGATTGAATATGCGGAAATAGGGGGCTGCATCTACACCAGAACCTGCCGCCCATTGCCAACCGCCATTGTTGCTTGCCATCTCAAAGTCGAGTAGTTTTTTGGCAAAATAAGCTTCACCCCAACGCCAATCAATTAACAGATGTTTGCATAAAAAACTGGCAACTATCATTCTTACTCTGTTGTGCATTAATCCCGTTGTATTTAATTCACGCATGCCTGCATCAACAATAGGATAACCTGTTTTGCCTTGACACCATACTTCATAATCTTTTTCATTGTTAATCCATTCTATTGCATTGTATTCTTTTTTGAATGCTGAATGCTCTACATGTGGGAAATGAGCCAGTATTTGCATGTAAAAATCTCTCCATATCAATTCATTCAACCATTTTTCGCTAATGGATTTGGCTTTGTATGCTTTTTCTCTGATAGAAATGGTGCCAAATCTAAAGTGTAAACTTAGTTTGCTTGTTCCTTCTATAGATGGAATATCGCGGTTTTTTTCGTAATTCTGAAGGACAGTAACTTTGCTAGTTTTGGCAGGAAAATGAAAGGTTTGCGCTTTAAATCCCATTGATTCTAATGGAATAAGTGAAGACGGACTTAAAGGTGCAAAGTGATGCTGTAATGTTTCACTTGGGTAGTTTTGAATTGGGGAATTGGCAAATGCTATTTTCCACTTTTTGGAATAAGGTGTGTAAACAGTGTAAGGCTTTTCATCGTCTTTCAATACTTCATTATATTCAAATACACACTGATCTTTGAAGGTGTGAAATCCAATGTTGTGTGACTCCAATAGTATTTTAGTGTTGGTGTCTCTTTTAATTGCGTATGGCTCAAAATCGCGATTGCAATACACATTTTCAATATCAAATTCTTTTGTCCATTTTTCCCAAATAGTTTGCGGTTCGCCATATCCCACTAAAAAATCGCTGCCTAATTCATTTAACTGTTTTTTTAATTCAGTTATTTCTTGGTGAATAAATTGAACACGAAGGTCATTTGGTTTTTCGAGCTTGTCTAAAATTTGCTTGTCAAAAATAAAGACAGGTATAACATTGTCGTGATTTTTTAAAGCCTCATACAAAGCATGGTTGTCGTTCAATCTTAAGTCGCGCCTGAACCAAACCAAATTAACTTTCTTTTTCATATAAATTTTGAAGGGCGTAATCTAGATAGGGGAATTTAAACTGAAATCCTGTTGCAACTATTTTTTCAGAAGACACATTTTGGGAGCTTAAAAGTAACAAATGCCTTTCTTTACCAAAAATAAGTTTAAGCATAAATACAGGAATATTGGGTGCAAGTAAAGGACGATTTAAAAGTTTGGCAACTCCTTTGGTAATATTTGTAATACTCTCAGGATTCGGTGCTGTGCCGTTGAAAGTTCCTGACAGTTTTTGTTCCATGGTCCAAATAAATAAATCACACAAGTCGTCAATATGAATCCAACTAATGGTTTGTTTGCCATCTGCCGGTATAGCGCCTGCATAGTATGAGATAGGCGTACTCAATTGCTTTATAAAACCACCTTTTGTGCTTAATACAATGCCTATTCTGATGATTGTGACAGGTATATTTAGAGATTGGAATGGTAAGGTGCTTTGTTCCCATTTTTCTACCAAATCTGAAATAAAACCAGTTCCTTTTGTAGATGTTTCAACTAATTTGTCTGAACAAATATTGGGGTAGTAGCCCGTTGCAGAGGCGGTAATAAATTGCTTGATTTTAATATTATGAGTTTTAATGTGGTCGAACAGGCAAGAAATAGCCTTGGTTCTGCTCTCTTCAAGTTCTATTTTTCGGGAATCAGTAAAGTTTTTATCAAAAATACCTTGACCAGAAAAGTTAATAATAACATCCACATTGTTGAAAGCATTACAGTCAATATAGGATTCACTTGGATTCCAATAATAGATATCCTTTTCATTGGTTTTACTTTTTTGAGTAGTCAGTAAAACAATTTCATGATTTTTTTGTTTAAGTTTCAGAATTAATTTTGAACCAATTAATCCAGTGCCTCCGCAAATTAGGATTTTAGACATTTAACAATAATAACACAAAGAATAATAATAAGTTTTATATATCGTGAAAAAAGGAAAAAGTGAATTTAGGAATAAACTCTTTATTAAGGATTTAGAGAATATTACGGGTATCAAAGCACATACCATTCGTATATGGGAACAAAGGTATAAACTCATTGAACCGCACAGAACAGATACTGGAATTCGTTACTATGATGAGGACCAATTAAGATTGATTCTTAATGTTTCAATATTGAACAACAATGGTTTTAAAATTTCTAAAATTGCAGAAATGTCATTGGAGGAGATTTATGACAAATGCCAACAATTATCGGAGAGTGTTTCTAAGTATGACGGTCAAATTCAATCGTTAATTAGTACGATGATGACTTTTGATGAGAGAGAATTTAATAAGATTTTGTCCATCAATATCTTGAAAATGGGGATTGAAGAAACCATGATTCAGGTGGTATTTCCGTTTATGGATCAAATTGGTTTATTGTGGCTTTCGGGTTCTATTCACCCTGCCCATGAGCATTTTATTTCTAACCTAATCAGACAAAGGTTACATGTTGCTATTGATAATCTAAATTACAGTGTTACCAGTGAGTCGCGCAAGTTTTTAGTTTTTGTTCCAACAGGTGAGAATCACGACATCAGTATCATGTTTGCCAATTATGTTTTGCGTTCCAGAGGTCACGAGGTAATTTACTTGGGAACACAAACGCCTTTTGAGGATTTGTACACCATTTTTGACATGCGCAAACCTGATTTTATATTCAGTATTATAACGGCATTAAACAGTAATGTAAGTATCCAAACCTTTATTAATAGTTTAGGAAAACATTGGAAAGACACAGAAATACTCCTTTCTGGTAATCAAATCATCAATAGAAAAGACTTGAAAATCCCTGAAAACGTGAATGTATTGAACAGTCCAATGGCTTTGTTTGATTTCTTAGACCAGTTGAAAGACAATTTAAAATACAAAAAGACCATTCAAAATTTTTCATCCAAAAAGTAATACAAAACGAATTTTAATAAAAAAGCCTCGATAATATCGAGGCTTTTTGCTTTAGTGCCCAGGACCGGAGTCGAACCGGTACGGGGGTGAACCCACAGGTGTTTGAGACCAGCGCGTCTACCAATTCCGCCACCTGGGCATCGGTTTCCTTTTTTAAAGGAGTGCAAAAGTATTAATTAAAACAGTTGTAACAAAATTTTTTTTTATAATTTGTTAATTCATTGTCTGTGATTGCCCATTTAAAGTCTTTATTTTTGCATCATGAATGTTTTAGTTTTAGGAAGTGGCGGTAGAGAACATGTCTTTGCATCCAAAATAAGTCAAAGTAAACTTTGTAACAATTTGTACGTTGCACCCGGAAATGCAGGGACTTTGTTGTGCGCAAACAATGTAGCCATTTCTCCACTCGATTTTGAGGCCATTAAAACCTTCTGTTTAGACAAACAAATTGATTTGATTTTGCCCGGTAATGAAGATCCCCTTGTGGCTGGTATTGTCGATTTTGTAAAAAATGACAGTCAAATCAGTCACATTCACATCGTTGGTCCCTATAAAAATGGTGCCATTATCGAAGGAAGTAAGGATTTTTCTAAAGCTTTTATGAAGAAATACAACATTCCTACTGCGGCCTATTTAACTGTTACCAATCAAAATTTGGAGGAAGGTATCGCTTTTTTGAAATCCATGAAAGCCCCTTATGTATTGAAAGCCGATGGTTTGGCTGCTGGCAAAGGCGTATTGATTGAGTTGGAACTTGAAACCGCTATCAGTGCTTTAAAGGATATTTTGGGTGGTAAATTTGGCGAAGCTGGAAATAAAGTGGTTATTGAAGAGTTTTTGGATGGTATCGAATTAAGCAGTTTTGTGTTGACAGATGGTCAAACTTATAAAATATTGCCCGAAGCAAAAGATTATAAAAGAATAGGTGAGGGTGATAAAGGCCTCAATACCGGTGGAATGGGTGCCGTTTCTCCGGTGCCGTTTGCCAATAAAGCTTTTATGGAAAAGGTGGAACAACAAGTCATTATTCCAACAATTGAGGGTTTTAAAAGTGAAAACATCGATTACAGAGGCTTTGTGTTTATTGGTTTAATGAATGTGGGTGGCGAACCTAAAGTGATAGAATACAATTGCCGAATGGGCGACCCTGAAACGGAAGTCGTTATTCACCGCCTACAAAATGATTTCCTAGAATTGTTGTTGTCTGTTTCAAATCAAGCGTTAAATACAGTTGAGTTGCAAGTCAGTGAAGAAGTGGCAGCCACGGTTTTTATGGTTTCGGGTGGATATCCTGAGGTTTTTGAAAAAGGATTTGAAATAGAAAATTTAGACAAAGTAACAGATTCTATGGTGTATCATGCTGGCACAAAACAACAAGGTGATAAAGTGCTCACCAATGGAGGACGGGTAATCGCTTTAACCTCCACAGCAACGACAATGGACGAAGCTATATCAAAATCAATGAAAGCAGCCGAAGTAATTGACTATCAAAATAAATATTACAGAAAAGACATTGGTAACGATTTAAGAAAATACAATGAACAAATTTAAAAACGAATACAGAAGAAAGCGATTAGTAACACGACTGGTTAATTATTTTTTACGGGGCTTATTAATTGGAATTCCATTAGCGGCAACTATAGCTGGGATTCTATGGTTGTTTAATGCCATTGATGGTTTACTGGGGCAAGACCACATTCCTGGTTTGGGTGTGCTAATTGTTTTTGGTTCTATTTTGCTAGTAGGAATGATAGGATCTAGTGTTTTGGTTCAACCAATAATAAACTGGTTTGAAGATTGGTTGGAAAAAACCCCTGGTGTTAAGTTCTTGTATTCTTCTGTTAAGGATATAGTAGAAGCATTTGTCGGAGAGAAAAAGAAATTTTCTAAACCAGTCATGGTAGAAATGAATGGGGAAGGGATTTATAAAATAGGTTTTGTAACCATAAAAGATTTAACAAAAATTAATTTGGAAGGCTATTCTGGAGTGTATTTCCCTAAATCTTATGGCTTTATGGGTGACTTGTATTTGGTGGACAATAAAAAGATAAAACCACTTGATGCCAATCCAACCATGGTCTTTAAGATGATTGTTTCTGGTGGCGTAACTGGTTTCGAAGGCCAAGACGCTTAAACCACTCATACAATCCAATGTTCATCAACAACAAAGTCATGTTGTAGAAAAAATCTTCTACGGGAATGGTCCCTATTCTAATGTTCATATTTTCCAAATTGTTATAAACCACGACTGGTTTTGATGTTAATATTCCATTAACAATAAACATAGGAATAATAGAAATGGCAAAAGCAAAGAAAAACCAACTCATGTATCGTCTTTTTATTATGACAAGATGAGTGCCGAGCATAAAACTTAGTATAAGGCAGGTAATACCGGTGTATAACCTGTCATTAAACCAATAAAGCATTGAAACAGTAATGCCCAATGCTAATAAGGTAAACCATCTGTAAAGTTTTTCAAAAATTTCGCTTCTGCCTATGTAGGCTATCAAACACTCGTAGATAAAAAGGCATGCGTAGGGAACTGTAATGAAAAATAGTACCTCTTCAATGGGAATGTCTCCAATAAAATAACCAGTTAAATAAAGGGAATTAAAGCCCCAAATGTTCATGTCAGTAAACCATTGGTCCCAAATCAAGAAGAATGTGCCTGTAATTAATGCTGCAGGAAATAAATACTTGTAGTTCTTGTAAAAAGCAACCTTTTTATCAAACGAGAGTAGAATAGGGAACAATACAGTCCCTATGTTTAACCATAAATATAAATTATTCATTAATCGATTTATTGTATCCAAAAGCTGCGCCATAAACACTAAGTTTTTTACGCAAAATTCTTTTAGCTACAAATATACGAGTTTTAACTGTTCCAATAGGAATATTTAACTCATCGGCAATTTCATGGTATTTAAAACCTTCTATGTTCAACATAAAAGTGACTTTAAGGTCGGTCGGAAGTGCTTTAATAGCCACTTCTAAGTCTTTTCTAATAAAATTCAATTCGCCTTGGTTTTCAGTTTTATGAGTAGGGATATCCAAGAAGTAGGTGTTGTCAGTAGCATCTAAGAAAGTGTTTCTTTTAACCATTCGACGGTAGTTGTTAATGAAACTGTTTTTCATGATAGTAAACAACCAACCCTTAAAATTGGTTCCTTCAGAAAACTTGTCTTGGTATCTTAAAGCTTTTAAGACAGTGTCTTGAACTAAATCATTGGCATCTTCAATGTTTCTTGTAAGTTGCATAGCTAATGATCTTAGAGATGAAATTTCCTTTTGTACCATAGATTCAAAAGGAATCGCGATTGGATGTAACATGGTTTTTTTATTTATTTAAATTTGATGGAACAAAAGTAGTAGGTTGAATCAATTTGTTAAATGTTTTTTGTTTAATTATTGTCTTTTTTTGCTTAAACATAATATATTTTGCTAAAAATCAACATTTTAATTGATTTTTAGCTACTTTTTTCGTAATATAAATAGGTTTAATCAATTGAATATTAGAGTTTTATTTTGTTTTACTTTTGTTAAACAGTATTATTTTACTTAAACATATTGTTTATTATAAAGTATTGAAAATAAGGCTAAATTGCACAAAATATTGAATATCAGGTCTATTTACAATTTGTTTTGTTTATGAAAACATAAACAAAATCAATAAGCACAACGTTTTGTTGATGTTTTTAGTCGTTTTTAATTCATATTTTTGATTCTCAATCAAATGGATTATTTTTGAAGTATCAAACAATTTTAACTCTTATCAGTTTATACTACATATCATCATGAAAGTTTCCGTATTTAGAAAAGCTCATTTTAATGCAGCACATCGTTTGCATCAACCTACATGGTCGGATGAACAGAATTTATCTGTTTTTGGACTTTGTAACAATCCTAACTTTCATGGACACAATTATGAAATAGAACTTAAAGTAACAGGTGAGATTGATCCCAAGACTGGATATGTTATCGATACCAAAATACTTAAAGATATTCTTAAAGAGGAAATTGAAAATCGTTTTGATCACCGCAATCTAAATCTTGATTGTCCTGAATTTAAGGATTTAAACCCAACCGCTGAAAATATTGTCATTGTGATATACAACTTAGTTAAAAACCGATTGCCTTCTCATCTTGAGATTGGGGTAAGGTTGTATGAGACTGAACGTAATTATGTAGAATTTAATGGAAAATAAATATATAGATCAAATAGGAGACGACCACGAGTTGTTTAATGTAGATACTCCAATCTTAGCCAATGCATTTCATCTTTCTGATGACGCCAAAATAGAAATAATTGAAGGTCATTTTCATAAAATTATGGAAACCTTGGGTTTGGACATGTCTGATGATAGTTTAAAAGGTACGCCTAAACGTGTGGCTAAAATGTATGTAAAGGAAATGTTTTGGGGTTTGAATCCTGAAAACAAACCCGTGGCTTCGCATTTTAAAAATAAGTTTAAGTACACTGAGATGTTGGTTGAAAAGGATATTAACTTTTATACCAACTGCGAGCACCATTTCGTGCCTTTCTTTGGAAAAGCACATGTTGCGTACATTCCGAATGGTAAAGTAATAGGTTTGTCAAAACTCAACCGTATTGTTGAATATTTTGCAAAAAGACCACAAGTGCAAGAAAGAATGACCATGCAAATAGCTACTGAACTCAAAAGAATATTGGGGACAGAAAATGTTGCAGTTATTATTAATGCCAAACACTTGTGTGTTGCAAGTCGTGGTATAAAGGACGATAGCAGTCACACCACCACTGCGGAGTATTGTGGCATGTTCTTGAATGAAAATACAAAACTTGAATTACACCGACTTTTGGCTTTGTCATAAAGTTGACTTTTTTTCTTATTTTCGCTCCTTTATTTTATAATAATCATATGAGATTTATTCTTTTATCTTCTTTTTTATGTTTGTTTTTTGTGGCATCTGCTCAACATGAACCTAATCCTTTTATTTATAGTCATTACTGGAAAAATCGTAAACCTCATGCAGCTTATTGGCAGCAAGATGTACACTATACCATCAATGCGATTATCAATGATGAAAAAAATGAAATAAAAGGTGAAGAGCGATTGGTTTATTATAACAACAGTCCCGACAACTTAAAAGTGGCCTATTTCCATTTGTATCAAAATGCCTTTCAACCCGGAAGTTATGCCCATGCACTCAACGAAGTAAACCATGAAGAAACCACCTTTGGTCCCAACGAGATTCTTAAAATGGGAACACTTTTGGATGCCATATCTGTCAATGGTAAGCCTGTCAAATATAAACTTGACAATACCATTCTCATTGTTTATTTAAATGAAGAAATTGCCTCTAATTCATCGGTGGTATTTGATATTAAATTCCGCACTTATTGGGACAATGGTTCAATGAGAAGAAGGTTCAAAACATTTGACACAGATGCGCAAAACAAACATTTTGACGGCGTGCATTGGTACCCAAGAATTTGTGTTTATGACAGTAAATTTGGTTGGGAAACAGACCAACATTTAGGTAAAGAATTTTATGGCGATTTTGGTGTTTATGATGTGCAACTGACTTTCCCATCTAATTATATTGTAGAGGCGACAGGTGCATTGCAAAATGAAGGAGAAGTTTTACCCGCTGATTTAAGAAAAGCAATTGATATTAGTAACTACTCAAGTATTGAAAGCAATCCTAGTAATAATTCCAAAAAAATAGTTCCTACCAATTACAAATTTGTTGTGCCCAAAAATGGAACAAAAACTTGGCGCTATCATGCTGAAAATGTTCATGATTTTGCCTTTACAGCCGATCCTACTTATAGAATAGGAGAAACCATTTGGAATGGAATTAAATGTATCGCTTTGGCTCAAGAAGCTAATGCCCCATACTGGCGCCCAACCTCTGATTTCGTAGCGAAAGTGGTTGAGATTTACAGTACGGATTTTGGGATGTATGGCTATCCTAAGATAGTGGCAGCAGATGCCAGAGATGGTATGGAATATCCTATGATTACTTTGAATGGAGGCAATTGGCCAGGTCACCAGTATGTTATTGCGCATGAAGTGGGACACAACTGGTTTTTTGGAATGATTGGTAACAATGAGACATACCGTGCCATGCTTGACGAAGGTTTTACTCAGTTTCTTACTTCTTGGAGTATCAAAAGATTCAATAAATTACCGATTAAAGCCAGCCGATACGACGAAGGTTCGGTTTACAATGGTTATCTAAACGATGCTGTTAATAACAACGATGCTTTGTTAAATACACACAGTGATGATTTCAGTTCTGCGGTTGGTCATGGTGGTGGTTACAGACATGTTTATTATAAAACTGCAACCATGTTGTACAATCTTGAGTATGTTCTTGGTGATGAATTGTTCCTGAATGCTATGAAACATTATTTCAACAAATGGAAATTTGCGCATCCCTATCCCGAAGATTTTAGACAAGCCATTATTGAATATACCAAAGTGGATTTAAATTGGTTTTTTGATCAATGGATGGAAACCACCAAAAAAATTGACTATAAAATTACCAATTATAAGAAAATAAAAACCAATAATTCTAATAAAACAGCATATCAAATTCACTTGCAACGTGTCGGTGAAATGCAAATGCCACTCGATTTAACAGTTACTGATAAAAAAGGAAAACAATACCAATACTTAATCCCTAATACTTACTTCGCAAAAAACGAAGGTCAGTCTGTTTTAAAAACATGGAAAGGTTGGGGATTGTTAAATCAAGACTATTTTGATACCATTTATTTAGATAATGATATTGTCTCTATTCAAATAGATACCACACAAAGGTTAGCTGATATTTACAGAATGGACAATGTAATGAAGAAAAAAGCTTACCGTTTGCCAGTTCAAACATCTTTTAATAAAGGTGTTGCCGCATACTCTGGGTTTAATCACCAAACATTCACTTACAGACCTGATGTGTGGTTTAATGCTGTAGATGGAATGAAAGTGGGATTCAATACCCATTTTGATTATGCAAAAGTGAAACATGTATTGGATTTCTCGGTTTGGTATAACACTGGATTGGGTGCCGAACGCAAGTATGATTTAAATACGCAACGTGATCCTTTTTCATACCGATTACTATACAAACATTTGGTTGGTAAACATGCTTATATTTTTTGGGACACTCGATTTTTGGATGGATTGTTTTACGATGATTTAGGATTTGAAAAATCATTTGGAAACAATCAATTTGTGTTTCATTATAAATCCATTGGAATGTTAGAAGGTCGTTCAATTTACAGACCATATGCCAATGGTGTTGAACGCGAGAATAAAAGCAATTCTACCCTAAATATAGATTTTACTAGAAGATACAATTACAAAAAAGGAAATGGAATTATCCGATCAGGATTAAGAGGTTCTGCTTTAACCAAAGATTATGGTTTTGGTAGTTTCAAATTGGAAGTAATCAATAACAATAAATTAGGTAAATTTGATTTAAGAACACGCTACTTTTTACAAACAATAGTGGGCAATAGTATTCCTGAAGAGGTTTTAATCAACCTGGCTGGCGCTAATATGGAAGAAATGTTGGAAAGTAAGTTTACCCGTTCTCGTGGATTTATACCTGAACAATGGTTAGGGTTTGGTTCTACAACCAATCATTTCCACATGGGTGGTGGATTGAATCTGAGAGGGTATGCTGGTTACTTAGCACCTGTAGTTAGCATTTCTAGCAGTCAAACGTATTTATTTCAAGGTGATTTTGGGATGAGTGCAAGTGCAGAATTGGATTTTGATAGATTAATAAAATTCAAACCAAAATTAACCAGAAATTGGTTAAAAATGGATTTATACTTGTTTGCAGATGCTGGAATTTTGGGTCAATCAAATGCTATCGATGAAGGCTTATTTACGCCATTGAGAATGAATGCTGGATTAGGAACTGTATTAACCGTTAGTAGATGGGGGAAACGTAATTTAATATCGCCATTGAGCTTGCGTTTGGATGCGCCTTTCTTTTTAAACACACCTCCTTATAGCGACAAAGGTTATTTTCAATCGCGTTGGGTTGTTGGAATAGGTAGAAGTTTTTAATAAAATAATATGAAAAGTAAACCTCAAAAGTTATTAATCCTTTTATTGTTTGCAGTCCTGTTTGTAGGATCGGCTTTGTTTATGTATTTTAAGTTTATACACAATCAACCTAAAATCAAAATCATAGCACCCAAAACAGAAGTTGATGAACTTAAGTTTGACAGTATATTAAGGGCTAAAACCCGTCAAATAAAGAAATAGTATTATTGTGCTTGTCGCATTGTTATTTCATTGTGCGCACCATTCCATAATTCTATTCTAGCTTTTAATGAATTGATGATAGCAATTTCAGCTTCTTCCCAGTATTGATGATTGGTTTCACACAACTCAGCGGTCATTTCTAATGCCAAATGGCTGTGGTGGTCCCCATCTATTTCAATGTGTCTTTCTAAATAATATTTGAATAAGTTGGTGCGTTCTGGTTCCGGATTTTGCATTTCATTCAATAAACTAATAAACATAGAAGGGATTAAATCTTCTCTTCCAAATGTAAATACAGCGGCTTGCAAATGAGCTTTGTTGCTGTTAATGATTTCAAAAGTATAATTCACAAATTGTTGAACTTCTGCAGGTGTTTCCGAAGCTTGAAAGGCTTTTTCAAGCGACTTTGTTTCTTTTAGATTGGCAATAAATAGTTCAATCGCTTCGGTGCTACTTCCACATTGTTTCATGGCTTTTAAGTATAGTTCAAAGTGACTTATTCTGCCACCATCGGGGTCCACATCAGACTCTTCACCTACCACAATTTCATTGATTAAGAAACGGGTGTTTGCTTTGCCAACAGGAAACCAAGGAGTGGTGGTGCAGGTCAAATTGATTTGTAATGATTTTAACAAAGACATAAAATCCCAAACGGCAAATACATGGTATTTCATAAAGATTTTTAAATCTTCAATATCTTTGATTTTTTCGTAAACGGGATGGTTTATGATTGCTGATTTTAAGGGTGCAATTGTCTCGTTAATCTTCTCAATATTTGAATGCATTTTTAAGGTTTAATAGGTTGTTTTTTACAATCGCAATTTATGTCAAACCCTAGCTATTTAAATATAGTTTTTGACTTTTTATTAATCAATTTTTATTATACAAAACGTAATAATTGTACTGTTTTTATACTCAAAAAAAGGAATTAAGTACTGCTTTTTGAGATAGATTTATAATTTGTAAAGAATTCACTGATTTTGCGTCATGAATACATTATGGCTGAATGTCAATCAATCGGGTTTTATATGAATATTTTTTGCCGTTTTTTAACTGAATTGTGATGTTAAAAATAGTTTCATTATTCCATTGAATTTCATTCAATTTAGGTTCCCATACCAATGTGTTGAGGCCATAACCATTTTCAGGCTTTTCTTGAACAACAGGAATAGATTCGCCTGTATTTGTTTTCATGGTAACTATAGCATCATTCAAGTTTTGTTGAATAGAGAAACTCCATTTTTTGAAGGCTAACATTTTAGGTGCAATAGTCTCAGGAGGCCATACAATGTATTGGTTTTTGTATTTTAATGAATCTAATTCTCTTGCTTGGTCTATCGATTTGATAACAGTGTAAGATTTGGAACTACCTATACCCATGTACATCGCCTTTGGATATAATAACCATCGTCTGTTTCCGATACTTGGGTGATTGTGCCCCATAGCTGCGGTAATTGCAATTGCTGGATTGCCTTCCTTAATCAGTAAAGCATCTTTTAACACTTGAGCACCTGCGGGAATAAAGCAACGCCATCCATCGTTTGGCTCATGACTCATTGTTTTGTTCGCTTCACACATCATTGCTGCTATTTCGCAAAATAAATTGTCTTGTAGGGTCAATCTTATTTCTTCCGACAAGCCTGCATTTCTTCTGAAATAATTGATTCTTCTTTCTAATAAATTAACCAACTTGTTGCTCATAATTCCTGCCCTGCAAGAATCAACAGAACCATTCCAATTAAACTCTTCTACATTGTTTTCTTTTTTACCCTTGTTATTTATTCTTGTACCAAAGTAGTTGAATTTAAAGTCATTAATCACTAGTTTTTCCCAACTTTTTTCCAAAATTAGTTTTGTTTCAGGATGAAAATTTGAGGTTTCTTGCCATACTCTTCTTGCCAATCTGAAATCGCCTGAATCCGAGGCTTCGTCTATTAATCTCAATCGTAATTCTTTAAGTTTTAATTTGTAATTCAGGTCTTTGGGATTCTCTTTATAACAATCAACATTCAACTTTATCATGGGGTCTAAGTCGTAATAGGAAAGTGTTTTTGAATTGTATGATTGAGTAAACTTTATTTTCCCTGTCTTTGCCAAAGTGTTTTTAGGGTCAAGTTCCAATTGCCTTCTGAAAATCATTTCAGCAAATAATGGTTTTTGAGGATTTAGAATTAAAGGATGTGAACTGTTATCACTAGTTTTATCAAATAACATACTGTTAAATGTGGCATAACAAGATTCATACAAATAAATTTCTCCAAAATATTGAAACAGTTGAGACACAATGCTCTTTTTGTCTTTGCCTGCAAAGATGTCAAACTTTTGAATCAGCGCAATTTTTGGACTATTTTTTTTGTTTTCTTTCGATTTGCAAAAATGGCTAAGTAATGAATCAAATTGGTTCTGTTCATTCGCTTTTGCCATTCCGTTTAACAGGTAAATGTATATTGCATTTTCTTTGTGATTCAAAAAAGAATCAGTGGGAAAGTCCCTTAATCCTTCTTGAACGGCATACAAATAATCTATACTAGGTAAAATTTTATCTAATCTGTATTTGGTTAGCAAGTAGGTCATTTCAGTCAGAACCGCATCAGTAGGATTTAAATCACGCCCTTTTTTAACATAAATGTAAGCGGTATCAAAGTGTTTGCGTTGAATGTAATAATCACCTAATCTACGGAATGGTTCTTTAGAATAACCAACATATTTACTCGTGCTATCCATTACACTATTGTAGATGTATTCGGCAGAGGTTTTAAAATATTGAATACTTTCAGTTTTTTGACCAATTTCCCACAAACAAATTCCTGCGTAAACCAAAGATTGAGTGTCTAAAACTAAATTTAAATTACTTTTAAATAATGGTAAAGCCTTTCCGTAACGTTTGGTGTAAAAAGCTTCTAGGGCATCTTTGTTATTCTCGGCTGTTAGTAGTTTAAAATAGTTGTAGTTTGATTGTTTAAAATCTAATTGATTGTTAGCGGGAGCAGCATCGTAAGCTTTTTCGGCATATTTAATAGCTTCTTTTACAGCTTTAGGGAATTTTTCTTTCAGTTTTTTATCAAAACTAATTTCATACATGACTTTAGATTTTAACAAAAGTACATTCATGTTATTTTTAGTTTCAGGATGAACAATACATTTGTCAACTAGTTTATTGCTTGCGGCCCATTTTTTACTGTCATAAAGTTGGACTGCTTTTTGGTAGTTTTTCCACTGAGCGAAACTATTGGTACTTAAGAATAAAAAAACGATAATTAAAAGGCGATTCATTGCTTATAAAAACTGCTAGTTTGATGAAATATTGTGAGAAGATTGGAATAATTTTTCAACAGACCAAGCTTGTGCTTTTTCGCTGAATTTTATTTTAGTGTTTTTCCATGTATTGATAAAGAGTTCAGAGTCTCTATAGTGATTCAAATCATCAACAGAATTCCAAATACTGTATGTATATAAAACATGGTCTGAGTTTATGTCTTTCCATAGTTCCAAATGTTGGCATCCTGGCATATTCAGGATTTTATCTTTGACTTCATCAAACAATCTCATGAAAGCCTCCACTTGTTGAGGTATAAAAGTCATTTTAACAATTCTAATAATCATATTTTTTCAATAATAAGTTGTGTATTTTCTTTAATTCTGAAAAGTTTTTGGGCACTTCCCATGTTAACGAGCAGTTTTATATAGCCCGATTCAATAAAGCAAATGCCTGCATTGCCTTGGGGAATATCATTGATGCTTTTAGAAACAGATTGGGTAATGATGCTAGAGTAATGTTGCACTTTGACATTAAATGGACGTTGGTCAATAAAAAGGTCAAATGTAGCCCTGTCTAAATTGTAATAACAATTGCCATGTAAGTCAATATGAATACATTCTGTTATTAAATAATTGCCTCGTTCAAAAGATTGTTTAGGAAGATATTGAACAAAGTCCGAGGCTTGAGTAAGTTCATTCACTTTATTGTCAAGGATGGCTTGGTAGGCTTTTGCTATGGAAATTGAGTTAATCTTCCAAAGCTTTTCCTTATTGATTGTAGGGAATAGTAAAGAAAGTAAACCGTTATTAGGAACGATATAAAAGTTTAATAAATGTTGATAAACAATATAGGATTGAGCCTCCCCAACTTTTGCAATGACTACAAAAGGTTGATTATCATTGTGTTTTAATTGTTTTAGGATAAAAGCTGCTTCATTTATATTGTTTAATCGTATATTGTGGTAGAAGTCAATAATTTGAGTCTTGTTATATGCTGCATATAAATTTTGCTTAAGTAAGCCTAATTGATACGTGTTGGTTTGGTAATCTGATATGATAAAAATTAAACTCAAAGTCTCTATATTCGTCTGCAAAAATATTCAGTATTTAATCAAATTAAAAAAAAGTATATAAACATTGGCTGAAAAAATAGTTTTAATCGAAAATTTTGACCCACTCGAACTCCATGGGGTCAACAACATTATCCTTAATAAAATTAAATTAATTTTTCCTAAATTAAAGATTATTGCTCGTGGAAATGAAATAAAAGCCATAGGTGAAGCTCAAGAAGTGGAAGATTTTGTTACTAAAATAGAGGTTTTAATTCAATATATTGAGCGTGGAAAAGGATTATCTGAATCTATTTTGAATGAAATTTTGGGCAATCAAGAGGTGGGTGAATCAACTAATAGTAGTCACAACTTTGCAAACGATGCACATACCATATTACATGGTGTTAATGGTAAGCCCATTAAAGCAAGAACAGCTAATCAAATAAAGTTAGTTCACGAAATTGACAAAAATGACATTGTTTTTGCGCTTGGTCCTGCTGGAACAGGTAAAACTTATACAGCAGTTGCTGTAGCAGTAAAGGCGTTGAAGAATAAAGAGA
>JBILJV010000051.1:0-16352 GCA_044377005.1 Bacteroidia bacterium
TATCCAACTCAAAACATTAAAAGCTTCAGCCTATACAAAAGACTACAAAAAAGAAACGTTTTTAGTTTATTTTAATAAAGAAAAGGAAGCCGTTTTAAAACTTCATGACTACTGCAAAAATATTATTCATCCAATCATCGAAACCGATTTAATGTTTGAAAGAGCACAAACAAGGGTTGAAGAGGTTTCCAAAAACCTAAAAGACAATTACTTAGATGGTAAGCAATAAATTAATTTGCTATTAACTCTAATTATGTTAATTTTGCAAACTTTTTTACCCATATTACGCACTAATGAAATTATCTAAATTTTCTTTCGATTTACCACCTGCACTTATTGCCCAAGACCCTGCTAAAAACCGCGACGAAGCTAAGTTAATGGTTCTTGACAGAAAAACTCAAACTATACAACATTTACAATTCAAAGATATTTTAAATATTTTAGACGAAGGTGATTTACTATTGTTAAATAACACCAAAGTTTTTCCTGCAAGAATGTATGGTAACAAAGAAAAGACTGGAGCTAAAATTGAAGTTTTTTTATTGAGAGAGCTTAATGAGGAGTACAAACTTTGGGATGTATTAGTGGATCCAGCTCGAAAAATAAGAGTAGGTAATAAATTGTATTTTGGTGATGATGATTTGGTCGCCGAAGTTGTAGATAACACTACAAGTAGAGGTAGGACAATCCGTTTTTTGTTTGATGGGAACAAAGAAGAATTTAACAATGTAGTGAAAAAAATTGGTGAAACGCCTTTGCCTAAATACATCGAAAGAGCTGTTAAATCTGAAGATGAATTAAGATATCAAACCATTTTTGGCACCGTAGAAGGTGCTGTTGCCCCTCCTACAGCAGGGTTACACTTTACAAGAGAATTGATGATGCGTTTGGACATAAAAGGTATCAATTTTTCAAATATTACTTTGCACCAAGGTTTAGGAACATTTAGAAATGTGGAAGTTGAAGACTTAAGCAAACATAAAATGGACTCTGAAAACTACATAATTTCAGAAGAAACTGCTCATAAAGTTAACGAAACAAAAAAATTAAACAAAAGAATAGTAGCTGTAGGATCAGGTGTTATTAGAGCTATTGAATCTTCAGTTTCATCAACAGGAACTCTAAATGCAAGCGAAGGTTGGACAGATAAATTCATCTCTCCTCCTTTCGATTTCTCTATTGCAAATGCTTTCATTACCAATTTTCATGCACCAGAAAGTACGCTATACATGCTTGCAACGGCATTTGGAGGTTATGACTTTGTTGCAGATGCATACAAAGAAGCATTAAAAAAGAAATACAATTTCCTTTGTTATGGCGATGCCATGCTTATTCTTTAATTTGAATTGGCAAAAGATATCTTTTTTAACTTTAAATCTTTCAAAATAAAGCAACCTGAAAAAGGTTTAAAAGTAACAACTGAAGCTTGTCTTTTAGGTGCTTTGGCTTACCATCCATCTCCTAATAATTTATTGGATATTGGTTGTGGTTCTGGTTTGCTTTCTATAATGGTTGCCCAAAGATTTCCATACATCAATATTTGTGCAGTTGATATTATTGAAAGTGTAGTTGAAAATGCTAAATTTAATTTAACCAACTCTCCTTTTTCCAGTTCTTTTCAAACAATTAATAGTGATTATTTACAAACATACTTTGATAAAACATATGATTTAATCATCTGTAATCCTCCGTTTTTTGACAATCATTTGAAAAGTCCATATGATTTCAAGAATTGTTATTTACATAATGACTCTTTGCCATTTGAAAAATTAGTTAAAAAAACTACCACATTAATGAATTCAAAATCTATGTTTTGGATTTTGCTTCCACCCTATCAAATGTCAATTTTTGAAACAATTTGTGTCAATAATAATCTATCTATATTTAAGAAAATTGAAATTTTCAGTCATTCAAATAAACTATTTCGTCTAATTTTTTGTTTTACTAAAGAAAATCATAACGAATTAATGAATGAAACACTAATTTTGTTTGACTCCAATAAAAATATGACTGAGGATTTTCGCTCATTAATGGCTGATTACTATTTAAATCTATAAACTTGAAAAATAACAATATCAAAACTAAATTTGAGATTTTCAAATCTTTCAATGAAGTAAAATCAACTTGGGAAAAAATTTTACCATCTCAACATCACTTACTTAACGATGATTTATTGGTTTTAGAACAGTCGCAATTATCTAATCTTGAAACATTTTATATTAACTACAGGACTAATAATAACATTGATGGCGTTTTTTATTTTCAATTGATTAAGTTAAATTCAAACGACATAAAATCTAACAATAAATTAAACTCAATTGCTTTATCGTGTTTATTGAATAAAAATAACAAAGTTCTAGTTTGTGGCAACTTATTTAGAGTCTATCAAGAAGGATATTATTTAACTTCATCAATTCCAGATTCAATGCTTTTCAAAATATGTGTTGAGTTAAAAAATGAAATTTATAAAAAGAAAGATTTAATTGGAATGCTCATCAAAGACTGTCCTATCACACTTAATAAAAAATCAAGTTTTTGTGACCCTTTTGTTACATTTGACAAAGATGTAACAATGGTTTTGAATCTTAACAAATCATGGAAATGTATTGATGATTATTGCAACGATTTAACCCGAAAATACAAACAAAGATTTAAAAAAATAAAAAAATCTGCAGAGAGTCTTACTACAAAATCACTAAGTTTAGATGAAATAATTTTTTATGGATCTAAGATGGAGTCTCTATATATGGAATTAGTAAACAAACAAATGATAACAATTGGTACCTTAAATAGCGCCTATTTTATCAATATGAAAAAGGTATTAAACGAAAGATTTGAATGTTTTGGGATCTTCAAGGACGATGAATTAATTGCCTTTTCAAGTCACATTTATTATCCAAACAAAAATGAAATGGAAATCCATTACATTGGTATTAATAGTCAATTAAACAATCAATACCAATTGTATTTCAACATCTTATGCCATGGTGTAGAAACTGCAATAAACAAACAATGCAATACATTGGAACTTGGTCGAACTGCCAAGGAAGCGAAAGCGAATATGGGTGCAGTTGCTCAAATCAATCAAAGTTATGTTTGGTTATCAAATGGAATATTAAGGTCAATTTTTAAATACATGTCTAATAGTAGTGATAATTCGTCTATCAATAGACAACCATTTAAGCAACAAAAAATTAATGAAGGAATACTGGAACATCAAGTTCTTGGCTAAATTCAGAATCAGATTTTTTCACAAAATAAACACTGTTTATTCCATTGGTTAACATTACACACAGTGGATTCAATACTTTTTGATAAACACCAGCCTGTTGTACCACTTTTTGATTAATTTCTACATATGGAGCTTTACATTCTACTAATAAAAAGATTTGTCCATTTCTAGTATAAACGACCACGTCAAATCTTTTATTAAGTCCATTAAACTTAATTGACTTTTCCACATTGATTAACCCTAGCGGCACTTTTTTTTCTTCTAGCAAATAATGAATTACATGTTGTCGCACTAATTCCTCGGGTGTTAGAATGATGTATTTTTTTCGCACAATGTCGAAAATTAGTGTATTGCCATTCCGCTGTTTTGTTGTAAAATTGTATGATTTTAAATTTATATTCAACACAGCGAACTTAATTAATAATGTCCAATAAAACCAATTCAACATTTGATCTAATTAAAAAAGATATTTTGGCAAAAAAATATTCGCCCATTTATTTTTTGCAAGGAGAAGAGAACTATTTTATTGACGAAATTTGTGATTTATTAGAAGAAACAGTTTTAACTCCTCAGGAAAAAGGTTTTAATTTTACCGTTTTTTATGGCAAGGATATTACTTCTATTGAATTAAAAATGGCTTGTAGGAGATTTCCAATGATGAGTGAATATCAATTGATTATTGTTAAAGAAGCTCAAAGTATTAAAGATTGGGATCATTTGGTTGATTATTTTAAAAGCCCTTTCAATCAAACAATTCTATGTATTGCCCATAAAAATAAAAAAATTGATGGTAGATCTTCATTATCAAAATTACTTAATCAGCATGTTTTATTAACTGCTGATCCAGTAAAAGATTACGAAATTCCGCAATGGATTACTAATTTTATTGCTGCAAAAGGTAAATCAATAGACCCTAAAGCGACTGAACTAATCTGTAATTTTGTTGGAAATGATTTAATTAAGTTAAAATCAGAAATAAACAAAATGTTTATCAACCTACCGAAAGAATTACCAATTGTAAACGTTCACCATGTTGAACAAAACATTGGTATCAGTAAAGAATTCAATTTTTTTGAATTACAAAAAGCGATAGGCTCTAAAAATTTTAATAAATCAATTCAAATTGCCAATTACTTTGCTGAAAACGAATCAAAATTAGATTCTATATTTATGGGTTTAGGTGTGTTAAACAACTATTTTGGAAAGATTTATCAATTGTATGATTATAGAAACAAAACTAAAGACGAAGCATGTAAAGCGCTTAATATCTCACCTTTTTTCTACAATGATTATTTGAATTCAATTCAATTATACAGCAAAGAAGACATTGAAATTATTTTAGGGTATATTAAATATTATGATTTATGTTTCAAAGGAGTAGACAATGTTGGTCGAACTAAAGGAGAACTTCTTATTGAACTAACCGTTAAAATCTTAAAGGTTAATGAAATAAAAAAAATTAAAAACCTGAATTAATACCCTCTAAAATAAGCTCATTTGTTCCATGGGTTTACTAATCAATTCAGCTTCTATATCATTATTCAAGTTTGATTTAACATCAATCAATATGTCATTAATGCTAAATTTAGGATTAAGCCAATTTTGAATGAAAGATTTATTTAGCAATAGAGGCATTCTTTTTTTTGTATTGTGAATTTCCGACATCAACTCATTGGCCTTAGTTGTAATCATAGAAAAAGTGTTAATTTCTTCATTTTCAAATAAATATGTATTATGAATAACTGCAACATAAATTAAATCTTGAGAAGATGAGTGAATGTAATACTTATTTTTGAATTTTCCTATGTGTTGCCATTCATAAAAACCATTAATCATTAATATCCCCTTTTGATGGCTATAATTTTGAAACGATTTTTTTTCTTCAATAGTTTCTATTCTAGCATTAAGTGTATTCTTTCTGAATTCATTCATGTCATTTGGATTCACCCATTCAGGAATCAAACCCCATTTAAAATCCGAAATAACATAATCATCTTGTTCAAAAAAGAGAATTGGTAATTCTGGAAAAGTAAATGCCGATAACTCATTTTGCGTCAATGAACTTCCATTTAAGTTAGAATTTATTTTTTTAACAAAAGGAAGATTTTTCTTAAGTTTCTCTTTTTCAATATTTACGTTGACATAAAAACACATTGAAGTACAAAATTGCAATTATTTTTTATTATTTATTAATTAATTATTATATTTACAACCTATTTAAATATTCTTATGAAGAAAAATATACTTATTTTATCTCTTGTTATTCCATTTTGGTCGTATTCACAAAACATGAATACAAACCAAATTAAAAAACAATCAAATCAAGCTTCTGTTGAAGTCTCTATCCAAAGTTCTAACACTTCCCATGAAAGTAAAAACGCCGCAAGTATTTCCACACCTGGAAACACAAAAACTTTAACTTCTAACGTTCAAACCTCAGCTAAAAGAAATGCATCGACATACAGTTTCATTGAACTAGGATCAACTTATTACGATTTACAAACTAATGCTAGTATGGGTCGTAGAATACAATTGTTACCAGATGGTAAAGTTTCTGCAGTTTGGACAACTTCAAGCGATGAATCTTTTGCTACAAGAGGTACTGGTTATAATCATTATAATGGTACTGGTTGGTTTAACCCTACACCAAGTGCTACACCAAGAATCGAAAATACTAGATTAGGTTGGCCATC
This sequence comes from Bacteroidia bacterium, assembly GCA_044377005.1. GTDB lineage: Bacteria > Bacteroidota > Bacteroidia > NS11-12g > UBA955 > JABMMZ01. The sequence continues at coordinate 5,926 of JBILJV010000051.1, forward strand.
AATAGGTATAAACGGCTCTAAAGAATGGACAATGGCTCATAGTGCTGCTGATGGTGGATTTGTTTTATCAGAAAATGCATCAATAGGAAGTAATTCTTGGACTAGCAAACCATTAGTTTTAAGTCAACCTTTGAAACGCCCAATTTGGGGAAGAGTGGTTAACAGTGGCAATTATTTTCACTGTATTGCAAGTTATGCCGATTCTTCACAACCAGGAGAACCTAGAGCACCTTTTATTAATGGTGTATATGCCCCAATGGTTTATTCAAGATCTACAAATGGAGGTAATAATTGGGAAGTTTATGGAAGTATTACAAATGACGGTCAATCATATATTGACGGATTATATACAAATATTCCAATTAAAAATAATGGTAACAAAAAGAACGGTATTGCTAACTTTAAAGTAATTAACGGGAAAATTAATGATTTTCAACTTAATGGTGACAACAGTCTTTATAATAACAATGATCAAATTACACTTTATAATTCATCTAGTAATGTAATTTCAAAAGTTAATTTTACTAATGATACTATAAAACACAAAAAACAATCTAATTTAATATTAACAGGTTCTAAAGTGATTGGTAAAAATAAAAATGGATTTTATAATAATTGTGTTGTTAATAATGTTATTAATGATAGTATGTTAACAGTAACAAACAAACCATTATATGGAAAATTAACAAGTGGTAATGGATATAAAAACGGTAATTATCAAAATATTAAATTAAATAACTCAACAAATAATAACTTGGATTATTTTGCTAATTTTACTGTAAGTGCAAATTCCGTTATTAATTTTAAAGTTACTAATAGTAATGATGTTGTTAATCCAATTTCATTTTCTTTAACATCTAAACATGTATCAACCTCATTTATTGATAGTCTTAATGATACTTTAATTATTACAAATCCTGTTAAAAACATAATTAAAGGTTCTAATGTGGTGTTGAAAAGTGACCCAAATAATGTAAATAATGTATTAATATCAGAGGTTGTTAATGATTCAACTTTTGTTTTATCAAAAAGATTTAAATTTATGGGTATTGATTCATTAGAAATTATACCTCCTTATGGTGACGGTAATATTTTCGAATATGACATTAACTATCATAATACATTAGATACATTAAACATTAATGTACCATATGGAAATGGCAATTCATTCGAATTTTTATTTTCAAACTATAAAACTTTTAATGGATATAATGGCGATAGAGTAATTTCGGGTGGAGGAGATGTATATTCAATAGATGTTAGAGATTCAATTGTAGCAATCATTACTGGTAAAGCTTTACATGACGTTATGGTATTTAAATCTACTGACAATGGTGCAACTTTTAATTTAATTATTGCTGACTCATTCAAATATGCTCCATATGATTCTAAAAAATTAATGACAGATACCCCATTTGTTTGTGATGGTTCGGTTGATGTTTTAATAGATAAAAACGGTAATGTTCATGCTTTTTGGGGTGTTACAAGAGTTTTAGATACTGATACAACTGATGATTCATACTCTTTCTTTCCAGGAACATCTCTATTAGGATATTGGAATGAAATTAATAAACAATCAACACTTATTGCTTCTGGTTCTCAATTTGATAGAGACAAAAATGGCGAAATAAATATCTCTGCAGGAAATACCAATGCATTAGATGCTAATGGACAAGTCCCTCAAACACTTATTCAAAACAATATTACCTCTGTTGGCCGTTTAGGTAATACTGCAATGTTACACATGCCTTCTGCTGGTTTAGATAACAATGGTAACATCTATGTTACTTTCTCTTATCCACTTGAACAAGACGTTGATATAAATAACTTGAACTTAAGAGACATTATGTTAGTTCACTCAACGGATGGTGGAAATAATTGGTCAACTCCTCAAGACATTACTCAAAAACAAGGTCAAGAAGAAGAATTTGCATGTATAGCTCGTACTGCAAATGATTTTGTACACATCGTATTCCAAATGGATGCTTTAGCAGGTACAAACTTACAAAACAATAGCACTAGAGATAATAACCACCCTGTTGCTCTTAACAAAATCATGTACGTTGCAGTTCCAACTGCTAAAATATTAGATGGTTCAATAGGTCAAATTTGGAACGCAAATGTTAAATCATTTAATGCTAACAAAGAAGTTTTCATCGTTTCTCAAAACCAACCAAATCCTTTCACTAATGAATCGGAAGTTATCATTTGGTTAGATAATGAATCTGATGTAACTTTAGAAATAACTAATATTTCTGGTCAAGTTATAAAATCTACAACATTCAATCAATTGAATGCAGGAAACCATTCTTTAACAATTGATGGCAACGGATTAAACTCAGGAATCTATTTCTACACAGTTAAAACTGCTACTCACTCTGTTACTAAAAAAATGAACATTCAATAATTCACAAAAATCTTAATAAAAAGGCTGTCAAATAATTGACAGCCTTTTTTTATGCTTAAATTTTAAATGACAAATCCAAGACTTTAAGAAAATCTAAATTGATAGTTTACGCTAATGTATTTAATTACAATCAAAGACCTCATCTAAATCACGAAATGGCGAAATTAAAAAGGTAAAAAAAACCTCGAAAGTTATTCTTCCGAGGTTTTTTTAATTTAATTAGAATTTTAAAACGAGTCAACTTTTTTCAGAACAAGGCAATCTTAATTAAGCGTTGTTAATAATTAAGAAATAGAATCTCTAACCCTTTGGGAATATAGTCTAACAGCTTGATTAATTGAAATATCTGACTCTAACATTTGTTGTTTACAAAATATAGCAGCTAAGGTATGTGTTAACTGTTCACCTTCATCTACACCTTCAATTTCAATTTCTGGCTTTTGCTCATTCAACAAAGCTTCTTCGGCCAATTGTAATTGCTCAATTGTATAAGATTCAACTATTTTTTTGATAATAGAAATATTCATAGTATTAAGATAATTTGCTTAATAAGTCTAAAAACACCTCCTCTTTAGTAGTGCTAACTCTGTCTACCAATACTCCATTTTTAAAAACGGCAAAATAAGGAAGTGTGTCAACTGAGGCTGCTTTACGTGAATCTGGATTTTTTTCAGCATTAATATCTAAAAATGTAATGTCTTTAAATCTTTCATCATCGCTTAATCTTTTGAATTTGGGAGAAAATAATTTACAACTTCCACACCAATCGGCGTAATATTTTACAACCACTTTTTCATGTTGTGATAAATCCTGATTGAATTTTGTATCATCTGATAATTGAACTGACATGGTATTTTTTTTAAGGTTATTTGTTTTGATTAATTGCGTTACTTAAATCTTCTTCGCTCATGTATCCAATATTTTGATAAACCATTTTGTTGTTTTTAAACATCATAATAGTAGGCAAAGATTGAATATTATATTCCTTTGATATTTCTGGTTCTTTATCAGTATCAATGGTATAAATGATAACATCATCTTTACGGGTTTCTTTGAAATACTCAACATATGGTTTCATTTTTTGACATGGAGGACACCAAACTGCACTGAAATCGACTAATACCAATTTATCTCCTTTAATATCTTTTCTAAAACTTTCAACATCATCACTGTTGTGTGTTTGACTGGAAACTGGTTTTGCCACAGATTCTACAACTGGCATGTTACTATTTTTCCAAGCCATAATGCCTCCAATTAAATTAACAACTTGCTTAAAGCCCATTTTTGATAATTGATTAGCAGCATCGGCACTTCTTGAGCCAGAGTGACAATAAACATAAACAGGTATGTCTTTGTATAAAGAAGCGACTTCAGCTTCAAAATTAGGACCATTAACATCTATGTTTTTTGCATTTTTTATATGCCCAGATAAAAACTCTTCTGAAGTTCGAACATCGACTAATTGAATATTAGATTCTTGGGTAATAGCAGTATTAAACGTTTCAACATCAATATTTGATGTTTTGGAAGTTGATTGGCAACCCAATAAAAACAAACTCATTAGAGTTATTAATGTATATTTCATATATTGTGCAAAGATAGATGAGGAATTAAGTGAAAAGAAATTGATATTTATCATAAGCTTATAAGTGTATCTTATTTAAATAAACCCGCCAAAGGCCCTAATCCACTTGTCAATTGAGCTAATTCTTCTTTGGAAACTTGGTCTGCTTTCTCTAATGCCTTATTGATAGCCTCATTTAAAACAATTTGAAGTTTATTTTTATCCAGCATCAACTCGTCTGAAATTTGAATACTCGTTATTTTTTTGGTGCCATTACATTGAACTGTTACACCATTTAAGGTTTCTGAGATGCTAACAGAATTTAATCTTGTCTTCATTTCATCGGCCTTTTTTTTCATTTCAAGAATTTGAGAAATATTTCCAAACATAATGATTCAAAAATACAATCGAAACCTTGATAAAACAAACCTTTATCTTAACAATACTAACTTTTCTTGACTTAAAAGTCAATCTATTTTTATCAAATGAATACCATATAAATATGTGGCATTTTACTTTTATAAAAGCTCTTTATAAAACTTGTTATTATTAAGAAATAAGCATATATATCTTTAAATTAGTAGAAATTAAAATTGATTAAGACAATGAAAGAATAAAACGTTGCGATTATTTAATCCCAATAAGCGTCTATTTTTTCGTTTTTTATATCTCCCCTCAAATAACGGAACCTCAACCTAGCTTCATTAATATAAATTGATCCAGTGTAGTTCATTATCAAAAATTCATACATTTGCTTAGCTTTTGCTGTATCTTGAAGTTTAAACTCATATAGTTTAGCTAAATTTAATAGGGCATTATCTGACAAAATATCTGTACTAAAATCCTTAATTAATGTTGAGTAAATAGCTTCTGCTTCTTTATAATTACCCATCTTTTCTTTAATTAATCCCTTTAGAAAAAGAATTTCATCAGCTAGGGTATGATTAGGAAAGACTATTGATATTTCTTCTAATTGTTGTAATGCATTTGTATATTTATTCTGAAACATCAATAATTCAGCATTTGAATACAATTTTAAAGCTTCATCGGTGCTATCCAAACCGACATTGTCTTGAATAATCAACCACAAACGCATGGCATTATTACTAATCAATTGTGTTGTCGCTTCTTTTAATACATCAAGCTGAACTTGAGCCCATTCAAACTCTCCTCTGAAATAACAAAGTCTTGCATATCTGAATTTTGCCTCTTGCCCTAAAACATCATTTTGGAAAGTTTTCTCAACTTGTTTATACATTAAATCTGCCTCCCAATTATCTCCTGTCATCAAATAGGCATCTCCCAAACCTAGTTTACTTTCTGACAATAAACGTGTATTAACTCCAGGTAATACCAAAACTTGCTTTAAAAAATCAATTCCTTTACTTAAATCGTGTAAATGATATATGTACAATTCAGCCAAATCTTTCATTTGTTGTGCTGTATGCCAATTTTTACCATTTAAGTTAATGTACTCTATAAATTCATTCTCCAACAGCATTAATCTTTCTTTATCAACAATTTGATCTTGTTTCAATTGTAACATTCCACAATAAAGAATACCTTGTTGGGCTTGAGAATAATACCTTTTTTCCTTACCTAATGTTTTAATGTATGAGTAACAATTAATTGCTTCAGTGAAAATTTCATTTTGCATGAGCACACTTGCCAAATTCATGACCCACAATCCTTCTTCTTTAAGTCTTTTGTCAACGGCTTTACTTTGAATAAATGCACCATTCCAATCTTTCTTTTGAATGTAAGCCCAAATTAATACATCATTTAAAGTCAACAAATTGGGAGTTTTTTGTAAATCAGACATCACAACCTGAATAAGAATATCATAGTCTACCTCATTTTTGAAAGCAATAGCAAATTTATTTTTTACCTCTTGTAAAATAAACTCATTGTCAGAAAGTAGAGAAACCAATTCAACAGAAGCTTCTTTTAAAGCCCCTTTATAAAAATACAATTCACTTAATTCAAATACATAAAGTTGACCTTGATTCAATTGTTTCCTTGCCTTTAGATAGACTTGAATGGCGGCATCAAAAAACTTTCTTTTGATGAGTCCATTTGCGATATTATCTGTTAATTCAATAGTATTAAATTTAACAGTTAATAGTTCATTAAGCACTTTATCTCTCTCCTCAGAGTTATTTTGAAGCTGATACAAATAAGCTTTATCAACTTGGTAAGAATAATTAAATGGATATTTCTTGAACCTTTTGTCTGCTAATTTTTCTGCACTTTTAAAATCTTTTAAAACCACATAACATTGCATTAAATTTTCATAATAATACATTGATTCAGGCTGTTTTCTCAATAAATCTTCATAGATATCTACCGCCTTATCGTATTGTTTTTCAGAAAAATACTGAGCCGCCAATTTTTCATCCTCATTGTTTTGCGAAAACAAAGGCATAATAAACAGAAGACTAATAAACAGAAGACTAATTCGCATCTTCACAAATTTAGTGAATAATAAATATTTTTTGAAATTTTATGTCAACTAATTCTTTACAAAATGCGCCATAAACAAATAGTCGGAAGAGTGGGCTGTATTGTAATAGGCTTGTTGAGTTAAAAGTGTAAGCCCAAATTCTTTTTCAAAAAAAGCAACATTGTCTTCATTTTCTGATTTAAAAACAGAACAAGTAATATAGTAAAATACGCCATTGGTATTAAGTTGATTAAGTGCATTTTTCACTATTTGTCTTTGTTTATTGGCATACATCAACGGTGTATTTAAACTGAATGATTGTAATGATTCCGGATGACGTCCCCAAGTCCCACTACCTGAACATGGCACATCTGCTATTATTACATCTACCATTTGGTTTACGTGACTTTTTTCATTTAAATCGATAAGCTCAATATGCGGAATACTTAACCTTAATTGCGAAAATCTATCTCTTAAATTTTCTAAAATAGAAACTCTTACATCAGAGCAAATCAATGCTATTTTGGGAAACTTTTGAGTCAACAACAAAGCTTTTCCGCCCGCTCCCGAACAACAATCCCAAACCCTTTGATTATCCTTTATCTCAATAGAATTCACCACCATTTGAGAAGCTAAATCCATAATCCAAACCCAACCCTTTTCAACCAATTCATTGCATTTTGTATCTGCAGGTAATTTTAAAGTGTGAGTATCAATCACATCAAATTCAATCTCCTTGAGATTTAACCAATTCAATACATTTTCTTTTTTACCCTCCCTCACGACAACAAATACTGGACTTTGTTTCGACAAATGTTTTATCCAACTCTCAAAATCAACGGAAGGTGAGATTATTTCACGGTATGGAAATATAGATTCTGTATTAATTATATTCAATTCGTTATTGACGATTAAATCAATACAATATTCAATAGGTTGTTGCTTCACTATGAATCCTAATCGAAAGTATTGATAACAATAATGTTTGTATATTTTACGGTCACGACTCCCCCACTGACTGTGATGTTTACATTGCTTATGAAAGTAAACATGAAAAGGTTCTTGATAGTTATAACCTTGTAGTAATTGGGTAATTACAATTTTCTGAAAAGGTTTTAATAACGCCAATATGCTTTGTAAAATTGGTAATCTTTGTAATAAAATAAGTTAGTTCCTGCATTCTCAATTAGATTACCTCTTTTAACAAATTTGAAAGAAGTATGCGTATAATTAAAAGAACGACCAATAATGTGGTTATAGAAATTAACATCAAATGCCCCTAATGACATGGCAATAAACAAAAATTGATCATAACCAATGAAAGTATATCTACTAGGGTCTCCGCCATAGTTTTCGCGATAATTAAGTCTGAATTGTTTGTAAATAGTATCATTCATAGGCACAGAATAAGTGTCGTAAAAATAAACCCCATTAAACACGTTGTAATCAACACGATCTATGTCGAGCCAATCAGCAGGGCCAGCGACAACCCATTTCGAATTACCATTTTTACTGATTGCATTTGAACAAGTTCTAGCACTTTTTCCTGTATAAAAAATTAATAAAGAGTCTTTTTTATTCCATACCGATTCTATTGTATTAATTTTACCATCAACGACAGTACAGGTTTTGGATTTATTGGCCAATTCGTAGCCTTTTTTAAAATTTCTGGAACCAACACCTTTAGAAGTTAATGCCAATTCATCATAAACAACAACTTGAAAATTTTTAAATGCATTTGCTGCATGTTGACCTGTGTAAATGTATTGCAAACTGTCTAAAGAAACAAAATTAATTAAAGGAAATTCTCCTCCATTTTTTTTAGGATAGTAGCGCAATGGAGAAATTAAAGGAATTTTATAGACAGAACAGAATTTCTCAACTTCAACAAACTCATTGTCAAAAACGGGGCCTATTATTAAGTCCAAATTTTGAAAATTAGGATTAGATAAAATACGAATAACTTCCATACTATCGCCTTTAGTATCTACAACTTCAATTTCCAATTTGAGTTGGTATTTTTTAAGTTCCTCGATAGCAATTTCTACTCCTTCATAATAATCAAGCATCTTTTCTCTGACTCTTCCTTTGTCTGGAGAATTAACACAAAAAGGGAGCATTATCAATACTTTATAAGATTTTTGAAAAGGTTTGTCATCTTTTAAAACCAAATTGTTATTGGCTTTTAGAGATAAACCAAAAATAAATACAAAGATTGATATATATACTTTTATTCCCATTCTATTGTCGCAGGTGGTTTTGAACTAATATCGTACACAACTCTATTAATCCCTTTTACACGATTAATTATTTTATTGCTAATTTCTGCTAATATTTCATAAGGAATGTGAACCCAATCCGCAGTCATTCCATCAACAGAAGTTACCGCTCTCAAGCAAATTACATTCTCGTATGTTCTTTCATCTCCCATTACACCTACACTTCTTACAGGTAAGAAAATTGCACCTGCTTGCCATATTTTATCATACCATCCTTTTTCTTTTAGTGTATTAATAAAAATAGCATCCGATTGCTGAAGGATACTTACTTTTTGAGGCGTAATGTCATCAATAATACGAATGGCCAATCCTGGCCCTGGGAATGGATGTCTTGCTAAAATATTGGCAGGAACACCTAATGCTGCCCCTACATTCCTAACTTCATCTTTGAACAAAGACCTTAACGGTTCTACAATTTTTAAATGCATTTTTTCAGGCAATCCTCCCACATTATGGTGCGACTTAATTGTTGCTGAAGGTCCTTTTACAGAAACAGATTCAATGACATCTGGATAAATAGTTCCTTGACCCAACCATTTAGCGCCTTCTATAGTGTGAGACACTCGCTCAAATACATCAACAAATACTTTGCCAATTGCTTTTCTCTTGGCTTCCGGCTCACTGATATTATCTAGTGCACTATAAAATTCGTTTGTAGCATCAACACCAGTAACATTCAATTCCATTTGTTTATATGATTCCAAAACTTCGTGAAATTCATTCAATCTTAACAAACCGTTGTCAATAAATATACAAAGTAGGTTTTTACCGATTGCTTGATGTAATAAAGCCGCCGCAACACTGCTATCTACTCCGCCCGACAAACCTAATATAACTTTATCGTCACCTAATTGATTTTTTAGCTTTTCTACTGTTTCATGTATAAAATTTTGTGGAGTCCAATCTTGTTCACATCCACAAATATCAACTATAAAATTCTTTAATAAGTGTTTCCCTTCCGTTGAGTGGGTTACTTCAGGGTGAAACTGAATACAATAGGTTTCAGAATCTATTAAACGGTAAGCGGCATTTTTGATTGAATCTGTTTGTGCTATTAATTTAGCATTACTTGGCAATTCCATAATAGTATCACCATGACTCATCCAAACTTGAGTTTCTTGGCTTAAACCTTTAGTTAAAAGATTGTCACTAGACACTTTTAAAATTGCTCTACCATACTCTCTGTGATCGCTTGCAGCTACTACTCCACCCAATTGTTGTGCTATATATTGAGCACCATAGCAAACACCAAGAACAGGATATTTACCAATAAATTGAGTTAAATCAATTTGGGGAGCCTCTTTATCACGAACAGAAGCAGGACTTCCAGACAAAATTATACCCTTTACTGAAGGTGAAATTTTGCCGATGTGATTATATGGATGTATTTCACAATAAACATTTAACTCCCTAACGCGTCTTGCTATTAATTGGGTGTATTGAGAACCAAAGTCTAAAATTACGATTTGCTCTTGCATTATTAAATCGCAAAAATAAGGAATTTTTGGTGGATGATATAGAACATTTCAAGCATTTTTTTAGATTTAAAAGAGACTTTGCCATTAATTTCATTTAATAATCTCACTATTTCCTTTTTTGACCCATCTATTTTTAAAAAATTTATAAATTATCAACAAGGTATTTAATACTATGACCCAAAATATTTTAAAAGATAACTTATTTATTGTTTAAAAATAAAAAAAACATTTCTTATGGTACATCAACATGTACCAT